>JAVBSX010000397.1:0-2963 GCA_031556455.1 Thermoguttaceae bacterium
AATCGGATTGGCGGGAAATCGTGCAAATCGTGAGCGAATCGGCGTTGAAAGACGGCAAAGAGTTCAAGGCCGTTTGCAATTCGGTGTTGAAGCTCGACAACCGACCGCTGAGCAGCCCCTGGTTTACGACCTCGGGCGGGCGGTTGCAGTCGGACATCAAGTATTCGCTCAGCGAGAAGGGGAAGGGCCTGTACAAAACCTGCGAAATGCTCTCCAAATCGAGCGTTTCCGAGGATGTTAAGAGCAAGGCTGCGGCGGTCCTCGAAAAAATGGACGCGATCCTCGCCCAATAGGTTAATTTAGCCGGTACTCCGGGCTCTCGGCATCAGAGCGGAAAGCGTATGCAAGTGTTATTAGCACTCACTAACGCTTCCCGCTCTGTTTTTAAATGTCTGACATAGGCAAATTGAATAAAATAGGCGGTTTCTTTTTCGCTGATTTCGCGTTTCGGGGTGAGAATCCTGATTTCTTTTCAAATTGCCCTTTTCCTATCCTCCCGAATTTGGTAATAATCCCCCAAAGACCTTCAAAAGTCTTTTGATTTTATTATTCGAATGATCTAACAGGATACGCGGAATATGAAACGCCCGACATTAGGAACCTCCGTTTTTGCAATAAGCTTGGCTATTGCCCCCGTTTTGCTTTACGTTTTCGTCTTCGGAGTGCCAAGAAATCATGCAAACGCGGCAGCACCGGCCAACGAACTGTTGCAAAATGATCCGACCTTGGACCTTTCGAACGATCCGCCCCTTGCTCCGGTCGGATCGACGACGGTCGCCCCCTCGCCCACCCCGCGTCGGCTCGTTTCCCCGTCCGCCGTCAATGCGGGATCGGTTCCCAAGGTTCCCCAGCGAGGTCCGGGCGCGGTTTCGCCGCTTTCCGCCCTCCCGTCTACATCGCCCACACCGTCCGCTTTGCCCGCTCCGTTGGCCAAAACCCGGGACAACCCGCTTCGATCACCGTCCGAACCGCAATTGCGGCGTCCCCAACCGACTCAACAGACGCAATCCCCGATCACCCTTGCCGCGCAGAGCACGGCGACTCCCGTTGCGGCTGCACCTGCCGCGACAACGGACGACGAATTGGATTTCGACGCGACGGTTTCGGACAACCTTGAATTGACGCAGGAAGATTTTGGCGCGGCGGATCCTTATCAGCTCGATACGCCCGCATTGACGGCGAATGGGCCGGTCGGAGAATTACACGATGATTTCGCCGTTCCCGCACCCAGGAAAATAGAAGCGGCCGACGATCATCATTTGGGCATGGTCGATCTTTCGGACCGGGAAGCCAATTATCCCCCCGCCCCGCGTTCCGGCTCGGCCGCCCCGCTCCCGGGCGATGCGCGGGCCGCCCGTCCGAACACGTTAAGAACGGCCCCCCCGAACGATCCGCCCTCGGATGTCGCCGCGATTGTAACCCCGCAAAACGCGAGCCCGCTCACCGCGCCCGACCCTTCGGCGACGGCCGTTCCGGTTCTCGCGGCCAATCCCAAAGCGAGGCCGGTCCCTTCCCAAAGCGCTCCCAAAGTCGCCGGATCGAGCGCCTTTTCCAACACACGCAATGAGAATCGAAGCGAGCGTTTGGCCGCCGAGATGCCGCGATCGATCGAAGGAACCGGAACGCCCGGTCCCCAACAGTTGGACGGTCCCCAGATGCCGCAATTGATCCTCGAAAAAGTCGCTCCCCAAGAGGTGCAACTCGGACGACCGGTCGTTTTCAAAACGGTCGTTCGCAACGTCGGCAAAGCGACCGCGAAAGAAATCGTCCTCCGCGACGCCGTGCCGCAGGGAACGCGACTCGTTTCGACCCAACCGTCCGTTTCGCCTCAGTTCAACGGCGAACTGACCTGGTCGCTCGGTTCGCTCAATCCCAACGAGGAAATTTCCGTTGAAATGGAAGTGATCCCGAACAGGGAAGGGGAATTCGGAAGCGTCGCGACCGTGCAATTCGCGGCCGAAGCGTCCGGCCGGACCGTTGCGACCCAGGCGATGCTCGAATTGGAAATCGCTCCCGCCGAACCGGCATTGCTCGGCGAAAAAGCGGCCTTGACGCTCGTGCTCTCCAATCCCGGATCGGGAACGGCGAGCGGTATCGTTCTCGAACTCCAGGTTCCGGACGGTTTAGCCCACGAAAAGGGACGAGAGATCAAGGTCAACGTCGGGGATTTGAAACCGAAAGAAACCAAGCGTTTCCCCTTGTCGCTTCAATGCCTCGCACTCGGGAGAATCGCGGGCCAGATCAAGGCAAACGGCAACAATCAACTCGAATCGGTCGCGGCCTACGCCGTCGATGTGCTCGGGCCCGAACTGATGCTGCAAATTTCCGGACCGAAACAACGGTATTTGGAACGCAAAGCCGTCTACACCCTTTCGGTCGCCAACCCGGGAACGGCGTCCGCTTACGGCGTCGCGTTGACCGCCCATCTGCCGACGGGATTGCAATTCGTCAGTACGAATCAAAACGGCCTGTACGACGCCGGAACACATACGGTGCACTGGGCTTTGGAAGAGCTCCCGGCCCAGGACGCGGGCGAAATCGAATTGATCGCCCTGCCGGTCCGGCAAGGGGAACACACGATTCGGTTCGAGGGGATCGGCCAAAAGAATTTGAAGGCGGAAACCTCGCATGCCGTCAGCATTTCCGGACTCCCGGCGCTTTCGTTTGAAGTGTTTTGCCTCTCCGACCCGGTCGAGATCGGCAAACCGGCGACTTACGAGGTCAAGTTGACGAACCGGGGGACCAAAGCCTCCCAAAACGTCGCGATTTCCGTCCGGCTTTCGGAAGGGATGCAGTTCGCCAACGCCGAAGGGCCGACGAAACATCGGGTCAACGGCGGGGTCATTCAATTCGATTCGCTCGATCTGCTCGACCCGAAACAGGAAAAGACTTACAAGTTTACGGCCCGGTGCCTGGCGTCCGGGGATCATCGGGTCAGCGTTTCCCTCCTGTCCGACGAATTA
>JAVBSX010000031.1:0-9889 GCA_031556455.1 Thermoguttaceae bacterium
GTCGCTCATAAAATGTTGCTCATCGCCCACGCGTTGGTCAAAAACGATGTTTATTGGGAAAACCAACTTTTTAAAGAAATTTCGTAAATTTTCCCTTTTTTGTTTTTCGTTCACTTGACGCAAACACAATTGCTGCGCGGGGGTGACGGAAAGCAGCACAAATTTTCCGGCAAAAAGCCTCAACTCCCTTCTTTCCAGCGGTTTTGGATCGGGTGTTCGATGTGCAACCGGTCGAGAATTCTCGCCGCGATCGAGTCGATCAAATCGGCGACGCCCAAGGGCTGGTGCGGTTCGGAAACGCCGTAAAAATGCGGGGCGGCCGGCAAAACCGTGCCGCCGGATTTCGTGATCGCGACCATGTTTTCCAGCTGAATCAGCGAGAGCGGTGTTTCCCGGACGACCAGGATCAGCGGTCGGCGTTCCTTCAAATGCACTTCGGCGGCCCGATGCACCAAATGTCGGTTGACGCCGCTCACGATGCAGCCGAGGGAACCGCTCGAACAGGGACAGACGACCATCGCATCGCTCGGGAAGGAGCCGCTGGCGATCGCCGCGAAAAAATCATCGTACCCATGTACGACCATCAGGCCGGGTTCGACCGGCATTTACCCTTCGGGCCGTGGCAAATCGCGGAACTTGTACATCCGGTGCAAGGCGGCGATCGCGTTGACGAGGAAGAACTGTTGGTCGACTTCCCGCGAGGCTTCCGGGGAAATCTCGTAGGTTTTTCCCCTCGGATCGGAAACGACCTGGGGAATGCCCAGCTCGTGGGCAAACGTCGCTTCCGCCGTCCGGGACATGACGACATGGGCTTCCGCCCCGAGCCGAAGCAGCAAATCGAGCAAGCGGGCACCGTAAACGGCCCCGCTCGCCCCGGTCATTCCAAGAACGATTTTTTTCATGGTCGTGAGTTCTTCGGTTCGTTATCAATGTATTGCGCGTCGAGCGACTTGCGTTTCCAGGGCCAACGGGGTGGAACGAACCACCAGGAGGCGAGGACCGCGAGGCCGAAAAGACAATAACAAAAGGTCAACATTCCCATCGAAAATTCGACGAAAATCAAATTGTGCAGCAGCCGGCCGACAAAGGTTCCCTCGGAAACGTCCTGTCCCGCGGCGACCCGGAGGTCGTGCTCCCAGACGGTCAGGGGACAAATGATCCCCAGCAAGGCTTCCGCGACAACGATCAGGATCATCGCCAAATGCACGGCACGGAACCAAAAATTCCGGACGAATCCCCAGCCCGCCGCACCACCGATCAAAATCAGCAGCATCCCGACGAGAATGACCGCGATGTAGCCGAAGTGCACGAAAACGATCACATCGGCGAGGAGGGAGTACCAGTTCATCGGTTTCTATAGGTTAAGGTCGCGGGAAAATTCATTTTATTATCAACAGATGATTCGGATGTCCGCAGATGGTCTTTCGGCGACGCCGCGCGGCGTCATTTTCAAATCATCTGCGGCAATCTGTTACATCTGTTGAAGATTACGAGGTTCGGTCCGGGGACTGCGCTTCGTCCTCGGCTCTTTTTTGGGGGGGATCAAACGACCTTGACGCGGACGCAAAGGCTGCCGATTTTTTCCAGTTCCCGTTGCAGTTCGGCAAAGGCTTCTTCGTTAGCATAGGTCCCGACGATCGCCCCGCCGCTGCCGGCGAATTTCGCGGACGAGCCGGTTTTGCGGGCCGTCTCGACCATCTCGATCTGCTCTTTCGGAATCCGGCAAATCGAACGTCGCAGATCGAAATTCGCGTTCATCAACCGTGAGACGGTTGCCCAGTCGCGGGCCAAAAGCGCGGCCTTACCTTGTTCGGCCAGGTCGGCGAAAACGCCCATCGCCTGGACGACCTCCGGCTCGCCCTGTTCGAAACGGAATCTCAAATTGTTGTGAAACACTTCCGTCGGCTCGCTCGCTTGTGCCGAAAACGCGACGTACAGCGGCGGCAACAGGACCGGGTCGACCGGTTCGTATGTTCCGCAAGGAAAACCGTCGACCTTCTCCAAAACGCCGAAATCCATGAAAACGGTCCCTTCGTAAATCTGGGCGACCCGATCTTGCAAACCGGCGGGAATGCCGAGTTCCTCCCGTTCGATCGAGAGCACCAACGAAGGCAGAACCCGCGGAGCGATCTCGATTCCGTAAAATTCGATCAGCGCCCGCAGCGTCGCGACGACGATCGCGCTCGAACCGGCCAAGCCGACCTGCCTGGGGATCGTCGTTTCGTAACGGATCATGAAATTGCGGTCGTGCAACCAAATATTCCGCTTGTCGCAATAATCGACGAAACCCTTGATCGCGGCCTTGACCAACCGGATGCCGCCGTAGTAGCCGTGCAGCTTGACGTCCTGCGTCAAATCGCGGATCGAAGAAAAGCGGCTGTCGTCGTTATGACTCGGCACGATTTCGAGTTGATCCCATTCGGCGAGGGAGACCTGCGCCCAAAAATTTCGGAGGATAACGGCGATCACCTTGCCGTTGTAACCGTCGGAAGGGTTGCCGAGCAAGCCGACCCGGGCGTAGGCACGCTTTTGGATAAGGGACATGTGAAAAAATTATGAATTAAGAATTATGAATTAAGAATGTAGGGAATGATTCAGAATTCGAGGGAAAGGAGGCTGGAAGAGGTCGGTATTTTTGTTATATTATAGGCTTTCACATCGGGGTTTACCAGCTTTATGGGCCCCGACTCAAGAGAACTGCAAAGTTGAATTTGCGAGAAGATAGAGAAAAGAGGATGCGTCATTTCGAGCGGAGCGAGAAATCTCACCCTCGCCGAAAAGGCAGGAATCCCGGCCCTCACGCGAGGGTGAGATTTCTCCTTACGCTACGCTTCAGTCGAAATGACGAGACTTTGCAGTTCTCTTGGACCCCGACTCGTGGAAATTGAAGACAGATTATTCCTCCGTAAGGTTAACGTCGGATTTTTTATGTAAAGCCTATAGTCTACAGTCTATAGCCTACAGTCTATTGCAACAACATGATTGAAAAGAATACAAGCGGCGAGGTTTGGGTTTTCGCGGAACAGCAGAACGGGCAGCTCAACGACGTTTCGCTGGAACTGTGCGGTAAAGCGAGGCAGTTGGCCGACCAGCTCAAGGTGCAGGTCGGGGCCGTGCTGCCGGGCAAAAACGTCGCCCCGCTCGCGAAACCGCTCATCGAGCATGGTGTCGATCGGGTCTATCTCGTCGAGAATCCGCATTTGGAACAGTTTCGGACCGAACCGTACACGAAAGTGCTGCTCGAACTGATCGGGAAACACCGCCCGCAAATCGTCCTGTACGGGGCGACACCTCTGGGCCGCGATCTCGCTCCCCGCGTCGCTTCGGCAACCCGAAGCGGGATGACCGCCGACTGCACCGACCTCGAAATCTCGGACGTGACCGAAACGAAATCGGGGGAAGTGCACAAGAATCTCCTGCTGCAAATCCGGCCGGCGTTCGGCGGAAACATTATCGCGACGATCGTCAATTACGATTGCTGGCCGCAAATGGCGACGGTCCGCGAAGGGGTGATCCCGCTCCGGGACGCCGAGCCGAACCGCAAGGGGACCGTGATTAACGAATCGGTCGAGATCGATCCGGCCGCGATCGCCGTTGAAATCATCAAGCGGCATGTCGAGAAGCGGCACTTGAATCTCAAGGGCTCGCGAATCATCGTCGCCGGCGGGGCCGGGGTCGGGAGCAAGGAGAACTTCGATCTGATTTTCGAGCTGGCCGGAGCGTTCGGCGGAGCGGTCGGGGCCTCCCGGGCGGCGGTCGATTCCGGGTACATCGGACACGAACACCAGATCGGGCAGACCGGGACGACGGTTCGGCCGGCGCTTTACATCGCTTGCGGCATTTCCGGGGCGATCCAACATCGTGCGGGTATGGACGAATCGGCGAAAATCATCGCGATCAACAACGACCCGAACGCTCCGATCTTTTCGCTCGCCCATTACGGGATCGTCGGCGACCTGCGAACCGTGATCCCGATGATGATTAAGACGTTCAAAGAACGGGCTTAGTCGCGGAGTACCGGCTAAAAGCAGCACGCGGACGTGGTGGAATTGGCAGACACGCCAGACTTAGGATCTGGTGCCTAACAGCGTGGAGGTTCAAGTCCTCTCGTCCGCATTCTTTTTGAGTGAAATCGCGGAATATCGGTTGCTGATCTTCGTGTAAAATATCGAACGTCGCAAACAGCAGCCCGAAGCGTAAGCGCCGGGTTTGCCCTGAGTTCCCGCGTCGAAAACCGGGCGCTTACGCTTCCGGCTGCTGCCTGATTCGAAATTTTTTGTGAAGATCAATTCGTACCTCGGAGTACCGGCTAAATAGTTATTATGAGAGCGGAAATTCTATCAATCGGCGACGAACTGACCTGCGGGAAGATTCTCGACACCAATGCGCAGTGGTTGAGTCGCAATCTTGAGGATCTCGGCATTCACGTCCTGTACCATACGACCGTCGGGGACGATCTCGAAGCGAATATCGACGTGTTCAAAATCGCGGCTTCTCGTGCCGATGTGATTATCGCGACCGGAGGGCTGGGGCCGACGGCCGACGACCTGACGCGGGAAGCGATTGCCGGGGCGCTCGAGGTGCCGCTCGTGCAGAACGAGGCGGCTTTCGAACAAATCAGGGCGATTTTCGCTCAATGGAAGCGCGAAATGCCCGCCCGCAACGAGAAGCAGGCCGAGTTTCCCGAAGGGGCGACGCCGATCCGCAATCCGAACGGGACCGCCCCGGGTATCGATATCACGGTCGCCCGAAAAGACGGTTCGAACGCTGCCGGAAAGCGGCTGCCGTCGTACCGGATCATCGCCCTGCCCGGTGTGCCCGCCGAAATGAGGGAAATGTGGAACGAGACCGTTCGCGACGCCTTGGAAACGTACTGCCAATCGATCAGCGGCCAAAAACGGGTGATCCGGTTTCGCACCATTCACTGTTTCGGGGAAGGCGAAAGCCAAATCGAACGGATGCTGCCCGATCTGATCAACCGGTCGCATTTTCCGACCGTCGGGATCACCGCCGATCGGGCGACGATCACGCTCCGGATTCAAAGCGAGGCGGCGAGCGAGCGGGAATGTCTCGAACAGATCGACCCGGTCGCGAAAATCATTTACGAAAAACTCGGCTCCCTCGTTTTTGGCGAAGGTGAAGAGACGTTGGCCGATGTCGTCGGCAAAATCCTGCGGCGCGAAGGCAAAACGCTCTCGGTGATGGAATGGGGGACCCGTGGGCGGCTGAGCGAAGCCCTCGGTTCGTCCGAGGAGACGCGGGGACGGTTTCTCGGCGGGCTGGTCGTTCGCAGTGCCGAAGCGCTGCGAAAGACGATCCGATATTCGAGCGAGTTGGCCGGGTCGCAAGAGATTCCCGCCGAGTTCTCGGACGCGACGCTCGATGAGCATCCCGATTGGAACGAGCAGGTCGCCGCGCTGTTGGCCCGGCACGCCCTCAAGATGTTCGAAAGCGATTATTCGCTCGCGGTCGGCCCTTACCCGAATCAGCGTGTGGGGGCACTTCCGGTGTTTCTCGCCCTGGGCAAAATCGAGCAGGGCGTTCCGCGAATCCGGACGCAGGCCTTTCCGTTCGGCGGGCATCCGGCGATCATCGACGAACTGTACCTGAAGCGGGCGCTGAACCTCTTGCGATTGGCGGAGCGGTAAAGGGACATCCGTCGATTATTTTGACCTGTTACATTCCGCCCGTGCGCATTGCTATGGTCGAAATGACGGTTTTTTTTCGCAAAGGTTTTTTGCGATTCAGCATTATGGCACGGTCGTGAGGAGCATTGCGAGGTCGTCCGAAAACAGCTCGTCCCACGCCGCATCGCCCGTTTCACTACGGCCCTCGGCCTCCTCCTCGCCAAACAACGATTCGATCACCAGGTCGTAAATCGAACGTCCCGTAACGGCGGTCAAAAGGACCGGCGACGTTTTCCGCATGTCCGAAGCCGTCTCGTAGCAGGTTGCGATGAAAGCAACGTCCGAGGCAAACGCATTCTCAAACGCAAAGCCCGGAGTGGATTGCTCTCCGGCAAAGAATGCCGCGGGCGACGCCGTGCCGTTGCCGCTCGCAACGGAGCTTTCGTTGACAACCGCGGTCGATTCTTCGGTTGAAACCGAAACGGTCGCAATCCGCACCGAAGTCGACGATGTTTCGAGAGGCGCTCCCGCGAAGAACAATGTTTCCGTCGAGAAAGCCGAGTCGTTCGCACTCGCCCATTGCGACATGTCAGGCAACAGAGTGTTGGAGAAACCGGTGATTCGTGATATATCGAACGCCTGCGCGAACATCGTGAAGTCGGCAATATCGATCACGCCGTCGCGATTGAAATCGAACTTCGAGCCGGCGGAATTCAGCGTGCTCGGCCTTCCGAACGCCGTCGCGAACATCGTAAAGTCCGCGATATTGATGGAACTGTCGTCGTTGAGATCGTAAACGACTGGATACACCGGCAATGTCGTCGCCGAGACCAACTTGGCGGTTCCGGCTGTCGGCGAGGCGTCACCTTCGCGTGTGGTGACGGACATTTCGACAGGTAGCGCGAATGAGAACGGCAGTGAGGTGACCTCGCCGTTTTGACCGAGAGGCACACCGACATTGGGCTTCGACGTCGTGGGTTGCGCCGGTTGAAAGCCGACACGGGCGAGCAACACCCACTCACCGGCAGCGGTTTCGTCGCCGGACTGTCCGGAGATCACGATCACGCCCGGCGTTGCGATATTGGGCGTGCCGATAAAGTGCGGGCCGAGCTCGACGGTGTCGAGCGTGAAAAGCGTGCTGTCGTATTCGTAGCCGAAGTCGCAGACGCTGAAGGCGGTGATGCGACCGATGGTTTCCGGCTTGGCCCAAATTTCGACCCAAAAACCGCTCCATTCGTTCAGCCAGGTCAGGCTCGCGGCCAAGGCATCGTCGAAGGAATCGGTCTTGGCCGCCGTATTCTCGCGAACGAGGATTTGGGTGACGGCCTTGACGTTTTGTTCCAGGTCAATGCTTGGCGATTTCGGAGGCGTCCTTTTCGTGGAAATGTTGACCGTCGCCCACGGGGAATCACCGCCGTCGTTGGTTGCTTTCAAACGAAAATTGTAAAGCGAGCTCGCCGCGAGGCCGGTGAGTGTCGCCGCCGGACCGGTCGGAGCCGTCGCGGTGGTCCAAGCCGTTTCGTTCGATTTTTTGTACTCCAAAACATACCCCGTCGTACCGCCGGGAGCGGTCCACGAAAGATCGACCGAATGGGCCGTTTGAGCGGTACTCTTGAAATTCTTCGGGATCGTCGGAGCCGTGGCTTTCGTGGTCGCGTCAAGTTTCGCCCAATCGGACTCCCCCGCGGCGGTTCGCGTTTTGAGCCGGAAGTGATAAAGCGTGTTGGCCGTCAGACCGGAAACGTTCGCCGTCGTTGCTTTCGGAACCGGAGCCGGAGCCGTGATCCAATTGCTCGCTCCCTCTTTCTGATACTGCAAAACGTAATTCGTAACACCATTGGGAGCGGTCCACGACAACGCGACCGAGTTGGCCGTCTGCGAAGGGCTCGCGAAGGCCGACGGCGATCGCGGCGGCGTCATTTTCGTGGTCGCGTTAACCGTCGCCCACGGGGATTCGCCGCCGCCGTTGGTCGCTTTCAAACGAAAATTGTAAAGCGTGTTTTCCGCGAGACCGGTGAGCGTCGCCGTCGGATCGGTCGGAGCCGTCGCCGTGGTCCACTGCGTTTCGTTCGATTTTTTGTACTCCAAAATGTATCCCGTCGCACCGCCGGGAGCCGTCCACGAAAGATCGGCCGAATCGGTCGTTTGCGACGGACTCTTGAAATTCAGCGGGATCGTCGGAGCGGTGGTTTTCGTGGTCGCATCAAGGGTCGCCCAGTCGGATTCTCCCGCCGCGGTCCGCGATTTGAGCCGGAAATGGTAAAGCGTGTTCGCCGTCAAACCGGCCACGTTCGCCGTCGTCGCCTTCGGAACCGGAGCCGGAGCCGTGATCCAATTGCTCGCTCCCTCTTTTTGGTATTGCAAGACGTAACCCGTAACACCGTCCGGAGCGGCCCACGACAACGCGACCGAGTTGGCCGTCTGCGAAGGACTCGCGAAGGTCGCAGGCGATGTCGGCGGCAGATAAACGGTATGGCCGGAGACTTCGTAATACCCCAGTGAACCGTAATCGGAATAGACACCCGTTTTTTTCGTTCCTTCCACGCTGAAAAAATAGGTTCCCGCTTTCAACTCCATTTCAGAGAATTCGGCTGAGCACCATTCCGGCGGGTCTGAAAGTGCGATCAAATGACCGGAAGAATCGTATAATCGCAGGAGAACATCCAAATTCGTGTCGCGTGTTCCCGGAATGACGCTCAAATCAAACAACCCGTCCCGACTTATCACGAATTGAAAAAAATCGACGTCGGTGTTTCGCTCGATGATTCCCGAAGAATAAAAGGACGTTCCCGTAAAGGTGAGATTTTTCGCCGTTTCCTTCGTGTTACCGTAATCATCTTTACGATAAGAAATTGTTTTCGTGATAATCGCAAGGTCGTCCTCTTGGTTATTTGCGTCGGGGTATTCTCCTTTGCTCCACTGAACGATTTCCTGATAGTACCCGGTTCCCATGATCGGAGCCCAGCCCTCGTGTCCGGGATAGTATTCCTCCATGGAAGTTCCATCGTGTGACAATCCCAACGTATGACCGACTTCGTGGGAAATCGCCTCGGCAACATGCTTTTCATTTCCTCCGCCGAGTTCTTGAGGAAAAACGAAGCAAGGGGTATCCGAATTCCAGGAAAACGAATCAAGATAAGCGACTCCCCCGGCAGGTTGGCCGAACCAATCGAATGAACTTCCGCCGATGACGACGTGAATTCCAAAAAATTTGTCTCCGGCGCCGATCTTGATGAGCCGATCCTGCGTCGGTTCCTTCGTTGTCACATTCACGTCGAACGGCAGGAAATCTTCGCTGACTCGTTGCCAGATGTATTGAATATTCGTTAATTCTTGATTATTGAACGCAGGATTTGCGTCGAGAGAATACGCCGGCGTTTTGACCGGTAATCCTCCGGTAAACTCGGCGTTCCATTGTGTGTTTGAAGTGGTATGGCCGTTAAAATCGAGATAAATCGTCAGCGACGCGTCGGGTTTACTTTGTAATAGGAAAGTTTGTCCAAGAGCGAAAGGCGGTTCCGATTGGAGCGGTGATGAAGTTGCATATGAGGCTGTTGCAGTGGGACACGAAATCGCGGAAGACGAAAACGACGTTAGCGAAAACGGGGAAATCGCAAGTAATTCCCGTCCTTCCAGCGGCTCCAGGTGCAATCGGCGGCCGCGGACGGCAGCGGGGCGGCTCTCTGCGTTTTTCGAATCAGTTAAACCGAAGAGCTTTTTCAAAACGGTATTCAACATGCTGACATCTCGGGGAAGGGGAGAGCAAAACGGGAGGGGAGACATCCATGCTCGTAATCGTGGCGGGACCAGACCGTCTGCCTCGAAATAAGAAAAACCGACGAAAAACCGGTTGCTTGTCACTCAATATAAACAAATAGTACAAAAAACGCAAGCACCTTCCGGCAGTCTTTCGCAACCTGTCGGTTGAAGGAACGATCGGAATGTGGGCTCTGTCGCCGCCCCGCAGCGATTTCAGGTTCAAACCGGTAAACAAGACAACACAAACGAACCTGCCAGGTAATCCGTCAACCGATTTAGAGAAAAATACGATGTGTTGCGTTTATGTGTTACAATGTGCACGGATGCCCTATCAAGTTTTATTTTTTTATCACCTCGCACTGACGCTGGGGCCGGCATTGGGGTAATAGACGATTGCAAAAACATGGCGGACATCGACATCATTTACGGTTCGGACGCGAGAGAAATGACCTTGACGCTGCTCCGGGCGGCCGCCGTCGAAAAGCGGCTGCGGTCGGGAATGA
>JAVBSX010000045.1:0-4185 GCA_031556455.1 Thermoguttaceae bacterium
GATCGGACGGAGAAGCCAATCGTCCCCAACGGGGGCGCACAGGGCGGTTTTTTGTGGCACCCCGTTGGGGTGCAATGGGATTGCGATTTGTTTCCGGGGGTTCCGCGAGTACGCTTCACCCCCGGCTACTTTGTGGGCCCCCGTTGGGGGCGGGAAAATGGCTCCAAAACTTTACTACGCCCGGACAGAGGATAGGAAGTGGGAAGAGTGGGGCAGCGAGTTACCTCGAAGTATCGGCTGTCCTTTAATTTGCCCAGATACCTCCCGGTTCGAAGAGCGGGGCGACACAATGTTCGAACCGACCGGTTTCGAGCAGGAGATCGAGGACGGTGTAACGCGAACGGATCAGCTGGGCCAATCCGATGCTGCGACGGAGCCGCGCACGGTCGATCCCGATCTCTTCCGGCTCCGTAATTGCCCCGGCAGCCCGAAGTTTCTCCTGCAGCAGACGAGCCCCGAGCAGTTGCCGTCGCAATTTCGTCCGGAGCTCTTCCCAAACCTCGACCGTTCGGTCGAACCGAGCGAGCAACGCCGCATCGTCGAGCCATTTTTCGCGGCTTTCCGCGATCACCCGCTCGATGAGCCCGGCCCCGGAAAACGAATCGCGAATCAAGCGTTCCGTTTGTTCCCAGCTCCGCCGGGTTTGTACGATCGTCCGCCTCGATTCGAGAAGATCGCTCTTTTCGAGAAGCAACACCTGTTCGTACAAGGCCGCCGTCGTGATCGCCCCGATCCCGACCTTGAACCCATGCAACGGTACATCCCCTTGAAAGAGATGGTGTTCGTTGTCCCAAAGATGCGAGAATTGGTGCTCCGCTCCCGAGGCCGTGCGGGAGGTTTTCGACTTTTGCATCGCCAAGCCGCTCATCAATAGCCCTTCGATCAGGCCGAAGAGGGCGGTCGGATCGTGATTCGCGATCCCTTCCGGATCACCGGTCCAATCGCGGAGCGGCTCTTGCACCATCGACCAACCGATCGGATCGACCGCTTCCGCTCCGAGGGCATCGGCGAGGAGCCAATCGGCTCCGGCCGGAATCTTGGCGAGCAGATCGGCGTACCCGGCGGCCGAGAGCCGGGGCGGGGAGCGGAGAATCACGTCCCGATCGACGAGCACGGCGAGCGGAGCGGGAGCGAAAACGGTTTTCTTGAACCCGTCGATTTCGATCGGGGCACCGTAGGCGGCATACCCGTCCATTGACGCGGCCGTCGCGAGGACCAGGTATCCTCGCCCCGATTCGAAGGCCGCGAGCTTGACCAGATCGTTGATCGTCCCGGAGCCGACCGCGATCGGAACCGCCTCGGTCGTCCGGAAGCGCTCCTTGAGCCGTTCGATCCGGCGTTGTTCGGCGCGAAGGTTCGGTTCTTCGAAAATCAGCGGCTCTTCAAGAACGGTTTGCCCTTCGACCTGCAATTCGTGCAACAACGCTTTTCCGGCCGCCGCGAACGTGTTTAGGTCCGCGATCAGGATCGCCGGTCGCGGCCCGCAGCAGTCGCGGAACACCGAGCCGGTCCGGGCCAAAACTTTGTCGCCGATTTCGATTCGCCGGGTCGTTTCCGCAAACCGGAGTGCTTCTTCGATTCGTGATCGGGGCATATCATCGCCTTGAAAAACATGGGGTGAAGATTGCGGGGCAGCGGCTAAATGGGGGCGTCGGTTCTTTCTTTAACCAGGCGGCTGATTGTTTTGAACGCCGGATTGTCCGCCGTCCGGCACCATTCGAACAGCGTCGTTTCCGTCGTCGTGAGCACGGCACCGGCCTGCTCAAGCCGCCGCAAAGCGGTTTCGTGGTCCGTGAGAAACCGGCTGCCGAGAGCGTCCGTCGGCAGAAAAACGGTTTTCTCCCGTTCGAGAAAATCGAGCGCGGTTTGCAGCACGCAAACATGGGTTTCGACCCCGCACAGGAGGATATTTTGATAATGTTCCCCATCGATCCGATCCGAGAATTCGGGACAACCGAGACAGGAAAAGGACTTTTTGGGGAGCGGCCGCACATCCTCCGAAAAGACCTCGGTGATCGCCGCAACCGTGGGGCCGAGCCCTTGCGGGTATTGCTCGGTTGCGGCAACGCGGACGCCGAGCTCGTTCGCCCCCAGAACGAGTCGCCGCGTGTTGGCGATGATTTGATCCGCTCGCCGGATCGCCGGCATCAAGCGTTCCTGGAGATCGATCAGAAGCAACAGACTGTTTTCAGGGGAGATCATTGGGGAATTCCAGATTGAAAATGAAGTCATTCTTCAGCCGAATGGTGTTTTTCGTCATTTCGACTGAAGCGCAGCGCAAGGAGAAATCTCACCCTCGCGAAAGGGCTTGGAATTCAAGCTCTTTCGCGAGGGTGAGATTTCTCGCTCCGCTCGAAATGACAAAAAACCATACGGTAGAAGTGTTACTCAATGTTTTAAAAACGTTGTCTAATTTTTAATTGTATCCTTTTGGGATTTATTTTTCTCCCAGGCATCCCATTTGCTTTTCTCCCATTCCTCCCATTTCTCTTGAGAGCCTAACATGCTTTTCGTCTGTATTTCATAGTTGTTTTTCCAAACCATGAACGATTGCTCCAAGCCCTTTGGACCTGCAACGATTGTTCCGCCCGCATCTTTCTTATACACAGGAAAGTAGATTTCGGTACCTTGTTTAAAAATGCCGTCGAGGTTTTCCAATCGATAGCCTCGCAAACCAGATTTTCTAATATCACTCAAAACATGTTGAGAGGCAACCAAAGGAAAAGCGTAGTATTCGCGGTATGTACTGCCATCATGGTTTTTCGCGAAAATTTCCAAAACGTCATTACCATTTAAAGGTTCGGATCGAAACGCAACGGATAATATTTTGTTACATCTCTTAAATCCAAAATGTTTGCCTGTGAGTGTTTCACGAACATGAACATTATCATTTGAGCCGTCGCGTTCACAATAAGCAAACAAACGAAATTGAGGGGAAAATTCCAGATGAGTAATCTGGCAACGGGGATAGAAAAGGTCTTCTCTTTCCCTGTTCCACTCATAACCATCGTCATCATTTTCGTCGTCCTCTCGATCGGCTTCCTCTGCTTCTTCCCACGTCAATGCAAAAAGAGGAAGTTTGGGCACAAAACAGTCGTACTCGCGGAAGACTTCGCCGGTAATCGCATCGGAGATGAAAATTTGATTGAACCGGTCGCCGGAAATTAGCAAATAATTTGCTTTGAAAGGGCGATCATCAAGATTCCAAGGGCCATAAAATGCCCAGCAGGTGATCGAGGAAAAATGTTGTCTGTACCGTCTCAAAGGAGTCAGGTCTTCTCGCTTGAACAATCGATCGGCCTGTTCTTGCTGCTTCGATTTTTCGTCGGCTTTCAACAGAAAGAACGAAGAAAAACAAACCATAAAAACCGTTGATAGTAAAATCAGTTTTTTCATGTCAACGCTTTGAGGAGTATATTTGGTTCGAACAAAAGCCGGAAAGGAGCCGTACTCGGCGCATCGACGGTGTGTTGGTGTTCAACGCCGACCGAAATTCAATCTCAACACACCGTCAATACGCTGCGCTCCTTTCCGGCTGTTATTTCGGTACGAAGCGGAAGCCGTCGCCGTCTTTTTCGACGGTTCCGATTCCGGGGAACGGGAGGTGCATACCGGCGAGCGGCACCCGATTTTCGGCGGCCCATTGAAACGCCTTCAAGCGACTCCGGCACGCTTCCGGAATGTCGGAGTCGTACTGTATCCCGACATCAGGTCGCGGAAATTGCAGCGCGGCCCCATGCACCAGATCACCGATGATCAGCAGCCGCTCGCCCCCGGATTCGAGCAGGAACATCGTGTGCCCGGGCGTGTGTCCGAACGCCCCGACGCCGCGAATCCCTTCAAAAGTCGCCGGGCTCAGCAGATCCTCCTCGCCGACATCGAGGATATTGACCCGATCGCCGTAAGCGGCGAGCGCCGCCCGGGCGGCCGCGTTCTTCGGCTGCTCTCCGCCGGTCCAGTAGTCTTTCTCGATCTTGGCGAGGCAAACCATCGCCTTGGGGAAGGCGGCCTCGCCGCCACGGGTCAGCCCGCCGAAATGATCCCCGTGCAAATGCGTGATCAAAACGGTGTCGATCGATCCCGGATCGATCCCGTATTCCTTCAGTTTCGCGAACATTTGCCCTTTGCGACCGCCGCTTTCCCCGAGGCCGGTGTCGACCAAAATCGTATGGTCTTTGCCTTTGA
>JAVBSX010000218.1:0-9353 GCA_031556455.1 Thermoguttaceae bacterium
GGACGGAATTCCTGCCTTTTCGGCGAGTGTGAGATTTCTCCCTACGCGTTGCTTCGGTCGAAATGACAAAACCGCCGAACGGTTGCGATTTTCCAGACTACCCCATCGCCCTTTGTTCCAAAGCGTCGAGAACGGATTGCATATCGGCGGGAATCGGGGCCGTGATCTGAAGCTCCTCGCCGGTTTCCGGATGCTCGAATGTCAACCGGTAGGCATGCAACGCCTGCCGGTTTAAAAGAACCGCCCCTTCCGTCGGATCCTGCGTCAAAGCGACCGGCCTTTGACCAAGCAATTCTTCTTTTGTAATCAACGAACGACCGCCGTACAACTTGTCGCAGAGAATCGGATAGCCCGTATGCGTCAGATGCACGCGAATCTGGTGTGTCCGACCGGTTTGCGGCAAAACCCGAAGCGTCGAAAAACCGCGATATCGCTTGAGAACCTCGTAATAGGTCTGTGCCTCTTTCGCGTCCGGATCGTTTCGGCGAATCGCCATTTTTTCGCGCATCTTCGTATGCAATCCGATCGGCAGGTCGATCATGTCCCGATCGAGGTCCGGACAGCCGATTACGATCGCGAAGTATTCCTTCCGAATCTTCTTTTCCTCGAACAAGGCGGCCAAACGGGCGTGCACGAGATCGTTTTTCGCGATCAGGATCACCCCGGAGGTGTCGCGATCCAAACGATGCACGATCCCAGGCCGGGCCGGGCCGCGAACGGTGCTCAGCATCCCGGCGAAATGGTGGGCCAAGGCACCGACGAGCGTGCCCGACCAATGTCCCCGGGAAGGGTGTACGACCATGTCGGGCGGTTTGTCGATCACCGCAAGAACGTCGTCTTCGTACAAAATATTCAACGGAATATCTTCCGGAATCGGCGATTCTCGCGGAATCTCGGGGAGCGAAAACGAAACGACCTGACCCGGCTTGAGTCGGTAAGAAGGCTTGCCCCGGGTCGGTTCCTCCCCTTCGGCTTCGACGGAAACCCCGCCTGCCGCGATCGCTCCGCGAATCGACATCCGGGAATAAACCGGAAAATGATGGGCCAGAAACAAGTCCAATCGCCAACCGGATTCCTCGGGCTGAACGGTTCGTGTTTGGTGTTGGAGTTGATCTTCAATCATAGACTTGAACTCGGCGTGATACGGTCGTTCGTTTTTAGCCGGTACTTCGCGCTTACTTAGCCGGTACTCCGCGCTCGCGAATCAGTCGAACAGATCGGCGAGCACTTTGTCCAAAACGGAAACGGAACGATTTTCTTCGACATACCAATCCGTTGAATCTTCGGATCGCTTCAAATCGTTGTCCGAGGCATAGCGTGAAAGGGCGAGATCGACATTCAACGAACGAATCGCGGCCGCGCTTTGCAGGGGGCGGTCGGCGAGTCCCAAGGTTTGTAACGTCGCGAGACGGGCAACCGGGCGATCGGCGAACACCGCGTTCGCGGCGAGCGGCTCGCTTGCCGGAACAACGGTCGATCTCGCGGTCGCGACCGGAGATTCAGCTTCTTCAAAGAGCGGAATCGCATCCGAATCGAGAAGAAGATTCGTTATCACCAGGGACATCGCAACGACTTCTTCCGATTCGGACTCGGCGGAATCCAAGAGGAGGGCCGCTTGTTCCGTTTCCTGGGTCGCAACCGATTCGAATTCCGAACTCAAAAAAGAAGTCGCGGCCAAAACGCTCGTGCCCCACTTCGACATGTCCGGCAAATCGGAATTGGACATTCCCTTCGTCCGCGAAGAACTGAACGCCTGCGCGAAGAGCGTAAAGTCCGCGATGTTGATTTTTCCATCATGAGTGAAATCGAATTTCGCATCGGAGGACGTCGGAGTAAATGAGTTGCCAAAGGCCATTGCGAAGAGCGTAAAATCCGCGATGTTGACAACTCCGTCGTCGGTCACATCGAACACGACCGGGTACATCGGAAGCGAATTCGCGTCGATCGTCGTCATCACCCCTTTCCCGTTGATCTGGACGGTTCCGGGAACGAAACGCAGGCCGCTGTTGACCGAAACCGCATATCCGGTTGCGGGAATGCGGACACCGACGTTTTCCTTCTCCGAGGAAGCCGCGGTGTTGACGGCCGGGGTCAATTTGATTCGGGCGAGAAGCGTGTATTGGTTGTTGCCCCGGGTCGAGGTCGTCGTCCCTTCGATCGTGACCGTTCCCAGAGTCGATGTGTCTTTGGTCAACGTACCGTAAGCCGTGATCGTTTCAATGTCGTTTTTTTCAATCCCCTTGAAGAGGGTCGTGTCATAGTTGACGCTGCATCGGAAGGTCGAGATCCCTTCCGTCGCAGAGGCGCTGGTTCCCCAGATTTCGAGGTAATAGGTTCCCCATTCGTTGAGCCAATCGAGTTTGGTGAGGCCGTTCAGGTTGGTGTACTGATTGGAATCGGGAGTTGCGGGAGAATTGCTCGGGTCGCGCAAAATCATCTGGAACGTTCCAAGCATCGATTCGGCCTCGGTCGTATTCTTGATCCGATAAATCGTATTGCCGCTCACGACGACGACGCCGGGCGTTCCGGTTGTCGAAACCGTACCCGGAAGATATTTGGTCGCCATTCCCCAGGAGATTTTGCCGTTGATCGATCCTTTCAGGGAATTGGCGGGGACCGTCAACCAGGAAGGGGTTGCATTGAATTCCCCCGCTTTGGCCCCTTTGTTTTGATAAACGGCGATTTGATTTTTCGAGGAGGAGAGGCCGACGATCACATCGATCCGGCCGTCCAAATCGAAATCGTCCAAAATCATCGAATACTGGGCTCCCGCCTCCATTTCGAAAATATCCAAATACGATTGCGCCCCGCTCGGATTGTTCACGAAACCGGTACCGGTCGAGTTTTGGAAAAAAAATTTGATTTGATGCGTCCGGCTGTTGAGAACGGCGATATCGAGTTTGGAATCGCCGTCGAGATCGGCGACCGCGACCACGCTCGGGTGCGAGCCGAGGGTCCCGTCTTTGTCGGGGTCGCCGACCACAATGTCCGAAGTGTGGAAACGACCAGTCCCGTCGTTCGTACCGATCGTGATCGTCCCGGCGGTTTCGTTGGCGAGGACGATATCATCATACCCATCCGCGTTGAAATCCCCTTTCGCGATATGAACGGCCGTCGCCCCGAGGGAAGTCGTCGGTCGATGGTCCTTACCCTGGTCCTGCCCGACGGTGATGATCACGACCGATCTCCCGGCGTTCAAGACGGCGAGATCGACCTTGGTGCTCCCGCTCGTCGCCTTCGTCGCGAAATTACCGGCAACCAGACCGGTCACAAGCGAGGCGTCGATGTAGGAACTGTCGAATTGAAACAGAACTTCCGAGCCGGGCAGCCCGGTGTGTTTGACCCCGGCATAAACGTAGATGGTCGTCCCGGCCATACCGGAGCAGAACGCGATATCAAGAATCCCATCACCGGTAAAATCGCCGAACGCAACGTAATCCGCTTTGACGGGCAGATCGAACAGCTTCTTGCCCGTGTTATAGTTCGGGTGCGAAGGGTTGCCCGGGAGGAACATCACGTGCCCCTGCCCGACGGCGATCACGTCCTGGTACCCGTCGCCGTTGAAATCGCCGACCGTGGTCGCGATGTAATTGGCGTAGGTCTCGACCTTCGGCTGTGAGGTAAACGTGCTGCCGTTCCCGATAAGAATCTGGTAGGCCGTGCCGTCGCTGATGATAATGTCCGGTTTGCCGTCGCCGTTGACATCGCCGATCGTCCCGAAAACCGGGGCGATATCGACATCGTAAACCGTCGGCGTCGAGGGACTGAAAACGACCTCGGCCGTTCCGGTCGCAAGACTCGAGACATGGGCGATCCGAACGCCGTATTTCTGCTGGGACAGATTATTGATGTAACTGATTCCGGAAACGATTTCGTCGGCCGAATCGGAGTTGGCGTTGGCGATGAGTGTCCAATAGGGTGCACCGTTCAAGGCCTTGGATTTTCCGGCGGCGAGGGCCGTATCGCCGGAAAGAGTGTAATTGTAAAAGTTCAACGTCTGTTGACCGAGCGAAGACTGTTCGGTTTCCGTCCCGGTGATAAGCTGGAGCGAGCCGGAGGCTCCCGTTACATTGCCGAAACCGACAAGGGTTCCGGTCGTGTTCGGCAGCACATGGGCCGTCTTTTCGAACCCTCCTTGTACTCCCGTGTAATAGTAGGATTCGACCTTAACGGTTTCGGCAGGAATGGTCGTTCCTTTCAGGGAAACGATCAGCTCCGGATAGGCATCTCCGGTAATATTCTTGACCTGGTAACTCAAAATCGCGATATCCGAACCCGCGCTGCCCTTAGGGAAATTGCTGTCGAAAACGATTTCCGAGCTGGTCGTATTGAATGTCCCGTCGTTTTTGCCGAGAAAGATGTTGGCCGTCAGGCAACAGACGCCGTCCGCTCGGGAGACTTGCCCCAAAACGATCAGGTCGCTGATTCCGTCCCCGTTCATATCGGCGATCGCATATTCCCGGTATTGCGATTGCCCGGACAATCCGGAAAGTTTCGTATTAACGGCCGTACCGTATTGCGGATTGGACATGCTTTTGTTGTGCAGGAAAACAGAGACGGTGTCCTGGTTTTGATTGATCGAAACGATATCTCCGAACGAATCGGCTCCGGTGTGCATTTTCCCGAACGAGAGAAACGCCGTGCTCTCCAAACCGAAGACGATGTTGCTTCCGGTATTGGGCGTGTAATTGAATGTTCGCGGGGCCTCGAACGAAATCGAGGCGGCACTGAGCATCGCACGTTCCTCAAGCGGCTCCAATCCCAATCGTCGGGAACGGTTGGGGCCGGTTTTTTTGTTTTTCCTTTTTTTTCGAAGCTCCGGCACGGGAACGGAAGACGAGGTAACCGAATCGGACAAGGATTGAAGTAGCCGGAGAAAAGATTTTTTCATTTTTCGTCGCCGTTTTCAAATGGGGGGATGCCCGAAAATTCCCTCTTCGGACTGCGGTAAACGCTTATTATATACGATAATTCGATTATTAGCAATATATTTTCGATGCGGGAATACGCCTTAGGAACGGGAAAAGGCAGTAAGGGTTAGTATCCTTATATTGGATTTTCGTTCAAACATTTTACCAAAAACGGGCGAAAAAGCGGATTTTCCGGCATTTCCCGTTAGTGATTTTATTTTTATGAAAATTCAATCGGTTCCGTAGAGCGACAAATAACGGTATCGCGTTTCAAGAATCATAACCGCGAGCGAGGTTGCAAGCAAGCGCCCTCCGGTATTGCAATAAGGGTCGGGAAAGAACCAGCTCCCCCCTTCGTGGGGGATGATTTCGCCCCGGGATTGCGTTTTGACCAAAAACTCGCGGATTTCCGGGTACCAGCGGTTCCAAGCCGAGCCCCCATAATGGTGAATCGCCAACGTCCCGTAATAGGCGTAATACAGATTGCAATTCCCCTCGGGCAGGCTTTTTTTCTCCGTCTTGAGCGGCCCCCAACGGTCCAAAAGAGAGATCCCCGAATCGAGCAGGGGATAGCCGGGCGTTTTTCCCAGATACAATTCGAGCAAATGACCGATTGCCGTACAGGTGTAGGGAGAGTCGGCAAACCGCCCGACCGATTCCCGCGAATCCAAGTCCTCGGAATAGGGAAATCGAACCGGCAAATAATTGAACCGGCTCTCTTCCCCGACGGTGTAATGCGTTGAATCGAGGAAATCCTCCAACAAACTCAAGGTGGTCGATTTGACCTCGATTCCGGCTAAAAGGGCACTTTTCAAGGCGATGCCCTGCCAACCGGTTACGGAAATGTCCCCCGGGGTTTCCCCGGCCTTATAACGCCAACCGCCGGGATAATCCCCGTTGCGGTCCTGAGCGAATTCGAGATACCGAATCGCTCCCTGAGCCGCCTCTCGAAGTTTTTGTTCGAGATCCCGTTCGCTCCGATTTCGCGATTTCCCCTTGGTCATTCCGTAGGCTTCGCAGAGGACGATCGCCGCGACTCCTTGCGAATACATCCCTTGCCTGTACTGTTGGAAATTCGTTCCGACCGACAATTCGACGGCATTGGCGGGATCAAGGAGAAACCGGAGGCCGCGCTCGACGTTCGTTTTGTATTGCCCCTCCAAATGCGTGTAACCGGCTCCGAGAAACGGCAAGAGCGCGAACGCCGTCGCCGCCGTTCGGCTTTGATGCGGTGCAACCCCGCTCGGTTTTCCGCAAGGGCATTCGAGATCGAAACTCCAACCGCCGTCTTTTCGGTTTTGGTGTATCACGAGCCAACGAAGTCCGGCCTCGACGGCGGCTTCGCTCCGATCGGTCGGATCGCCCGGCCCGCCCCGTCGGCCGCGGTTTTCGGCCGTTCGACCTTCGAATCCCCCGCCGGCGGCGAACGCGTCGAGCAAATTCGGGTTTTTGAGATTCGAACCGGTCTTTTCCGTGTCGACCTCCGAAGGTTGCCGGGCGGCTTCCGTTCCGAAATCCCGGAGCACCTCCCTATCCGTAAGGTCCAAAATTCTGACGGAATCGGAGTTGCCGGGGTCCGGCTCCGAGGGGGAAGCGTCGGCGAGTTCCAATTCCCCCCCCTCGGTTTTTTCAATCCCGGCGTTTTCGGCGACGAACCCGCCGCTCAAGAGCCCTTCGGGGAGCGGTTGAATCTGGGTAACAAGCAACGCGAGAACCACAAGAATAAAAAAATGAATCGTGAGACTGATTGCCGTTCCGAGCGATTCGGTTCGCGCCAAGCCGAAAAGAAGCACGGTCAACCAAAAGGAAAGCGACTTTTTTTTGCGGGTCGGCCCGAGATTTTTTTTCTGTTCCGTAAGAATCGGCAGCGGGCCAACGATTCCTGGGACGCTCGGCCCTGATTGCGGCTGTTGGCCCGGATCGGAAACCGGCGCAGCGGCGAGCGGCACGTTATCTTCCTGTTTCGAAGACCGTGCCGAATGAGATTCCCGATTCTGAGAGTTGCGGTTTTTCGACGGCAATAAGACCCTCGCTTTTGCCGGTCATTTCTTTTTCAAAAAAATGCCGCCTCGTTGAGGACAACACGAGCCGGAGGCTGTGCCTCCGGTTTGTCTCACTTTTGAGTTGTTAATTTTTCTCGTAGTGAACGAACCCGGGAACGCAGGTCCCGGCTCGTAGGTTCAATGTTATTTTTGCGATTCGTGTACAAGGTCCGCAAGCAACACAAATCACCGAACCGGCGACCACGCTTTCGCTCCGGTTGGCGTCTGTGGGCCGCCCGACGGCGCGGGCCCCTGGGATGCGGTCAAAGGCGTGCCGTTGTCGATTTTCGGCATTCGTGGTTCCGGAAGGGGTGCCGGAACACCTTGCCCTTGCGACCGCGGTTGCTCTTCTTGCGGTTTTTGCAGGATCGCGAGCCGGTCCCGTTGGAATTCCTCCCATTGTGCCGGGGTCATTTCCTGTTGCGAACTCGTCAAATACCGGCCGTAGGGGCTGTTTTCCAAAGCCCCGTCCCCGGCCCGATCGATCGCGTTTTGAGCCGTCAAATACGCGGTTCGGGCTAATTCTTCCCGGACTTCTTTCGGAATCGTCTCCAACTTGAAACCCAATCGCTTGATCGCTTCGGGATTCGTTTGCGCAGCATCCGAAACATTTCCGATAAAAGCGAGCGTCTGCTCGAAATTATTATCGGCAATCCGCCCTAACAGCGGTGCCAAAAGCTTCGCGAAAACATCAATACCGAAATTGTGAATTTTGACGAACGCATCCAACTGGGTGATGATGTACGGTTCGCCCGATTCGTCCTCGTAATATTTGTTCTGTAATAAGAGGATGGTTTCCCCTTCGACCGCTTTGGGAATCACCGGCCCGCGATAGGAACCTTTCGAGTAAACGATGCTGATTTCCGGCTTTTGGTAAAGGACTTCGACGACACCGACGGAACCGACCGATTCCTTGAGAAGATAGGTTCCCGGCCGGTCTTGAGGCTTCAGGGAAATTTGGGACACTCCCAGTTTTTCCCAGATCGCGACGACGACGTCCGGATGCTCCAACATAAAGTTGTACATACACGGCTCGCAGTAAATCGACTGCTGCGGCAAGCGGCGGTACAGAGTCTGCTCGTTGAGGACCAGCCGGAGCTTCGCCCGGGCATTCTCGGAAAGCTCATTCCAAGGAATTTTTTTGAGCGCTTCTTTTTTGTCGCGAACGTTCGTCGAAGCCCCTAAAAGATCATCCGAATCGTCTTCATTCTTTTCGTCCGCAACAATTTTATTCTGCGTGTTTTGCGCAAACTGTGCATTTCTCGTATTATTACCGGACTGAGAGAAAACCGGGGGATTCAATCCAAAAACAACCAAAATCGACAACAGAAATGCAACCGAAGCGGTGCTGCAACAACAATTAGCCCAAAAAAACTGCGAACCAAACGATGCCGAAGGTTCTCCGCAATACCGCTTGCGGCATGTACACCCCCCTGCTTTCATAATCTGCCCCGGCTTCGTAATTTATCAACCCAAAAAAGTAAAAATATCCGAATTATAGTGATTGTCGGGATATTAACGACGCTTTCCGAATCATCGGCACCTTTGCGAAGCGTCGCTCACTTTTTTTGGCGGGAAAAGGGTGTTTTGAGGCAAATTGCACTTGAGGAAAAATGGTTTAATTCGTAAAGTTTCGCGGTTTGCAGATCTTTAGAAAAAATGCGAATCAGGCAGCAGCCGGAAGCGTGAGCGCCCGGTTGTCCAATACGGAAACGTCGGGGCAACCCGGCGCTTACACTTCGGGCTGCTGTTTGCGATATACCGTACGCGGTATTGCGGTAAGCCTTCGGCCTCATTTCGTCCGCAGCCTCGTTGGGCTGCTAACTTATTGTATGCCAAGCACTTACCGATTCGAACTCGAAAAAACGGAGAAGGAAAAAAGTCGAATTTTTTGACTTCGCAAAGTATATTACGGTTTTCGCCGACTCTACACCACATCCCGGCCTCGATCATGTCCTTTTTCCGCAAAATGCTGAATTCCCCCTGGGGGCGTTTGATTCCTTTGACGGGAATTTGTATTTTTGCGATCTGTTATTACGCCAACTGGTCGTCTTCCCGAATCGCGGAGGAACTGGCCCGGGAACTTGAAGCCGCTCCGGAAGAGCAGGTTGAGACGATCGCGAAAAAGATAGGCGGTTTGGGGGAAGCGGGAATTCCGAAATTGGTTCAGGCAATGGGCTCGCAACGGCGTTGTGTCGTTTTCGCGGCCCGCGATGTTCTCGAAAACAAATTTCAAAATTGGTCCCGCCTCGAACCGGATCGGTCCGCGTCGCTCAATCGGGTTTTAATCCGATCTCTGTCGGAAAAAATCGAAACGTTCGGGCCGAACTCTCAGTCGCTTGCGATCGCTTGGACCCGACGCCTTATGCGGCAAATGATCGAAGTCGGGGAAAACCCTTAT
>JAVBSX010000309.1:0-5888 GCA_031556455.1 Thermoguttaceae bacterium
CGGGCAGCTGATCGTCCTCGAAAGCACGACCTATCCCGGCACGACCCGGGACGTGGTGCTCCCGATCCTCGCGAAATCGAAGCTCGCCGTCGGGAAAGACTTTTTCCTCGCGTTCAGCCCCGAACGGGAGGATCCGGGCAACCCGGACTTTTCCGCCGAGCGGATCCCGAAAGTCGTCGGCGGGTTCGATCCCGACAGCGGCCGTTTGGCGTGCGATTTGTACGGGCACGCGATCGTCAAGGTCGTGCAGGTTTCCTCCTGCGAAGTCGCCGAAGCGGCGAAAATCGTCGAAAACACCTACCGCTGCGTCAACATCGCGATGGTCAACGAACTCAAAATCGTGTTCGAACGGCTCGGAATCGACGTTTGGGAGGTGATCGACGCCGCCAAAACCAAGCCGTTCGGGTTCCAGGCCTTTTATCCCGGTCCCGGTTTGGGAGGGCATTGCATCCCGATCGACCCGTTTTATCTCAGTTGGTGTGCGAGAAAGGCGGGGTTGACGACCCGATTTATCGAATTGGCCGGGGAAATCAACACCTCGATGCCGCTCTTCGTCGTCCGGAAGATCGGCGACGCCCTCAACGATCACGGCAAATCGGTCAAAGGGAGCAAAATTTGCGTTTTGGGAGCCGCTTACAAAAAGGATGTCGACGACCCGCGAGAAAGCCCGTCGTTCGAATTAATGGACCGCCTTCGCAAAAAGGGGGCGATTGTAACCTACAACGATCCGCACATCCCCGCCTTGCCGAAAATGCGGCATTGGGACGTTCCCGAAATGAAAAGTCAGGAACTGACCCCGCAATTTCTGGCTTCGCAAGATTGCATTTTGATCGCGACGGACCATAGTGCCTACAATTACGACGAAATCGTTAAAAACGCGAAGCTGGTTGTCGACACCCGAAACGCGACAAAAAACGTAAAGAATGGCCGCAAAAAAATCGTCAAAGCGTAATCTCCTATTTAGCCGGTACCCCGGCACTCTTCGCGTCTTCTTCCCGCGATTTTCCGTCAAGAAATTGCTCTTGACGGGAAATCGATAATAATTTATTCTTCAGAAAACCGGCGGATCATACGATAATTAAGATATTATTGTGTTCAATTCGCCTCCCATTTTCTCCTACAGCTTCAAGGAAGAGCACTCCAATGAAAGGGAATTTCAATAGCCCCAATCCGGTTTTACCGTTCCGTCAACCTGTTCCGCTTCTCGACCTCGCCCGACATCATTCGCTGATTAAGGACGAAATGGCCGCCGCCCTGAAAAACGTGTGCGACACGGGACAATTCGTCCTCGGCCCGGAAGTCAAAAAACTCGAAACCTCGATCGCCGCCTACTGTCAGGCGGATCATGCGATCGGTTGTGCTTCCGGGAGCGACGCCCTGCTGCTCGGGCTCATGGCCGCCGACATTCAACCGGGCGATGAGGTGATCGTCCCGAGCTTTACGTTCTTCGCGACCGCCAGTTGCGTGAGCCGGCTCGGAGCGACGCCGGTCTTCGCCGACATCGACCCGATTTCCTTCAACCTTTCGGTCGAAGACGTCAAAAAGAAGGCGAATTCGAAAACCAAGGCGATCATCCCCGTCCATCTTTACGGTCAAATGGCCGAAATGAAGGAAATCCTGGGAATCGCCGCCCAGTCCGACGCCGTCGTCATTGAAGACGCCGCCCAATCGATTGGAGCGGAATTGGAAGGTCGTCGGGCCGGTTCCTGGGGGCACATGACCGGCCTGAGTTTCTATCCGACCAAAAACCTCGGCGGGGCCGGGGACGGCGGAATGGTCACGACCACGGACGCGAACTTCGCGAAAAAGCTCTTCCTGCTCCGAGGGCACGGAATGGAACCGCGTTACTATCACCAAATCATCGGCATCAACAGTCGGCTCGACTCGTTTCAGGCGGCGATTTTGAATATCAAACTCCGCTATTTGGAAAGCTGGTCGATGATGCGAGGCCAAAACGCGGAACGGTATCACAACCTTTTCATGATCTCGGGCGTCGATCAGGATGTTACGATTCCGACCGCCCTGCCGTTCCGGCGGCATGTTTGGAACCAATACGTGGTCCGGGTCCCCGAGGGGCACCGAGACACGCTGCGGGCGGAGTTGGCCGAACAGAAAATCGGGTCGGAAATCTATTACCCGCTCGGGCTGCACGAACAGGAATGCTTCCGAAATCTCGGCTACGCTCCGCAGGATTTGCCGGAAACCTACAAGGCTTCGCGGGAAGTGCTCGCTTTGCCCATGTACCCCGAATTGACGGTCGATGAGCAAAACACGGTCGTCGAAGCGATCAAAGCGTATTTCGTCGCCAACCGTTCGCGGAAAACCTTCCCGTCGACCGCCCCGAAGCGCGACGCGGCTTAAAACGAGCAACAACGAGCCGGGACCTACGGTCCCGACCGCCGGACATTCTCAAAGGGTCGGAACGACAAGGTTCCGGCCCTTTTTTGCGCTTTTCGAAAATTTTTTCTAAAAATGCTGGAAAACCCCTGCCGTTTGTGGGACAATAAGAAATATCGAATATCCATATTTTTTCCGAAATTTATTTTTTATTATCCGAAAGGTGATTCCCATGTTACGTTATTCTGTGTTACACCAGCCGGTCGGCCGCAATCGGGCGGCGTTTACGTTGGTCGAACTGTTGGTCGTGATCGCGATCATCGCCGTTCTCGCCGGCTTGTTGACCGTCGGCATTCAGGCCGCGCGCGAAGCATCCCGCCGGGCGACCTGCATCAACAACCAGAAGCAAATCGCGACGGCGATCCTCGCGTACACGAGCGTCAACGACGGCGAACTGCCGCCGCTGGTCGGGACGAAGCTCGGCAAAGAAGTCAATTGGGTTGTCTCGGTCTTTCCGCAACTGGAACAAACCAATTTGTATCAGCAGTTCCTCAAAACGGATTTTACCAACGATTCGCGCACGGATTCTTTTTCATTCTATGCCCTTGAAGACCAGGTCAAAGGCCTGAGAACCGGAATTTTTCGGTGTCCTTCCGATCGGAATCGAGTCGATCGGTATGCGGGACTAGAAAAATATGAGTACGATAATAGGACCGGTCTCAGTTATGTGGTCAACTGCGGGGAGTACGACGACGACGACAAGACAAAACCGGCGGTGATGCGCTGCGGCTTGTTTTACGATCGGCGAAACAACAAAGGTTCCGCGGTCACGCTCGACAGCATCAAACGCGGGGCGAGCAACACGCTGATGATGGTTGAAAACCTTCAGGCGACGAACTGGTTTAAAAGCCCGTGGGATTACCTCAGCAGGATCAAATTGGATTACGATAACACTCAATATGAAATGCTCCCTGAGCCAAGAACGACTCCCACCCCCGCGTTGGGAAGGCAGCTTTGGCACTACGAGCTCAAATATGGGGATTTGACGATAGAGAAAACGCGATTCGGCGGGGCGATCGGCGACATCGGTTTCCGTTGGAACGGCTCCGTAGTCGGTTTTAATAAGGGAAATGAAGATGTTTTCCAATCCGGACATGCTTATTTCAAACATCCGGTTTACGGCGATTTCAACTACGCCCGTCCGTCGTCGAATCATCCGGGGATCGTGATTGTAACCTACGCGGACGGCAGTGTGACGGCGCTCGACGATAGTATCGCCGAAAGCGTCTATCTGCAAATGTGCGACCCGCAAACCGGCGACGAGACGACGTCGCATACGCATTAGTAAGGAAACGGCGTTGTGGACGCCGCGGTCGGCCGGCTCGTGTTGTCTGCTCCCCGTTGAGCCGAGCGGCACAGAAGCCGGCGTCCCGGCTCAAAGGCCCGGAGTACCGGTCAAACGGGCTTTCGGCAACGTCAAACGGTTACGAAGATTGACCGGCGAAAGCCTTATTTGGAATTGACCCTGCGGAAAAAGACGTGGCCGTCGCGATACAGGATGTTTTGACCGGTGCTCAGTCCGACCGGCGTGTAAATCGGGTGCGCCGTCCCCGAATCGCTCAAGACCGGAATGTGAGCATTACCCCATTGGGCATAGGTCCGGCCGCTGTCGGTCGTCGTCAGCGTCTCCGGTTTCAGGACGAAAGGGGCGATGCCGGCCTCCGAAAGCTCTTTGGCGGCCGCCGCCGTGTCGGCATGATCGCTCAAGAGATAATACAGCTCCCCGGCTTCCGGTCCGTTCGGGTAAGAAAATCGCAGCGTCTCCGGCGCGAACTCGGCTTTGCTGAACGAGGAAAGAAGGCTGCCGATATCCCCGCCGGTATATGTCAACGCATCGTCCAAGCCCGTCGAATGATCGTAATCCCGAAGTTGCGCGGAGAACGCGCTGTTTTCGCCGATCTTCCGCATCACGTTTTGACAGTAGTTGATCTTCGCCTGTTCGCGGACGAATTGAATCGCCGGAAAAAGAACCATCGCGAGGATCACGACGACCGAAAGGGACGCGAAAACATCCGACAAATGCCAGGAACTCGGGGCGCCGGCCCATCGCGAATCGCCGGAGATGCGGGGGAGCGATTTCAAGGTTTTTCTCGTCTCGGCCCGGGGCGAATCCGCGACGGGTTGCTGTTGCCGATCCGGCTTGGGGAACGGATCGGCTTCTTGAACGACAATCGGCGACCGAGAGCCGGGCAATTCTTTTCGGACCTCCGGTCCCCGGCCGGGCGAATCGATACGGTCCCAGATCGACCGACAGGTCCGCTGGGCCAGGCCCGGGGGCGGGACGAAACTTCGCTCGGAATACTTTAAATAATTCTCAAGCGGCTGCAATTCGTTTCGAACGACCGTAAGCTCGTCCCGAAGTGATTCGCTCCGGTCGAGTTCGATCTTGAGGCGTGATTGTTCGTGTTCTTCCAAGGCCCCGATCAGGTAGCCGAGAAGAACCTCGCGAGGTGGGTCTCCCATGTTCGTGCGGGAAAATAAGGAGTTCGTTTCAACGGGGTCCGGGTCTATAAAATATCATGGGATAAGGTCGGCGAGCGACCATCTCAAGATTGAATCCTAACAAGGCGCTAGTACAAAGTCGTCGAATTGGGCTTCGTGAAAAAAGGTAAAATATCGTGTCATTTCGAGCGAAGCGAGAAATCTCACACTCGCCCGAAGATTCGGAATTCCCAGCCTTTTCGCGAGGGTGAGATTTCTCCTTGCGCGTTGCTCCAGTCGAAATGACGACGTGTTTTTTGGCAAAGGCTATTTCACGACTTTGCACTCGGTTTTTTAATTTGATCTAAAAAGTGTCGAGTGCAAAGCGCGGGAGCTTCCTTCACACGAATTCCGATCCCGCACTTTGTGCTGATCACTCGAACACACCCAACAAAATGCCGTCGTTATATTTTTCGGCGAACGCCTCATTATTGAGTCTCAGATAAAAAATGATGTATTTTCGTCATTCCCGCGTAGGCGGGAATCTATAGGGAAACCGTTCACTATGGATCCCCGCCTTCGCGGGGATGACGGCATCATCCAAAAACAAGGCTCAAATTTTTTCTGGAAATCATTAAAGGTTCTCGCCGTTTTCGCGTTTCAAAATTTCGTTCAATTTCCGGATCGCCGATTGGAGCCGGCTTTTGACCGTGCCGAACGGAATGTCGAGCACTTCGGCCGTATCCCTGTAGGACAATCCTTGAAAGTAAACAAGGTCGAGGGTTTGACGAAACGGTTCCGGCAATTCCTCCAAAGCGTCGCGGAGTTTTTCGGCCCGCTCGGCTTCAAGGGCGTTTTCGCTCGGCTCCGGCTCGTTGCCGACCAACAAATTGGAAAACGCCGGGGTCGGCGAATCGTCGGAATCTTCTTCCGCGTCGATGCTGATCGTCGGCCGCCGTTTCTGTTTCCGTTTCAGGTCGATCGCGAAATTCGTCGCGATCCGGTACAACCAGGGACGGAGCTTTCGGCCTTCCTCGAAAAGGTCGCACTTGAGATGCACTTGCAGGAAC
>JAVBSX010000138.1:0-4487 GCA_031556455.1 Thermoguttaceae bacterium
GGCTCGTCCTTGTTTTCGTCGTCGTTCAAAACCGCCAGCACAAGGGCACCAAACGCGATCTGCTGGGCCATGTTTTTCGCGTAGGAACATTCCCCGCACTTGCAGCTTTGTTCGTCCGGGTTGGCGGGCGGATGATTATGCGTGTCCGCGTTCGAGGGTGGCAGCCCCAACAGCACGGCCATCTGTTCCTTCTTCGACATTTCGTTCGTCAGGAGCGGCATCTGCTCGGCGATCAGCACGTCGAACCGCATCCGCCACGAATCGACGAATCCGGCGTCCATGATGATGTCGGCATCGAGAATTTCCCCGGTGATTGGATTGACGTGGGAAGGTCCCATCGCGAAGCCGGCGTCCGAAGTGATCCAGCGGAAGGTGTTGTAATTGATGTCTTCCGGATCCCAGGTGTCCGTGTCGGATTGCTGCCGAACCTCGATCGCGTTGACGAAGCCGAGTTTTTCAAAGGCTTTGTTCCATTCCAAAATCCCTTCGCGGACGGCGTTGCGGTATTTGAACGGAACGGTTTTCTCGATCCAGAAAATGACCGGCTTTTTCGGCGGGGAGAGCGGGGCGCTCGGGTCCGCCTTTTGCAGGTTCCAACGGTTGATGTACCGGACGTAGTGATCGTCCTTTTGGTTTTTCGAAAAATTCTTATGCGTGGTCGTAAAATAACCGATCCGATCGTCCGCCAATCGCGAGGTATAGCCGGAAGAAGGGAGCTTGCTGATCGAATAATGAATCGTAACCCCCGTCGCCTTGCGGTCGGGCGCCGCCCCGTCGTCGTAATAGTAATACCAACGGAAGCCGCCGCCGGTCGAGTAGGTCGCTTCGACCTCGATTTCGACGTTGTTCGCGAATCCCTTGACGCTCCCCCAAACGGAACGGTCGCTCGCGAAGGAACCGCCGATCCGCGAGCCGAGCTGCGGCAGATCGGACATGAAAATGGACCCGAAATCGATCACATCGCCGCCCCCTTCGCCCCGGGCGAGGATCGGAAGACTGTAGAGAATGCTGTCGGAGTAGGCGGTTTCAACCGCTTTCGCCTCGGGAGTGCCGCTCTCCGCCTTAAAGCGGATGTTGCGGCGAACGACCTGCATCCTGTCGTTCACCTTCCGGAATTGCCAAAGCCAATCGTCCCCTTCGCCGAGGGTGTAACCGCCGATCGCGGCCCAGCCCGAGCCTTTCGCGATCGCCATTGCGATGAGATAATCGGTGTTGAGGTTACCGCCGCCGATTTCCGCGTACAGTTTTTCCTTTTTCTGGTACAAGGTGATCATGCCGTCGATTTTCTTGGCATCGGGCAACACGTCCTTGATCGGTTTCGGTTTGTCTTTGTCTTCGTCCTTTTTTTCATCTTTGGGCGGACTAGGCATTGACGGGGTCGTCGGGCTGACGATCACCATCTCATTGGGTTTGGCATTCTGTTCCGAAGCGTCTTCGGCAAAGGAAAATCGGACGGCAAACGTTGTGAGGACGACGGCCAAAACGACGAGGGCAAGGCGAAATTGCATGATGATTCTCCTGGGGAAGACAAGTGATGATTAGATGAAACAACGGTCTGGTACTCCGCCAAAACTAATTATAGACATCATCCGTTTAGCCGAGCGGCGCAGACGCCGGCGCCAAAACAGGAAGCCGGTCTCTAGGAACTAGTATTCCATTTTTCGGAACAGGTTACAAGCAGGGCAGAATAGGAATGATCGTCTGCATAAGAAAAACACGAAGAATGTATCGATTGTATGGATTTTTCCAATTCTAAGGAAGCTAACGAGCCGGGAGCTGTGCTCCCGACTGTCTCCCTCTTGTGTTGTTATCGTTTCTCGCTAGGAACGGGTCGGGACCGCAGGTCCCGGCTCGTTGCGTTCGCTCACAATTCGGCACAAATCACTTTTCTTCCGGGATACCGAGCTCTTTCAAGGTTTTGCGGATCCAACCGAGCGATTTTTCGATCAGTCGGCCCCCTTGACCTTCGCATTCCATACTCAAAGGGCCGGTGAAACCGTTTTGGTGCAGAATCTCGATCACGCCCCTGATGTTTTCGGCGTTGACGCCGTCGCCGATCGCGGAATGACTCATCGCGATGCCCGTGTCGTTCCCGCGCATCGCCTCGGCCAGTTCTTTCGAAACGTCCTTGACGTGCACGTGCGAAACCTTTTTGGCGAACCGCCGGGCGAAATCCTTCGGATCGGCCCCGGAAATGAACGAGTTGCCGGTATCGAGATTCAGCGTCAATCGCGGGCTGTCGACAAAGGCGAGCATCTCCCCGAGCCGGTCGAGATTGGTTGTCAAATAGCCGTGTATTTCGATCGTAACGTCGATTTCGTAGGCTTCGGCGACTTCGACGATCTGTTCGTAACTCCGCTTCATCAACCGCATCGCCTCGGGATCGTCGAGCCCTTCCGGCTTGCGCAGCCCGTCGGTCGTGCAGACCCGGGGGCAACCGGCCAATTTCGCGTACCTCAGAGCGTTGAGCACATAGGGCACGGCGTACAGCGGGCCGTCTTTGCCGGAAAGGGGATAGGCGGCGTCGATCTGCGAGAGCCGGACGCCGTACTTTTCCATTTTCTTCCGGAGCAGCAGAGGATCATCGACGGTCGAAAGGTGCGGCAGATAGCCGAGCCCGTGCATCCAACTGACACCGTCGATCAGGCCGCATTCGATGTAATGCACATCGTTCTTTTGGGCCCATTCGAGGCATTTTTCGAAATTCCAAAACGCGGAGCAAAACGCATCCGTATGAAAGCTGATTTTCATCGTCGAGGTCTCCTAAAAATTTTGACGAAAGAGCGAACACCGAAATCAGAATATCCGGAAGCCGAGAGAAAATCAAGTTCGCCGGGTACGCCCGTCAGGACGATTGCAAAGTCCGACCGAATTTTCTTGACAGGATTTGCAGGATTAACAGGATCGATTTTTGGTAAAATGAGAGGTCGAGAAAAAGTTTGCGAGCTGAAAAATCTCTTCCCCATCCTGTCAATCTTGTTATCCTGTCAAAAAATCCGACTATGCAATCCTCGAGGTGCGTCCGCTGAGCCGGTACTCCGCGTTTTTTGGCATTCGACCCCTTTGCGGCAGAAAAAAACGTGATACAATTTATTAACATTGCATTAATGTACTTTATTTCGTGCGCGAAGTCTCATCATCTAATTCTCTGGGAGAGTCTCATGTCGAAAACAACTCGCAAAGTCAAGAAATCCAATCACGGGAAACGTCCCTCTTGTGCCCAAGCCCGACGGGCCAAACGCCGTGTCGTCCGCACTTGATCGTTTGCTTAACGCGGGCCTTATCCTGATTATCGTGTCGGTCTTTGATCGATCGTTCAAAGACGCACTCCGCCAACATTCAAAGATCATCGACCGTGAGCATCAAGCCGTTTATTATCGAACCGTCGTCCTACGATTTGGACAAAACGGTTTACGGAATCGAGGAAATTCACAAGCACAACCAGCAACGCTTCGAAATGGAGCAGTTGACGGCGGTCGTATACGACGACTTCGAGGAGAAGGTTTGCGTCGGTTACAAGGATATCACGGACAAGGAGTTCTGGATTCGCGGGCACATGCCGGGTTTTGCGCTGATGCCCGGGGTAATCATGTGTGAAGCCGCCGCCCAGTTGGCCAGTTTTTTCGTTTGTTATCACGGTTTGATGACCGACTGTGTGATGGGCTTGGCCGGGCTCGAAGATGTGCGATACCGTGGCATCGTGAGGCCGGGCAACCGGTTCGTGGTGCAGGCGAAGATGCTGCATTTTCGAAAAAAACTGATCTCCGCTCATTTTCAAGGGATCGTCGATAATAACATCGTCTGCGACGGAGTGATCAAAGGAGTTCCGCTCAACGTCGCCATTTCCGAATTGAAATAGCACGATACGGGCTTTTCATTGATCGAAGCGTCATTTCGAGCGAAGCGAAAAATCTCACACTCGCCGAGAAAGTCGGTATTCCGGCCCGCTCGCGAGGATGAGATTTCTCTCTGCGCTACGCTCCGCTCGAAATGACGGCCTCGCTTTTTGAGCGGTTCATGAGATCGCAACGACTTTGCAATCCGCCTGATTTCGCGAGGCTCTGTCTTGAAAAACCGGGCGCGAGGTTTTATGATCAGGTCAGTAAACGTTCCCGGGACGGAAGGTTCCGGCTCTCATTGCCCCCTTACCACTGAGACGACCATGCAAAGACGCGAATTTCTCCGAACCGCCCTCGCGACGAGTGCGGTTGCCGCGCTGCCGTTTTCCCGCACTTGGGGAGCCGCTCCGCAGACGAAAATCCTTTATTTCAGCAATTCCGTCGGATTCGAACACGATCCGGTCAAAATCAAATCGGACGGCTTGAGCGTTTCCGATAAGGCGCTCAAAAAACTCGGCGCCGCCCATGATGTCGAAGTCGTTTGCACCAAAGACGGCAAGGTGTTCGACGGCGATTTGAAGCAGTATGCCTGCATCGCGTTTTACACGAGCGGCGATTTGCTGGCCGGCCCGAACGCGATGTCGGCCG
>JAVBSX010000166.1:0-6091 GCA_031556455.1 Thermoguttaceae bacterium
AATCGCTCGGGATCGTCATTACCCGCAACGAGCAAACCCAGCGGTATCAGATCATTTCGCAGGTTTACCTCCCGCCTATGGAACTGACGCCGGAAGAGGCGTTTGTCATTCTCACGCTTTGCCAAGAGGTCGGTCGAAGCCGCTATTTCCCCTTTATGGATGTCGCTTTGGAGACCGCCCATAAATTGCTCGGGGTCTTTCCGCCGAAAATCGCCGACCGTTTGCAGCCGATGGGCGGGTTGATCGTCCTGCAAAAGGAGCCGGTCAACCCATTGGACGAAGCGAAGCCGGTTTTCGAGCTGCTCAAGGAAGCGATCTCGCAACATCGGGCGGTCCGAATTTGGTACAAATCACCGCTCGATCCGAACGAGATTTGCACGCTCCTGCACCCTTACCGTATTCTGTTTTCGCGCCGCAGCTGGTACGTGATCGGCCGGGCCTCTTTGTTTCGGGAAACGCGAACGTTTCATCTCGGGCGAATCCGGCGGGCGGAGCTGACCGAGAACCGGTACCAGATTCCCCGGGGATTTTCGCTCGAACGTTATTTGCGAAACGCTTGGAGCATGATCCCCGAACCCGGCAGGGACACCAACATCGTCGTTCGCTTTTCGCCGCTGGTCGCCCAAAACGTTGCCGAGATTTCCTGGCACAAAACCCAACGCATCGTCAAAAACGAGGACGGCTCGATCCTGTTTCATGCCAGGGTTTCCGGATTGAACGAAATTTCGTGGTGGGTTCTCGGTTACGGCCAGGAAGCCGAAGTGATTTCCCCGCCGGAATTTCGCGAAAAAATCCGGGAGCACGCCCTCGGCCTGTATGGGAAATATGTGACGGAGAAAAAAAGCGCGTTGAAACCGGAAAACGTCGCTTCGCGTTTCCCGATGCGACACCCGCTGGACCGGGGAGCGGAAGAGATTTCGGAATAAGGAACAATTTCGGCCTGCAAGGCCGACGCAACCCCTTTGCTCCCTTGCCCTTTGTATGTTTATTGAAGGGAGGAATTGAAAAAACGTCAAGCATTATGGTAAAAAGGAAATGGTGGGTTCATTCCTCCCCTTGCAAGAGGGGAATGAAATCCGACCGCAATTCAACCCCGTCGGGACTACTGGGCGGCTGATTGTTGAGAGGCTCATCACCCAGGGCGGCGCCTTCGGCTCTGCCCTGGATTGTTACGCACCGGCCTTACAGGCCGAAGAGCAAAATCTGACGTCTGACTTTTTGTGGTACTCTCAAAATGAGTTCCAATTTTTTCTGGATATCAATAATCATGAAACGAATGTTATTTGTCGTACTGTTTCTCTTTTCGAGCGTTGGTCTTTTCGCCGCGGAGGGGATCGCGATCCGGGAGAACAGTTTCCAAACGGACAAGCCGCTGCTCCGTGCGGAACGGTCGTTCAAGCTCCTCGCCGAAATCGAAAACGAAAGCAAGACGCCGTTCCAATGTCGGCTGACGCTTCCCGACGGTTTGAAACCGACCGGGGAAAATATCGAAACCGACGCCAACCAATTCGCGACGAAATATACCTGGGACGTCGTGCTCCCCAAACCGGGGCAAACGTCGTTCACGCTGGAACTCCTCGTCGACGGCGAGGTCGTTCAAACCTCGACGATTTCGCAAGCCGTGCTCGAACCGCTCCCGATACGGAAATTGGACTACATTCCGACCCCGCAACCGGTCAAGACGAAAATGCTCGTCGGGGCCCATAATTGTCCGCTCTGGGAAACGGATCGCGCCCCGCTTTGGAATCAGGTCGTACGAAAACACCAGGAACGAACGCCGGCTCTGGGAATCTATTCGCAAGACAATCCGGAAATCGCCGATTGGGAAACGAAATGGGCGCTCGAGCACGGCATTTCGTTCTTCATCTATTGCTGGTATCGAACCTCACAAGGGGGCGCGATCACGACACAGTTCGAAAAAAGCGTCTTCGACGACGCGTTGTTCCAATCGAAGTTCGGCGATCAGATGCAATTTACGATCATGTGGGAGAACCAGAGCCGGGGCAAAGCGGGAATCGACGATGAAAAGGACCTCATGGAATACCTGTTGCCGTATTGGATGGAGAAATTCTTCAAACGGAAAAACTACCTGAAGATCGACAACAAGCCGGTGTTGTTCGTTTACCAGCCGCTCGATGTTTCGAAGGACCTCGGCGGTGACGACAAGGCGAAAGCAGCGTTCGAGATGATGCGCGAAGCGGCCAAAAAGGAAGGTTTCGACGGGCTGTGGATTCTCGGCGAATATCGCGGTGCCAATGCCGAGCACTTACGGCGGTATCAAGCGATGGGGCTTGATTACGTGTTCGAATACTGCTGGTACGTTCACAACAGCCCGCCGCCGGAAGTCGTGATCGAAAAACAGATGGAGCAGATCCAGGCGATGCAGGACAAACGGGAGATCATTCCGCAAATCGTCACGCTCTCGCAAGCGTGGAGCGGTTGGCAGGACGAAGGATCGATCTGGAAGCTCCCGCCGAACGATTTCGAAAAACTGCTGCGACTTGGGAAGGAATTCGTCGAAAAAAATATTCCGAAAAACGAACTCGGAAGCAAAATGATCATTCTCGACAACTGGAACGAATGGAGCGAAGGACATTACATCGCTCCGTATCGGGAATACGGTTTCGGTTATCTCGACGCGGTTCGCCGGGTTTTTTCCGACGCCCCGGAAAAGCATCTCGATCTGATTCCGGAAGATATCGGGCTCGGACCGTACGACATGCCGCGATCGCTCTTTGAGAACCGAACGGCGTGGAGCTTCGCCGTCGGCGATCCGTGTTGGCAGATCATGATGAACCTCAAGGATTTGCGTCTCGAAAACGGCGTGATGCGTTTCGAAACGACGACCGGCGACCCGGCGATCCGTGTTGTGCAGGACAAAACCCCGGCGGGGCGATTCTCGAAATTTGTCGTTCGCATGAAAACGTCGCTCCAACAAAACGACATGATGCAGCTTTATTGGACGACCGAAACGGAAAAGGGATTCAACGAAAAGAACACCGTCAAGCTCGGTCTGATGCCGGACGGATTTCACGATTACGTTCTCCCGCTCTCCCCCGAGGTCGGCTGGAAGGGGCGAATCACCGAATTGCGATTCGATCCGTGCTGCAAGCCGGGTATCGACGTCGAAATCGAATCGATTCGGCTCGAATAATCGCATCAGAGAAAAGGCGTAGGAAACCTTTTCGTAAGCGTTCACGAACATTTGGACCGCAGGTCCGGCTCTTTTTTCCGCTCGTTTTTCTTCCTCAACGCTCAACGGCGATACCGCAGGATCGTATCGAAGAGCAACTTCCGGTCGATCGGCTTGGTCAGGTAGGCGTCGCAACCGGCCGCGATCGTCGTCTCATCGTCGCCGGATAGGGCGTGCGCCGTGACCGCGATGATCGGGCGCGAACAGCCCTGCTCGCGGAGTTTTCGCGTCGCTTCGTAACCGTCCATAACCGGCATCTGCATGTCCATAAGAATGACATCGAACGGCTTTCCGGCGTCCGTGGCGGTTTGATAACGGTCGAGGGCGATTTGACCGTTTTCCGCCTCTTCGTATTCCGCGCCCGCTTCCTTGATTTGCGAAACGACGATGATCCGGTTGATCCGGGTATCATCGACCACCAAAATTCGCAACCCTTCGAGCGGTCTCGCGGGTCGTTCGCAAACCGGTTCGCCGGCAACGGCGGTCACCGCTTGCGATTGCGACGCCGCTTCGATTCGCGGTCTCGTTTCCGGGGCGTGCGCGAAAACCGTGGCGGGAAACGCCAAGGTAAATTCGCTTCCCCGGCCCGGTTCGCTGTCGACGAAAATATCCCCGCCGAGCAATCGCGCGAGCCGCTTCGAGATGGGAAGACCGAGCCCCGTCCCGCCGCGACAGCGGATCATCGAGCCGTCGGCCTGGCAAAACGGTTCGAAGAGCGTGCCCAACTGTTCCGGCGAAATGCCGATTCCGGGATCGATCACTTCGAAATAGATGACCGAAGATTCCTCGCCCATCGGTACGGTCGCCGCATTCTCGAAGGAATAGCGGGACTCTTTCGAGGATTCCGCGCCGTAACGCACCTGGACGGTTCCCTGTTCCGTGAATTTGATCCCGTTTTTGATCAAGTGCGAAAGGATTTGACGGAGCCGCTTCGGGTCGCTCATGATCAGCCCGGGCGCGTTCGCTTCGGCGACGAATTGCAAATCGACGCCCGGATATTCGTCCAGGTATTCCCGCATCTCCGGTTCGAGCTCCTTTGTAAACGCCTGGAGGGAAACGGGAACCGGTTCGATCTCGAAACGGTCGTCGTCCAGCTTGATGAAATCGAGAATGTCGTTGAGCATCCCCAAAAGATTATGGCCGTTGCGGGAGACCACTTTTCCCCAGGATTCGCATTTTTCCTTTTCCTCGGGCAGGCAGCGTTGTCGAAGCAGCCGGCCCATTTCTTCCGTGAAGTAAAGGACGGCGTTCATGGGCGTTCGCACTTCGTGCGACATGTTGGTCAGGAATTCGCTCTTGGCCCGGAGGGCGGAGTCCGTGATTTTTTTGGCGGCCGTCAATTCCCCGACGGTCTCCTGCAACCGCAGGCTCACCATCACTTGTTTTTCGGTAGCCCGTTGCAAATGAACGATGAAGGCGACCATGCCGAAATAGGAGAGCAGGATGAAGAGGTAGAAAAACGAAGGGCTGATTTGTTCCCCGAGAACACGGGATCGGTAATCGTCGGCGGAAAAATCGATCCCCAGGAGACCGTCGAGCGTTCCGTCCGGTCGATAAATCGGCTCCGCCCCTTTGATCCAACGTCCCCTCGTATCGACAACGGGTCGAATGTCGACGCCCCCACGCGGCACCTCCCCTTCGAGCCCGAGGGCGCGGCGCATGACGGGGTGCAGCGGATACGATTCGCCGATCGGAATGCCCGGTACTTCGGAAAGAACCATGAAATCATTTTGCGACGACTCGATCGCGGAGCCGACGACGAAGTAGGCCCCGTCCCGGTCCAATCGTAGTGTATAGGCGAATTTCGCCTCGTGGGAGCTTCGGATTCCCGAGGTCATGATTTCTCGAATTCTTTGATACAGCGGATCATCTTCCGGGGTGATGAACAAGGCCCGAACCCGATAACAATACCTGGGCTTCAAGGGAGAAGCGAAACGATCCGGTTCGGCGGCGAGGAAACAATTTGCGCAGCAGCGGTGTACGGAGGTCCAGCTCCCGGGATTCTCCGGTGTCCCGGTTCGCTGAATTTGGTAGCAATTGGCTTCCGAGACGGTGTCCCAGCGGACATCGATCTTCCCGTCCGCCGTTCGTGTTACCTTCAAACCGGTCGGGGCTTCAAGAGCGCGCGGACCGTAATTCTCATGCTTTTCCGGTTCGGTTTCGACGAAAAAAACGTCCGACCGGTCCGGGGCGACGGGATCGGACCATTTCGAGTGCGAAAATTCCAAGAGCGAATGATCGAGCCCTTGAACGGCGGCGGCATAAGAGCGTGTAATTTCCTCGAAATACTTGGCCCAATGTCTTTGGCAATGTCGAACGGTATAATACCGCGTGATTCCGCCCAGAGCCAAAATAACCAGGAATCCGCCCCACATCAGGAGCAGAAATTTTTTCGTCCGTTTTTTGCGGTGAGCCCAAATGCTCAGGTAAATCATGCCCGCGAAAACGCCGAACACGGCAAGCCCGACACCGAAGAAAAAAGAAAACTCAAAGTAGGTCATATCTCCCTCTCATGCCCCTCGTCTCAGGTTGCAATTACCGTTTCCTGGATCGCGTATTAAGGACCGGTCGCGCGATGCGGCTTTCCAAACGCTCAACGGTCCGCATCTTATTTCTTCCTGCGGATTATGTCAAAGAAAGTGCAAAGATTACAGAATAAATTGATTTGGCGACCGAATTTCAATGCGCCGGAGAGTGACTTAAGGTAAAGAATCTGAGAAGCTTTGCGTTTTAGGGAGATTGTGCCGACAAGACTTCCTTTATTGATCCGCGAAGTCGAAACATAAAATTTGAGCCAAAAAATAGCAGCCCGAAACGAAGCATCGCGCAGTGAGGGTTGAAAACGTCTGATCCCTCACTACGCTGCGTTTCGTTTCGGGCTGCTATTTTCGAGTCAAA
>JAVBSX010000188.1:0-2954 GCA_031556455.1 Thermoguttaceae bacterium
CCGCGGCGGCACGCCGGTAGAACACACCGGCATGGTGGGTTTGCAGTATCGGTTCTAGAGAAGAGAATAACGAGCCGGGACCTGCGGTCCCGGGCTGCCTCCGTTTTCAATAGAATCATTTCTCGCTGTGAACGTGCCCGGGACCACAGGTCCCGGCTCGTGAGTGGCACGCGGCTCTTTTTTAGCTCGCGTCCTTCCCTTGCGTCCGCCGGAGGGCTTCGCAGGCCCGTTGGGTCGTCGCCAGTTGCGATTTCAAACCGGCGAGCGATTCGGTTTCCTTCGCGATCACCTCGGCCGGGGCCTTCGAAGTAAACGCTTCGTTCGTCAGCTTCGCCTCTTTCGAGCGAATGAAACCGGCCAGCTTCTCGATTTCCTTTTCCATTTTCGCGAGTTCGGCCTTCGCGTCGATCAATCCGGCCAAATCGACGAAAACCTCCATTTCCGGGAAAGAAACGACCGCCGGAAGCGGCGGAGCGGCCGCGTCCGGCCCGAGGGCTGCGATTTTCGCGCCCGCCATTGAAAGGAAATACGGCCGCATCGGCTCAAGCAGCCCGGCCGTCTCCGCCGTACAGCGAACTGAAAACACGATTTCCGTCTTCGGCGGAACGTTGTGCCGCGCCCGAATGTCCCGGACCGCCCGCAACACCTCTTGAAAAACCGCGAATTGTGATTCGACTTGCGAATCGATCCATTTCGGACCGATTTTCGGCCAAGGGGCGATCGCGATGCTCTCCGCCGCCGGCTCGGATTTCTCCAAATCGTTCCCGGCCCGAACCGGTACGCATTCCCCCAGCCGCTGCCAGATTTCTTCGGTCACGAACGGGACCATCGGATGCAACAGCCGCAAAAGGTTGTCCAAAACGTAAACCAGAACCTGCTGCGCAGCCGGTCGCAGCCGTTCATCGGCGAGCCGGGATTTCACGATTTCGAGATAAAAGCTGCAAAAATCGTCCCATGCGAATTCGTAAATCGCCCTCGCCGCGTCCGCGAACCGGTAATACCGCAAAGCCGCCGTCGTCTCCGCCGCGACAAGCGCCAACCGCCCGAGTATCCAGCGATCTTCGAGCAGGAAGCGGGAAGTGGGAAGTGAGAAGTGAGAAGGAGGTGCCGAGGAATGCTCCCCGCTTCCCACTTCCCACTTCCCACTCCCCACGACAAATCTGGCCGCGTTCCAAAGTTTGTTGCAAAAATTGCGGGCGGCCTCGAATCGTTCGCCGACGACGGCCCCTTGCGGCAGGGCGAGGTCCGCTTCCGTTTTCGCCCATTGCGTTCCGAATTCCTTCTTACATTTCGGGCAGGGGATTTTCGGCAACACGCGATTCTTTTTCGTCTGCTCGACGATCGTTTGGCAATGCGGGCATTCGAAATCGAGCGGCAGACAGACGTCCTGCGATTCCGTCGTCAAATAGGCGAGGGCGAACCGCAAGGCGTCGGCGCCGAATTTGTCCATCACCGAGAGCGGGTCGATCCCGTTCCCCTTCGATTTCGACATCCCTTCGCCGTATTTGTCCAGGATTTTCGGGTGTATGTACACCTCGGAAAACGGTTGCTTCCCCGTGTTAAAGATTCCGGCCAAGACCATTCGGGCGACCCAAAGGGTGATGATGTCGCGGGAGGTAATCAACACGCTCGTCGGGTAATAATACGCCAATTCCGGCGTCGCGTCCGGCCAACCGAGCGTTGAATGCGGCCAAAGCGCGGAGCTGAACCAAGTGTCGAGCACGTCTTCTTCCTGAACCAGCGGAAAACCGGGAACCGCGTCTACGGCGAGGTCTTCTTCCTGGGAACAGACCCACCATTCGGATTTCGCCTCGTCCCATTGCCAGATCACGTCCTCGCGGTTCGCGAACGCCTTCCGCAAATCGATTTCGCTCGCTCCCCGGCAGTACCAGATCGGGATGCGATGTCCCCACCAAAGCTGCCGCCCGATCGGCCAATCCCGCTTCTCGCTCAGCCAATCGAGGTAGCCCTTGGTATACCGTTGGGGAATGATTTTAATTTTAGAGGACGGAGGACAGAGGACAGAGGACAGGGGGGAGTCGCTTCGCGACTCAGCCTTCTGTTCTCGTCCTTCGTTCGACTCTTGTCCTTGCTCTTCTGTCCTCTGTTCTCTATCCTCTGTTCTCTGCTCAACCGCATCCATAGCCGATTGGGCGAGACGGTCCATTTTCACGAACCATTGGTCGTTCAAGTACGGCTCGATCGGCGTTTTCGAGCGATCGCTGTGAGCAAGCTCGATTTTTCGGTCCTCGACCTTGACCAGCAATTCGTCCTGTTCCAAATCGGCGACGACCGCCTTTCGCGATTCTTTGATGCTCATACCGGCGTAAGGACCGGCGTTTTCGTTGAGCGTTCCGTCGCGATTGAGAATGTTGATCATCGGCAGCCCGAGCCGCAGCCCGACCTCGTAGTCGTTCGGGTCGTGGGCGGGAGTGATCTTGACGCAACCGGTCCCCTTGTCCGGTTTTGCCCATTCGTCCAAAACGATCGGGATTTCCCGGTTCAACAGCGGCAAAAGAACCTTTCGGCCGGCTTTGGCCATTTGAACGTAGGCCTTCAAGTGATCCGACATCACCGACATTTGCCGCGACATCACGTCCATAAACTGCTCTTCCAAGGCGGGACGGTCCTTTTCCGAGGCTTTTTGCAGTTCGTCCCGAAGTTGGTCGGAAAGCTCCTTCAAATAACGTTCCGGTTCGGGATGCACCGCGATCGCCGTATCGCCGAGCATCGTTTCCGGCCGGGTCGTCGCAACGGTCAAATGCGTCGGTTCACCCAGCTCCGGGTTAACCACCTCGTACCGGATGTGCCAAAAATGCCCGTCGACGGTTTCGTGAAACACCTCGTCGTCGCTGACCGCCGTTTGCAGGAACGTGTCCCAGTTGACCAGCCGCTTGCCGCGGTATATCAACCCTTCGCGAAAGAGCTTGAAAAAGAAATGCCGCACCGCTTTC
>JAVBSX010000265.1:0-4237 GCA_031556455.1 Thermoguttaceae bacterium
GAACGAAACGCGGTTGCAGCCGACATTCGCTTCTCCCAATACGACCGATCTCGCGACCGATCACCGAATGTCGCTTCGCGGACCGATGATCGAGGCGCGGCTCCGCTTTCTGTCCGAAACCGGCGGCCCGGCCGTTCCCGAGATGATCCGCTGGGCGATCGAACGCCGGGGGCTGCCCGAAGTGCCGCCGCTCCCGAGAACGGAACAGGAACAAACGGCCCTGTCGCTCGCGGCCTTCGAGGGACCGCTGCTCGGGAGCGACAATATGAGCTGGGGTTATTACGCCGAAACCGATTCCCCCCGTGAGCCGTTCGCCGATGTTCTTTCGACGCTGTATCGACTCAACGGAACCTTGCCGCGAATTTCTTCGATCGTTCCCGAAGGGAGCGTTTTGACGAACGATGCGATCTACTTTTTGACGAATCGGACCCAGGAATGGAAAGACATTCGCGGGGCCGATGTTCAACGCAACCTCGAAGAGATGAACCCGGACGGCACCTATTCCCAGCGGAGCCTCTTTCCGGAATTGGAGCCGGACCAACGAACCTCGCTCGGTTTGTGTGCCCGGAAAACGGCCTTTCTTTTGGACTACGCCCGAATCACCGGCGACCGGCGGTCGTTGGAGGCGGCCGAAAAAACGCTCCGTTGGATGCAAACACGCGACGTTCCGCGCGGCGGGTATTATTGGGAGACGCCGTTTCATACGCCCGACATTCTCTCGGCATCATATGCGCTCTGGGCGATGGTTCGCGGGTTCGAGTTGACGAACAAGCCGGAATACCTCGAAGAGGCGAAGCGGTTCGCCCTGTTGGGACTGCCGTTCGTTTACCAATGGGAAGACCGGCCGATTATGACCTATACGGTCGTGCCGATGTTCGGAGCTTCGGAGCGGGAGCGGCCCTGGTTCGGGACCGTGCAACCTTGGGCCGGGCTGATTTATGCCTACGCCCTGAACCTGCTCGCCCAGCACGATACGTCGGTCGATTGGAAAAAAATCGCGACCGGCATTCTGGTCGCGGCCGAACAAATGCAATACCCGGACGGGTATTACATCGGCTGTTTGCCGGACGCGTTCTCGCTCAAATCGCAAACCCGCCAATTGCCGACGCTCAACCCTTGCGGTCTGGTTTCCCTGCGCCGGGCGATCGAGGGGAAAGTCGATTCTTTGGACGTGATTTCAAATCGGCCGGAAACCCTCGCCTCCCCTTTCCCGTTGCAACCGAACAAAAAAGGGGCCTTGGTTCGCGAAGTCCCTACCGGTTTCACGTTCGAGGTCCTGTTCAACGGGCAGCGCAGCCAATCGATCCAAGGTTCCGGCAATCAGCGGGATCAGATCGCTTTTTAGAGGTTCTCACGTTTTCATTTATACTAACCCCAAGCGTCAGCGCGGGGGGATTGATCCAGTTTTGCAGATTAGCGACTTACTGATATTCAGAAAAAATTGAACCCTTTTTGAGAATATCGCAAAAAGTCCGGTGTCAGTTTTCGCTCTTCGGCCTGTAAGGCCGATGCGTAACAGCCCAGGGCAAAGCCGAAGGCGACGCCCTGGGTGATGAGCCCCTCGGCAATCAGCCGCCCTGAAAGGGCAAGGGAACAACGGGTTTTGCGTCGGCCTTACAGGCCGAGGAGTGTAGGGGACGTCCGCGACCCAGGGCGACGCTTCGCTTTGCCCTGGGCTGTTACGCGCCGCCCTTTCAGGGCGAATTCAGAAAGCACGACTTTCTCACAACGGTTGCAAAGAGGTCATTTTTTATCAGGGACTCAGTATCAGCTTCGAAAACAGTCTTCTAAGCTGCTAAGCCGCTGACAGCTATACTGCCAATATCCCTCCGCGCTCACGCTTGGGGCTAGTACATATCATTTCGTTAAATGCCTTACGCCCGGTTCGCTTTGCCGGTGATTGTTTCGATGCGGACGAGGATGAGGGCCGTCCCTTTCCCGTATTTTTCGATCATCGCTTGTGCGGCGGCGCGATGATCCGGCTTGCCGTCCGGGGCGAAACGCTCGCACAATTTCAAAAGCAGGGCGGCTTTGCGGTCGGCGTCTTCGACCAATTCGGCCCGGCCGGAGACGATCACGCTCTCATATCGGGTCGTAAATTTTTCCCGCAACGGTTCCGACCGGCCGACGACGCAAAAGGAAACGCGATCGTCGTGCCGAAGACAGTCGATTTTTCGCCCTTCTCCCGCCCCGTGCAGGATGAGCGTTTCGCCGTCGCGCACGTAATTGAGCGGAACACCGTAAGGGCTCGCGTCGGCCCCCGTGATCGAGAGGACGCCGTATTCGGCGGCGTCCAACAGGGCAAAGGCGGCGGCGTTCGGCAAGAGCCGGTCTTGACGACAGGGCGGGTACATTGTAGGTAGAGGACAGAGGACAGAGGACAGAGTTGGGCAAAATGCGGGGGCGGGCAGTTTACAATTGGGAGAGAGCATTCTACACTTGGGCGACTTGGAATGCTACTTGATTTACGGAGAATCAATCGAATTTTTCCCAAACAGCAGCCCGAAGCGTAAGCGCCGGGTTTGAAGCTTTCTCGGTCGCTCGAAACCGGGCGCTGACGCTTCCGGCTGCTGTTTTCAATCGAAAAATTAACATGCCGAACGACGTTATCATTATCGGGGGCGGGCTCGCCGGGCTCGCGTGTGCGATCCGGCTTACCCGGCCCGGGTCGCCGCGGTCGCTGCGGGTTTTGCTTTTGGAAAAGAACGACATTCCCGGCAAAAAACTTCTCATTTCCGGCACCGGTCAATGCAACATCACACACGCCGGGCCGATTGAAGATTTTCTCGCCCGATACGGACCGCCGGAAAAAGGGCGGTTCGTCAAACCGGCACTGTATCAATATCCCAATTCGGACCTTGTCGAGTTCTTTCGAAATCGCGGCCTTGAAATGATCGAAACGGAAGAGGGCAAACTTTTTCCCGAAACGCGAAAAAGCAAGGACGTTTTGCGAATTCTGTTGGATTGCTGCAACGACCAAAGCGTCCGAATCGCAACGAAGAGCGACGTCCGGTCGATCGAACGAACGGAAAGCGGCTTCGTCGTCCGAACGAACGAGCTCGCCTATTCCGCTCAAGCGGTCGTGATCGCGAGCGGCGGGCAATCGTACCCCGCGACCGGGAGCAGCGGGGACGGGTACCGTTTCGCCGCCGAACTCGGGCATACGATCCTCCCGCCGGCTCCGGCACTGACGCCGATTTATGCTCCCGGCAGCCCCTTGGTCGATTGCAGCGGCATCGCGATTTCCGGGGCCGGCATTACGCTGCTCGATTCCGCCGGTCGGAAAACGAACCGCAAGACCCAAAGGGATGTGCTGTTGACACATCGGGGATTTTCGGGGCCGGGCATCCTCGATTTCAGTCGCTATCTTTCGAGAGGGGACAGATTGCTTTTCAACTGGCTCGGCGATGAGAACGAAGAACGGTGCGAGAAACGGCTGAGGGCCGCCCTCGCCGAAAACGGCAGCAGGTCGCTGAAAACGGCGGTTTTCGGCTTCGGGCTGCCGAAACGGTTCGTGGTCGCGCTCTTGCGGGCGATCGGCGTCGATCCGGATACGCCGGGCAGTTCGTTGGAAAAAACGGCCCGCCGCAAGGTCGTCGCCGCCCTTTGTGCGTTCGAGGTCCGAATCGAGTCGCTCGGCGGTTTTTCCGAAGCGATGGTAACCCGGGGGGGCGTTGCGCTCGCGGAGGTCAACCGCAACACTTTGGAATCGCGGCGTGTGCCCGATCTCTATTTTTGCGGGGAAGTGCTCGACATCGATGGGGACACCGGCGGGTATAACCTGCAATTCGCGTAGTCCTCGGGAATGTTGGCCGGGGAAAAAGCCGGGCTGGGCCAATGGTATCCGTTCACGGCATTTGAGTCGCAAAACGAGAAACCTGTGTTGGTAAAATGAGAGATAGGGTGTAAAACATGAGGCATGGACTGGAAGAAACTCGCATTGGAGCAGGCGGCTCTCATCAAACAGCTTCAAGCTCGCATCGTCGAACTCGAAGCTCGTATCGCCGTGTTCGAAAAGAATTCGTCCAACTCCTCCAAGCCGCCCTCCTCCGATATCGTCAGCGGGGCGACCGGGATCGAATCGGCGGCCATCGGCACGTACGAAGGGCTCGCGCAGTCGGAGGTCGAGGCCCGCTGCGCGTACTACAAAAAGGTGGCGACGACCGACAAGAAGAAGCAGCTGACGCTCATCGACATCGATGCGCAGCGGATGAAGGCGATGTTCGACTACTACTCA
>JAVBSX010000117.1:0-29495 GCA_031556455.1 Thermoguttaceae bacterium
ACAGGAACATCTTGCGGATGCCGCTGTTGAAACAATTCGAAAGCGTAAAATCGATGATGCGATAGGCCCCGCCGAAGGGAACGGCCGGTTTCGCCCGGTCCCGCGTCAACGGATCGAGCCGGGCTCCTTTTCCCCCGGCCAGAATCACGGCCAAGACACGATTCCTCATACTTCAATCAGCCTGAATATTTGCAATTTTGCCGGTGCTTCGCGTTTCAATACGCGAGAGCTCCTCCCTGCTTCAAAGAGGGTAAAAGACGAAAAATAACGGTAATAGAACCATTGTACTCTCTTTTTTTCTTTTGACTATTCCGTTTTCTCCGTTTTTTTGAAAAACGCCTTTGTTGACCGAAATGTACGGTATTGGTAGGATGAGAGCTTGGATGTTCTGCACTTTACTGTTCTTAACAGAATTATCGAATCGGGCAGCAGCCGGAAGCGTTAGCGCCCGGTTTTCGACGAGGGAGTACAGGGCTAACCCGGCGCTTACGCTTCGGGCTGCTGTTTGCCGTGTTCGATTTTTGCTGAAGATCAATAAACCGGCCCTTCTCGCGTTTCGAAATCCAAGTTCAACCCCATTTAAAAAGCAAAATGCAATACAAAGACCCCCTGTCCCCCCTGCAAAACGGAATCGCCTCGGAAGGTCGGAACCGGGATTCGGATCAAGAGGCATTGAATCAATTGCTCGATTCCCCGAGTTATTCGCTCGCCTTTCTTGACAAGGATTTCATTCTCAGCGACGCGGCGAGGGCTGTCCGTATCCAACTCGAAGTCTTGAAACCGGAATGGTTTTTGCATCATTACGGCATTCGATCGACGATCATCGTGTTCGGAAGCGCTCGATTCGTCGACGCGGAAAGGGCCTCGCTGCGGTTGGCCGAAGCCGAAAGGGCGATCGCGCTTAGCCCGAATTGCGAAAAGTGCCAAGCCGCTCTCGCCAAAGCGAAGCAGGGCGTCCAGATGAGCGTCTATTACGAACAGGCCCGCGAGTTCGGTCGACTGGTTTCCGAAAAAAACCAAATGCAGATCGACGATCAAACCAGCGCTTTCGATTACGTGATTTGTACCGGCGGCGGCCCCGGAATCATGGAAGCGGGCAACCGCGGCGCCTACGAAGCCGGGGCGATGTCGATCGGCCTTAACATCAAGCTGCCGTACGAGCAGCGACCGAACCCGTACATTTCGCCGCAACTCTGCTTCCAGTTTCATTATTTCGCGACCCGAAAACTACACTTTTTGCTCCGGGCCAAGGCCTTGGTCGTTTTCCCCGGCGGGTTCGGAACCTTCGACGAACTGTTCGAAGCCTTGACCTTGCGACAGACCGAAAAAATGCAACAGCTTCCGGTCGTGATTTTCGGCCGCGAATTCTGGGAAAAGACGATCAACTTCAATTACCTCGTCGAGACGGGGGTCATTGACCGAAAAGATTTGGAGCTTTTCAAATTCGTCGAGACCCCGCAAGAAGCCTGGGACATGATCGAAGCCTTTCATCGTTAAGGCATTCGGCGGGTATTGAAACTCATTTCAGATAAAAGCCGGAAAGGAGCCGTACTCGGCGCATTGACGGTGTGTTGACGCTCGATCTCAACACACCGTCAATGCGCTGCGCTCCTTTCCGGCCTTTATTTTTGAACATGGTATGCGGCTCTCGGCCTCTATTCGATTCCCGCCTGCACTTCCTCGCAAAGTCGGTTCGCTTCGTCCTCGGTCTTCGCCTCGGCGATGATCCGGAGGATCGGCTCCGTGTTGCTCCCCCGGATCAGCACCCAGGCGTCGGGCCAATCGATCCGCAGCCCGTCCTGCCGGTCGCACCGTTGGTCGGCAAACTTCCGCTCCAACGCATTGAGAACCGTCGGAATCCGGTCGAACGTGATCGTCATTTTCCGTTTGACGATCGCGTAATTCGGGAGCTCGTCGGTCAGTTCCGCGATCGTCTTTTTGCGGGCGGTCATTGCATCGAGAATCTGGGCCATTCCGACGAAACTGTCGCGAACGTAACCGACTTCCGGATCGATCGGCCCGCCGCTCCCTTCGCCGCCGAACATCGCTCCCTGCGCGATCATCAAATCGGTCACATTCGCTTCCCCGACGGGCGAACGCAAGATCGGAACGCCGTAATACTCGGCGATATCCTGCGACATCCGGCTGCTCGAACAGTTGATCACGATCGGCCCCAAATGCCGTCCCCGGGCCGTATGATTTCGCAAAACGTGCTCGACGCAAAGAGCGACGGTGTACTCTTCCCCGATGTAACGGCCGTTTTGGTCGATCACCGCGAGCCGGTCGGCGTCCGGGTCCTGCGCGAAGCCGATATCGACCTTCGCGTCTTTGACCTGGAGTGCGACCGCTTGAAGGTTGTCGGTCGTCGGCTCCGGCGTGTGCTCGAACCGACCGTCCGGCTCGCCGCCGAGAAAAACGGTTTCGCAGCCGAGTTCTTTGAGCAACAGCCGGCCCAAAATGCTCCCGGAGCCGCGATTGGAATCGAGCAGCACGCGAAATTTTCGCTTGCGAATCGCTTCGACGTCGACGGTTTTGAGAACCTTTTGCAGGTGGGCCGCATTCGGGTCTTTGCAAAGCGTTTGGTCCGCGATTTCGTCGTGCTTCGCCCAGGCGGTACGGCCGCGTTGGTACCGCGCGAGCACTTCGGCGCCCGGGCCTTTGGAGATGACCCGGCCTTCGGCGGAAAAGAGTTTGATGCCGTTGTATTCGCTCGGATTATGGCTCGCGGAAATTTGCAGCCCGCCGGCCGCCTTGAGCTCGCGGACGAGCACGCCGAGCGTCGGAGTCGCGGCGATCCCGGCCTCGATCGTCGGCCGCCCTTGAGCGTTGAGCCCGGCGTGTATCGCCCGGGCGAGCATTTCCCCGCTCGGCCGACCGTCCCGGGCGATCACGAACGGCCCTTCGGGGCAGCCGGCGGAAAACGCGGCCGCATACTTGATCGCGACCTCCGGTGTCAGATTCTCGCCGATGATTCCCCGCAAACCCGAAACGCTGATAATGAGGTCCGACATGATTTTGTTCTTGTGTGTTTGCTGACGTTTTACAAAAAATTACGAACACACTCTTCGTCATTCCCGCGCAGGCGGGAATCTGGTACAAAGATAATGAATTGATCTTCGCGAAAACAAGGGCGTCATTTCGACTGGAGCGTAGCGCAAGGAGAAATCTCACCCTCGCGAATGGGCGGAAATTCCGAGTCCTCCGGCGAGGGTGAGATTTCTCGCTCTGCTCGAAATGACGCGGTATTCTATCCGTTTCCGCGGATATTGATTTGACAACATAATACTGGAGATTACGGCTTCCCGACGATCACGACCGAGTTGATGCCGACCATCCCGAACGAATTGTTGAGGATGTAATCGACCGAATCGATTTTTTTCGGCTCTCCGATCACGAGATTCTCGATCTCACATTCCGGGTCGAGATTCTCGCAATTGATCGTCGGATGCACGAGCCGATCTTCAAAGGACGGCAGGTTGCCCGCCAGTTCCAAGACCCCGGCCGCGCCCATCGCATGTCCGATAAAACTTTTCGTGTTGTTGATGTACGTCTTTTTCGAACCGCCGAACACGTTGCGGATCGCTTCGATTTCCTGTTCGTCCCCTTTCGGCGTCGCCGTCGCGTGCGTGTTGAGAATGTCGATCTGCTCCGGCCGGAGGTTCGCCCGGCCGAGCGCCTTTTGCATGCACTGGGCTTGTCGCTCGGGATTCGGGAGCACGAAATCGCTCGCGTCGGAGTTCATTGCATAGCCGAGCACCTCGGCGATGATCTTCGCGCCCCGTTTTTTGGCGTCGGAAAGCCGCTCCAAAACGTAAACGCAACCCCCTTCCGAAACGACGATCCCGTTGCGATCCTTATCGAACGGGCGGGAGGCTTTCGCCGGATCGGCGTTGACCGCGAGGGCGTTTTGCGCGGCGAAAGCGGCGAAAATTCCGAACGTATGAATGCTCTCCGAAACTCCGCCGGCGAGCGCGAGATCGACCTCGCCGAGCCGCAGTTGCTGCAATCCCTGTATGATCCCGGCGTTGCCCGCCGCACAGGCCGCTCCGAGGCAGTAGTGCGGCCCCGTGATGCCGAGATTGAGCGTGATCTCACCGGCCGGATTGTTCGCGACGGTTCGCGGATTATGGTGATGCGACCACATCTTGCAGTCGTAATCGTACTGCTTGATATTGTAAATCTCGTTCTCGGTCTCGACGTTGCCGTGTTCGGTGATCCCGATGTACACCCCGACGGTCGATTTGTCGACGCCGCTCCAATCGACGCCGGAACTCCCGAGGGCTTCGTTCGCGCAGTAAACGGCGATGCTCCCGGCCCGGGTCCCGCGGCGAACGTCTTTCCGCGTCTGGTATTTCGTCGTCTCGAAATCACAGATCCCGGCCAGGGTCTTGCCGAAATACCGAATCTCGTAATCCCGGATGCCGCTTTTTCCGGACAGCAGGGCCGCCCGATAGTCCGCGAGATTGTTCCCGTTCGGAGCCGTCAGCCCGATCCCGGTAATAACGATACGTTCGTGCATTGTAGGAGAAAAGAGGATAGAGGAAAGAGGATAGAGATTTTCGACCTGCGGTCGAAAGAAAAACGAGGAAGCAAGGAATGCAACCGAAAGCGGCCCGAATCACAATAAAATCACCGCATCAAATTACTATCCTCTGTCCTCTATCATCTATCCTCTACTTATAATATTCCCGCAACCGGATGATCGATTCGAAGCCGCCTTGTTCGAGACAGTCGTTGAAACAGATCATCGCCGGATGATCGGCGGGGAGCGGTTCGTAATTCCGTTTGACCGAGCCGATCACGTAATCGAGTCCGAGCGGCATCGCCGCGGTCAAAAAAGCGTTTTCGAGCGGCCCTTTGAGCGGCGAACCGTCGGCCCGTTTCGACGGCAGCATCACCGTAAAGTTGCTCAAGCCGACGGAAACATGCGTTCCTTGGAACGCGGGGTCTTTTCGCATCAGCTTCAGCGAGTCGAACAACCGCTTGAGGTTTCCTTCGGAATCGCTCCCGATCGGAGCAATGCCGGGGTCGAAAATGCAATCTTCCTTCGGAATGCCGGTTCTTTTGGCCTTCTCAAGCAAGAATCGGGCCGCATCGTAAGTCTCTTTGGGCGTGCGGCAGGCCCCGCGGGCTCCGCCGCTCAGTTGCTCGGAAACGAGCAGGATCGGACGAAACGGGGTCACGGCATAAAGGTCGAACATTTCAATCCGGAGCGAAGAGATCGAATTGAGGATCGGCTTGCCCCGCGACGGGTCGCAGGCCGCAAGCCCGGCCTCGGCAATGACCGGATCGGGAGAGTCGATCGAAAGCGGCTTCGAAGTGATCTGTTGGATCTCACGAACCAGCATCTGCATCAATTCGGGGGGCCGCGAACCGATATTGACATCGATGTAAGCCGCTCCTCCCAAGCCTTGCGATCGGGCCAGTTCCCTGATCCCTTCGAGGTCGTTCGTCTCGAAAAGACGGTGTGTCGAGGGGATCGAATCGTTAATCGATTCGCCGATAATCTTCAGTTCCGGAATTGCCATTGTTTTTCAATAGGTTGCCATTTTCATTAAACGCACATGCGTTGATTTTAACCTTTTTTTCCTTTTCAACAAGTCCGCGGAGTTCTTCCGCACGAGGATTGCAGAGTCGAAAATTTTCGATTTTCAATCAAACGACAACAGCCGAGAGGTCATTTCGAGCGAAGCGAGAAATCTCACCCTCGCCGAGAAAGTCGGAGTTCCTCCCCACTCGCGAGGGTGAGATTTCTCCTTACGCTGCGCTTCAGTCGAAATGACGGCCTTGTTTTTCGGGCGGTTCCAACAACTTTGCTATTCTCATAGGCTCTTCCGGTTATACCAAAAATGAGGAGAGATTGAAAAAGTCGAAATGAGTCGGTCCCGAATAACCGATTTTTCAATGATGCCGGTTTTGTCGCAACGTCGCAAAAACATCACGGTTGACAAATTTTGCGGGCTGGGCGAATTGGCGAAAACAAGGATGTTTTTGAATTGAAAGAGGGATCGTTATGCGTCTACATATGGTGTTGCTTCTCGTTCTCGCGATGGTTTGCGGGACGACGTTGACCTTTTTTATCGGTCGGGTTTGGTTTCCCGTCAAACCGACGGTTTTTACGAAACCCGTTCCAACCAGCCAGGTCCTTATCGCGAAAAAGGATATCCCGGCCGGAACGCGGGTTTCGGGCGATATGATCCGATTCGCGGATGTCCCGATCGACTCGATTCCGATTGGAGCCCTGGTCGATTTTTTCCAGGTCTACGATCGGAAGGCACTTTATCCGATCGCGGCGGGGACACCGATCTGTGATTTGGATCTGGGGAGCTCAGCACCGGAATTCAAGGAATTTCTGCCGTTTGGCGGCCGGGTCGTTCCGGTTCGCATCGGGCGGATTCTGAACGAACAAGATTCCGGGAGCACACGGTTTATCTTCGCCAATTCCCCGGAAGGGGCCGCCTCGGTTCAGTCGCTGCTCAAGACGATCGGCCCGAACGATTGGGTCGACCTTTTCGTGATCGAACCGTCCCAGGGAAATCGCAAGGACTTCAGGGGAAATCTCAACGGCGATTATCTGACACGAAAGGCTCCGCGACTGGTTCTTTCGGGGCTCCGGCTTTTTACTCCGGAAAATTCCTCGAAAGGGTTTTCCGATCCCCAAGCCAATCCGGCCGAGTCGGTTCCGCAACTCACGCTTTTAATGACGACGGATCAAATCGACACGGCGAAAAAAGCGGCCAAAGAAGGCCGGTTGCAACTGATTGTCCGGACGCCGGGCGAGAAACGCGGCTCCAAAGAAACGACCGGTTTCGCGCTGTTTGAAGAACCGCAAACATTGGCGTTTGTTCCGGAAACTCCCGCCGCCCCCGTCGCTTCCGCCGCTCTTTCCCCGAAGCCGGAAAATCCGGTCGCGAGCCGGGAAAATCAGTCTCCCGTTTCGGCTCCGCAAACGCCTCTTTCGACGGAAGTGCTCGAAACGCAAGTCGAACCGTTGGAATTGCAATCACGAATGGAAATCGCCGAAGACGCGGAGGAGCCGACGGTTCCGATCTTGCCGGAGATGCCCCCGGAATTGCCGATCGCGGAGCAGGCACCGACTTCCTTGAAGCGACTCCCTTCCCCTTTCGAGCCCGAGTCGAAAACGGAACAGGTTTTCAATATCTCGCCGTCCTCTCATTCGAGCCGCCAACCGGCCCGTCTTTTCCCGGAGGAAGCGACTTCGAGAACGGATGCGACGGAAAAAAAGACCTCGTCTCGCTCGGTCGTCGAGATCGGCGTTAAACCGCTCAACCGAGTTTCCGTTCGACCGTCGGGCTATTAGTTTAGCCGAGCGGCGCAGACGCCGGAGCCGGTTGGCATGTCAACCGAAATCGAGCCGGCCGCGTCAGCTGCCGGTTAGCGTCTGTCTTCAAGGCTGTTCAGATTCTCGGTACGACAAACCGCGGGCCTTGAAGACGGAGACCAACCGGGACCTCACGGTCCCGGCTCGATGAGGTGATGCTCCGCTCCAACTCGCGGCTCTTTATCGAAGGCCTTTTTTGAATATCGGCAAAACAGGCATTCTGGGCAAAGCCGATTTCTCGCCAATTGCTCTTGGCTCTGTTGCGGAAAGTTGTTAGAGTTCCCATCGAATTATTACCAAAATTCGGTTTTTTCCCTGCGCTTACAAACAACTTCGTCCCTTTGGCCTGATGTTCCGCAACAGATATTTTGGCATGTTTCTCAGCTTTCTCGGCGTTTTCGGCATATATCTGCTGTACGCCCAAGTGCTTATTCCCTTCGTTTTGCCGCTCAACGCGGAAAGCCGGGATCGGCCCGATCTGGGATTTTCCGCCGAAATCGACGAGCGGCTCCGAGGGCTCGTTGCACCGCTCTTTCCTGAAGATACCTGGGAACGAAAAAGCGGCTATATCGTTCAAAAAGACAATATTGTCTTCCTGTTCAATCAATCGAAAACCATTGGCAACATCCTCGAAGTCGAACCATGTACCGCTTTGTTGTTGCCCGAGGGGGAGTTTCAAGACGAAGCCGAACGTTATCGACAGGCGATCATCATGCAATCCTCCGAAAAGGCGATTCTTGAGTTCGAAGGGGAATTCAAACCGACCGGGGGAACAAACGCGAACTTTCTCGGCGGCCGGCTCAACGGCAACGTCTTGGTCCGCAGCGATATGAAAGCCGCCGGACCGGACGATGATCTCGTCGTCGAAGCCCGGGAAATCGTTTTCAATCAGAGCCAAATCACTACCGAATCGCCGATCAATTTTCGCTTTGGCAAAAGTCGCGGCAAGGGAGAATGGTTGTTTATCTTTCTCACCCCAAGCGACCCGGCTCATCCGAAGAGCGCCAAAACCATCTCCAAGGTCGAACTCCGCAAGGTTCATCAGTTGGAGCTGAACTTTCCGGTCAATGAAAACGGCGTCGTCACGAAATATGAGCGACTCGAAATTCGTTGCGACGGAGCGTTCGAGTTCGCGCCCGATCCCGATTCGGACGAAAACTGGATCGCGAAGTTCGAACGCAACGTCGAAATGATGCGAATCAACGAAGGGATTTACGATCACTTGACGTGCATGATCCTCAAAATTCTGCTCGGACCCGATCCGAAACTGACGGAGCCGGCGTTGAAAAACAATGTGATCGGCAGTATTTCAAAACTCATTCCCTTAAAGGTTTCGGCGTTCGGCCAACTCGGTCAACCGGCCAAGGTCCGTTCGCCGCAAAACAACGATTTCCTCGCCGAAGGTGACCAGTTGGAATACGATGTCCTCCGGGAACGAATCACGCTCGACCGGGTCGCCGGTTCTTCCAAGACGGTTCGAATCGCGAGCGACGGCGGCAAGCAATGGGTTAACGCCCAAGCCCTTTCCTACACGTTCGGGAAAGACGGTCTGTTCGGCCAATTGATCGTCCCCGGCAAAGGGGAACTTTGTGGCGAATCGGAATTCGGCGGAAAAAAACAGCCGTTCAAATTGGACTGGAGCGAACGGCTTCAAGCCCTGCCGGATGCCGACGATCCGAAGCAAATCTGTTGCAAATTGTTCGGAACGGTTCACCTTCAAATCGAAGGGCTCGGAAAAATGAGCGCCAAGGAAACGACGGTCTGGTTCAATCAAAAAGCTCCGTCCCCCTCCGCGAATGCGACGGCCCCGACCGGGACGGCGGTCGGCTCCGTCGGGATGCAGGCCCGCGGTTTGGACGGCACCCCGCTCCCGACACCCGTTGCTCAGGCGAGTGTTCCGGCGGACGGAAACATAAGCTCGAAATTGTCCGGCGGTTTCGGAGCCTTGACCCCGGACCGGGCTCGGATTCAAAAAGACGTCGTATTCGAAGCCGAGTCGGGAACCTGCAAGGTCCGGCAAATGGAAATCTGGTTTTATGAAGAAGGAGTCGAAGGAATCGCACACATGTTGTCGTCCTTTTCCGAACCTCCTTATGCGAATAACGTTTCGCCCAATGCGACGGGACCGATCCGGGCCGGAAATTCCCCTCAGCCCGCGGGTGGTTCGCCGGGAAAATCAAACCGCACCTTTCTCGGCAATTCCTCGCCGGATAACAGTTCGCGATTCGAGTTGAAAGGGGACATGATGCGTCTGCTCGTCAAAATGCGAGGGAACCAGGCCGAAATCGAACAAATGTGGTTGGGAGGGAACGGCGAGCAGGTAACATTGACGGAAATCAACCCCAAGGTCCCGAGCGAACCGATCCGATTGACCGGGACGGAATTGCATGCCTGGAACCCGATGAGCGACCGAACGATCGTCAGCATCCTCGGCGAACCGAAAAAACCGGCTGTTTTCGTCGGAATGGAATCGAAGTTGACGGGGATCAACATGTTGATGAACCAGCAGACGAACCGCTTTCAGGTCAAGGGGCCGGGTCAGATCGAAACGAGCCGCGTCGAATTGGCCCAAGACACCGCCGCGAGCCAGTCGCGGTCGAAACCGGGAGAAAAAAACACGCTGATCGTCCGTTGGAACGGCGGTATGGACTTCGACGGCGGCCGGATCCTGTTCCAACAACAGGTTGTCGCCGTCTATCCGATGAATATTTTGCGTTGCAACACGCTGACGATCTTTCTGGACGGGACGATTTCGTTCCTGAATCCGAAAAACATACAAAATCCGACCGCGAAGGTGGTCGTTTGCGACGGCAATGTGTTCGTCGAGAGCACGCAAATGGACGGGACGGTGCAAAAAGCGACAATGAAAGCCGAGGGTTTGGAACAGATTCGGATTTTCCCGACGACGGGCGGGTTCGACGGGACCGGCCCCGGACGGCTCCGTTCGACGTTCCGCGGAGGGGATATGTCGATCGAAGTGCCGGGTCAGGCGGCGAGCCCAAAACCGAATCCTATGGAACTGAAATACCTCGACATCCTTTTTCATGAAAAAATCGAAGGCAACTTCCGAAATTCCGAAGCGGCCGCCTCGGGAATCGTTTCCTGCCTTTACGTTCCGGTCCCGCGTTGGGATACGATCGTCGATCAAAATTCGGACCCGGAAAAGCTGAAGGCCAACGACGGTTTTCTCTTGAAATGCGACCGATTGGAGGTCGCGAAAATGGCCGATCCGACGACCCGGGAAGAAGGATTCGAATTGACGGCTTCGGGCGGCACCCGAATCGAAGGGAAACAGTTTTACGCTTGCGCCGAAGCGGTCAAATTCAATCAACTCAAGAATCTCGCTTCGCTTTTGGGGAGCGGCACTGTTGACGCCGAAATACATCTTCAGCGAACTCCGGGCGGGGAATACGACGACCCGATTCCCGGCCAGGCGATCGAATATAATATCAAAACGAAAGAGATTAGCACCAAAGGGACACGCGGCGCCCAGTTTATCAATCGGTAAAAGAGTAAAACACAAGCCGCATTTCTAATAGTGGAAATCGCAAGCCGCGTGTCGCGCACTCGGCTCTGATGCGTATTTCTTTCCCCTGCCGTTCCTCGCGGAACCGTCCTCTTGATTTTGCCTCGCGAAAAAACTACAACTGAGGGAAAGTCGATTTCTTGTGGTCTTCCCCCCTTTTCCGTTTCACTTTTATCGAAAGGACCATCCCATGCACGATCATCACGAACACCAATCCGGTTGCGTTTGCTGCAACGTCACACGTCGGCAATTCGTCGCCGCCGGAACCTTGGCGGCCGCCGCCTGTGCGACGACGGCGAGCGTCCCCGCGTTCGGTCGGTTGGCCGACGGCAAAAAAATGACGATCCGCGTCCTCTTCTCCTTGCACGCTCCCGTCCAGGCCGTGCCCGATTGGCCCAACGTCGGATTCGATTTCCGACCGGTGATGGACGATTACCTGGCCGGTTTCAAAGCGGTCCTGCCCGATGTCGATTTCGTTTCCTCGACCGCGACCGGTCCGGATGAAGCCGAAAAAATCCTCGCCGAAGACGGCGATAAGGTCCAAGGCTACATCGTCTTCCAGATGAACTGCTGGAACCGCGTCATTCAAAGCGTCGCCGCGACGGGCAAGCCAACCCTGTATTGCGACTTCCTGTACGCCGGCAGCGGCGGGTTCCTCGTTTATTCCGCCGCCCTGCTTCGCGCGAAATCCGAAAACGCTTCGTTCATCTCCTCGTCTCAAATCGAAGACATTCTCGAAGCCGCCAAATGCTTTACGGTCATCGCCAAAGGCGGGACGACGAAAGAGTTCGTCACCGCCGTCGAAAAAGTGCGCAAGGCCCGGACCAAGCCGTTCAACAAGGAGATGAAAATCGCCGAAGACGAATTGAACTGTCTCCCGACGAAGGAACTCCTCGAAAAACTCAAAAGCGTCAAGATTCTCACGGTCGGTCAACCCTGGGCCGATTACAGCGGGTTGGCCAAGGAAACCCTCGGCATCGAAGTTATCGATCTCCCGTTCTCGGACCTGAACGCCGCTTGGGACGAGGCGATGAAAAACAAGGCGGAGGTTCAAAAGGTCGTCGACCGCTGGAAAAAGGAAGCTCTCGTGATCGAGCCGGGCATCACGGAGGAGACGCTGTTCAAATCCGCGGCAATGGCGCTTGCCGAAAAAGCGTTGCTCGACAAGCACGGGGCGATGGGGATCACGGTCAACTGCCTCGGCGGGTTTTACGGGAAGCACATTTTCGCCTATCCCTGCATGGGCTTTCACGAACTCAACAACATCGCGAAGGTCGGCGGCTGCGAATGCGACATCCGCTCGGCGTTGACGATGTGTGTTCACACGATGATGACCCAAGGGCGGCCCGGTTACATTTCCGACCCGGTGATGGACGTCGCGACACGGCAGATCATTTACGCGCATTGCGTCGCCCCGAACAAGATGCTCGGCCCGGACGGCCCGGTCAACGGGTACGAAATCCTGACGCATTCGGAGGACCGGCAAGGGGCTTGCGTCCGCTCGGTCGTACCGACCGGTTACATGACGACGACGATCGAGATCGATCTGCCGAGCAAGCGAATCCTGTTTCATCAAGGGGTCGCCGTCGCCAATTCGTATGAGGACCGGGCCTGCCGGACGAAAATTTGTGCCGAAGTGCCGGGCGATTTCGAGAAGCTCTACTCCGAATGGGACGAATGGGGTTGGCACAGGGTTACGGTTTTCGGCGATTTGAAGAAGCAGATCTTCGATTTCGCCGCGGCGACCGGTTTCACCGTCCTCGAAGAAGCGTAGTGGGGCGCCGTCAAACGGATTAAGGCACTATTGAAAGATTGACGTACCAATACCGTCATTTCGACTGGAGCAACGCGTAAGGAGAAATCTCACCCTCGCGAACAGGGATGAATTCCGGCTCATTCGGCGAGGGTGAGATTTCTCGCTCCGCTCGAAATGACGCTTCGGGTTATGACGGTTTTTGGTCTCTGCAAAAATCTCGGACGCCTTTTTCAAAAAATCAACCGACCTTCCCATGTAACCGAACATGACCCACACCGCCGAACGCGGGGGTTCGCGTCCCGCACCGCTCGCGATCTGCCTGCTTTTCGCGAGCCTCGGAATCATTCTCGACCGGCTGGTGTCGATTCCCGCTTCGGTTTGGTTGGCTTTGCTCGCCGCCTTCCTCCTCTTCGGTTTCGTGCTGTTGCGGCGGCGGTTCGAGAACGGCGTCGCACTTTCTTCCCTGTTTCTCTTGGTCGGCATTCTCGCCGCGTTCGGCTGTCGGCATCACCTATATTGGAATCGGTACGATCGCGGCGACATCGGTTTTCGCGTCACAAGGGAACCGACGCCGGTCTGCCTGCGAGGGACGGTTCGCGAATCGGCTTACCGGATTCCCCCGCCGCCCCCCGATCCGGGCCGATTGCTCGAACAAGGGGAAAAAATCGCGTTCGTCCTGCAAGCCGAAAAGGTCCGCAACCAGGATCGTTGGGAAGAGGTTTCCGGCCGGGTCTTCGTTTCGATCGAAGGGGAAGGGCGTCTCCCGCGTTTGGGAGAAACCCTCGAAATTTTCGGAACGCTCTCCGAGCCGCCGGGGTCGCGCAATCCGGGCGGTTTCGACACGAGAGCGTATTGGCGGACCCGGCGAGTGCTCGCGATCCTCCGTGTCGCTTCGCCGCAATCACTCGAAGTGCTGCGCGAGGCCCCGCTTTCAATTGCACTCGGCCTCGAAACCTTGCGCCGCAGCGCTCAATCCAATCTTCGCCGCTCGATGAGCGCCGCCGGCAGCCCGCTCGCGACGGCGATGATCCTCGGTTTTCGCGAAGACGTCGACCAAGACACCGAGCAAACCCTTCGCGAAACCGGGACGGCGCACATTCTCGCGATCAGCGGGCTGCACATCGGTTTGGTCGCCGGAGCGTTCGCCTTCGGTTTTCGGATTTTGAACCTTCCCCAGCGAACCTCGGCGGTACTTTTGATCGCGGTCGTCCTGTTTTATTTGGTCCTGACCGATATGCGGGCGCCGGCGGTTCGGGCGTCGCTGTTGGTTTGCATCGTCGGCTGCGCTTTGTATTTCAACCGGCGAACCTTGGCCCTCAATTCCCTCGCGGTTACGGCACTGATCGTGCTGCTGCGCAACCCGAGCGAACTGTTTCAGTTCGGCGCCCAGCTCTCGTTTCTCGCGACGTCCGTTTTTCTTTGGATTCCGCGATACAACCGAATTTTTCCGTTGAGCAAAGAAACGGTTTCGCTTCCGGGGGAATACCGTTATCTTTTGCGAAGTCTTTTTCAAATCGGTTTGATTCCACTCCGGTATTGTGCCCATCTGTTTCTTATTTCCTTCACGATTTTGGCCGTTTGCGGGCCGCTGCTCGTCAATCAACTGCACCTGGTTACTCCGGTCGCCCTGCTGGTCAATCCGCTTCTTTGGCTTCCGCTGACCGCCGCCTTGCTCTGCGGGTTCGCGACGATGATCGCCGGCTGGGTTTGCCCACCGCTCGCGGGTCTGTTCGGCTGGTGCGGCTCCCGGGCATTCGAATTCCTGGAAGCAATGCTCGACTGGTTTCATCAAATTCCGGGCGGGGCGTTTTGGTTTCCCGGCCCGCCCGTTTGGTGGTTGATCGGGTTTTACGTGCCGATCGCTCTTTGGACGCTGTTCCCGAACCGCGTGCCGAAACCGCGGCACATCGCGGTCGGCCTCGCCGTTTGGTGCCTGGTCGGCTGGTGCGGCGGTTACGTTCGCGACTGGGAAAGGGAGCGGGCCGACCGGTTGGAAACCGACATCCTTTCGGTCGGGCACGGGACATGCGTGCTGATGTTGACCCCCGAGGGAAAAACGGTCGTATACGATGCCGGTTGCTTTTCCCGGCCCGAAGTCGGGGCGGAAGCGATTTCCCAAAGTTTGTGGCAACGCGGCAAAAACCGGATCGATGCGATCGTTCTCTCGCATTCGGATACCGACCATTTCAACGCCGTGCCCGAACTCGCGAAACGCTTTTCGATCGGAGCGGTTTACGTTTCGCCCTACATGTTCGAGAAAACCGGCCCCGCGATCCGGCATTTGCAGGAGTCGCTCGAACAGCGCGGCATTCCGATTCGCGTCGTCTCGCGAGGAGATTCGATTGCTCTGGGCCGTCGGACGAATTTTTCGGTGTTGCATCCCCCGAAACCGGCGGACGACGGCAAACCGGAACGCGAATGGTATTCGAATTCGACCAGCCTCGTGTTGCTTGTCGAACAAAACGGCGTCCGGACGCTGTTTCCCGGCGATTTGGAAACCAAGGATCGTTCGTTGGCCGTTCCGTTTTTGGACGAGCCGGCCGTTTTTTGCGAAACGGTGATGATCCCACATCACGGCGGGCATTCGAACATGACCGAACCGCTTTTGAGCTGGTCGCGACCGAACGCGGTGTTGCTCAGCGGCGGTAAGCTCACTTACAATCCGGAAACCCTCCAAAAATTCCGTGACCGGGGGTACGAGGTGTTCAGTACGTTCGAGGACGGCTGCATCCGTTTGACGATCGACCGGCGGGGATTGAGGTCAAGGAGTTGGGAAAACGGCCTTTACTGATCTTCACAAAAAATATCGAATCGGGCAGCCAGCCGGAAGCGTCAGCACCCGTTTTTCGACGCGGGAACACGGGGCAAACAGCAGCTCGATTTGAGATTCTTCAAAAATTTTGTAGATTCCCGACTTTGCACTTCTCGTCGCATTTCGGTTTTTATCATTGCGTAAAAAATTCGGTACGATATAATGAGAAGTAATCTCGTTTTCCCGTCAAATGCCCATTCCCAAAAGCCCCGCATGAGCTCCGATCCGCTTCCTTCGTCCGCATTTTCCGCCCATCCCGACGATCCCGTGTCGATGGCCTTGGCCCGTTACAACGGAGCGGCATTTATCGTTATCGATCGGCAAGGTCGCGTCCGTTCCTATCATGGGGATATCATCGGTTTTGGCGGCATCCTGCCGCATCTCGCGGTCGGACAAACGATCGAAGAGGCGTTCGCCGAACACCCGGAACACGCCGCCCGTTACCGTCGGGCCATCCAGGGCGAGTCCTCGACCGTCGGCTTTTCCGAAGGCTCCGTCCAACTGGAGGTCCGGATCGATCCCCTCATCAACATCCGCGGGGAAATCGAAGGGGCGATCGGTATCGGAACTGACGTCTCTGAGCGGGAAAATCTTTGGAAAACCCGCTTGGAACGCGAAGCCGAATTGGAAAACCTTTTCCATAACACGGAAGACGGCATTTATCTCCTGGACCGCGATTTCGTCATACAACGGGCCAATACCGTCGCGGGGAGTGTTCACGAACCGAACGGGCCGCTGCTCGGAAAGGTCTGTTACAAACGGATTTTCGGTATTGATCAGCCGTGCGATCACTGCCCGGTCGTCGAAACCTTTCGCACGGGCAAGCCGGCGCAAAGTTCGTATTTCGACGAGACGATTCAAAAGCACCTGCAACTCAATTCCTCGCCGATTTTCGATCCGCTGACCGGGGAATTGACCGGGGCGTTCGAAACGTTCCGCGACATCTCCGACCGGGTCGAATACGAGGCGACGGTCAAATCGCACGAATCGCTGGTCGATGATATTTTTTCCAGCCTCCAGGAGGGGGTCTTTATCATCGACCGGGATTACACGATGCTGCGAACCAACCCGGTGTTCGAAAAAATGTATCCCGAGCATATGCCGATGGTCGGCAAAAAGTGCTACACCACCTCCCTTCTCGACGAAGTGTGCGATTGTTGCCCGGCGAAAACGATGTTCGAAACCGGCGAAACCGTGTCGGTCGTTCATTACGAACATCCGACCGGGACGAAACCCGGGATGTGGCTCGAACATTTTTCGCACCCGATCATCTCCCCGGACGGAGAGACGACGGCCGCCGTCTGCCTCATTCGCGACATCACCCAACGCAAGGAAAGTGAAGAGGCCCTCGAACAATACCGCGGCAACCTCGAAACGATGATCGAGGAACGGACCCGCGAACTCCGGCGGAGCGAATCGAGGATGCAGGCCCTGCTCACCAACAGCAACTCGCCGATTCTTTTCGCCGATACGGATTTTCGCCTGACGTTCGTCAACGCGGCCTTTTTGGATTTGACGGGCTATTCGGAAAAGGAACTGCTCGGCAATACCATTGAAATCATTTACGGCGAGGATCCCGAGATATTGGAAAGTATTTTGGATTTTCGAAAAAAAATCTTCGCCGGTCAAATCGACAAATACCGTCTCGAAGTGCCTCTGCGGTGCAAAGACGGACGGATTTGCTGGGGCGATTTGAACACCTCCGCGGTCCGGGATTCCGACGGCAATATCTCCCAGTTCATCATCGTCTGTCTCGACATCACCCAGCGTCGGCAGATGATGAGCGAGTTGAAGAAGAAGGAGGAAGCCCTCGAACTGGACCGTCAGCGGATGAACGATCTCCTCGAACTGTCCCAAATGACGAACAGCCCCGAACAGGAGATCATCGATTTTACCATCAAATCGGCGTCCCTCTTGACGAAAAGCACGATGGGATATGTCGTTCTCCTCGAACACGCCGCGGATGTTTTGCCGTTTCGTTCGCTGATTTTCGACCGCTCGCTCAGTTGTGCCCTGCCGACGAAAACCGATGAGGGAACCCCGCACACGCTCTCGGCGTCCTTGACCGAATGTCTTTCGACCGGCCGACCGGTCATACACGACGACTTTTCCGCCCTGCCGGGCAAACGAGTCTTTCCCCATGGTCATTTTCCGGTCCGCTCCCATATGAATCTGCCGATCTTCGACGGCGACCGGCCGATCGGCATCATGGGGGTCGGCAACAAGGAAACGCCGTATTCCGAAACGGACGTCAAGCAACTTCGGCTCGTCGCCCAGGGGCTCGCCAGCCAATTGAGCCGCAAGCGTTATGCCGAAAACATGGAACAGGCGAAACTCGAAGCGGAAAACGCGAACAAGGCCAAAAGCGATTTCCTCGCCCACATGTCGCATGAAATCCGGACGCCGCTCAACGGCGTGATCGGACTTTCCGACCTGTTGATCGGCACGGCATTGAGCGAAAAACAGTACGAATACGCTCAGCTGATCAACGCGTCCGGGAACTCGCTCCTGTTTTTGATCAACGATATCCTCGATTTTTCGAAAATCGAAGCGGGCAAACTCGAAGTCGACGTCGAAGAGTTCAATCTCGTCGCGACGGTCGAATCGGTGCTCGGAATTCTCGCGTCCCGCGCCACCGGAAAAAAACTGGAACTCGGCGTCGCGTTTTGCCGGAACCTGCCGAAAATCGTGCGCGGGGATTCCGGGCGAATTCGCCAAATCCTGCTCAATTTGACGGGTAACGCGGTCAAGTTTACCGAAAGAGGGGGAGTACGAATCAGCGTCAAGGTCGAATCGATCGGGACCTCGAACATCACCGTCCGTTTTAACGTCGAGGACACAGGCATCGGCATTCCGAAGGAGCGTATGAGCCGGTTGTTCAAGGCGTTTTCCCAGACGGATGTCTCTTCTGCCCGTGTGTATGGAGGGACCGGCCTCGGGCTGGCGATTTCCATGAAACTGGTTCACCTCATGGGCGGGGAAATCGGCGTTCAAAGCGAAGAAGGAAAAGGCTCCTCGTTTTGGTTCACGATTCCGCTCGGTTGCGATCCGGTGGTGAGCGAGTGTATTCAAAACGACATCGAAGATTGCCGGACGTCCAAAACTCACGTTTGTCCTTATGCCGACGGCGATTTTTGCGCGGCCATTTCCCATCGGGGGATCGGCCGCGGGTTTGAAATCGCGGGCCGGTCCGTTCTCATCGTCGATGAGAACGAAATTCAACGGGAAACGCTTCAAACCCAATTGCAGAGCTGGGGAATGAAATGCGTTTCCTGTGGTTCCGCTCGGGAAGCGATTCGGCTTTTGACCGAGGTCGAGGAGCGCGGGACACCGTTCGAATTGATCATCGTCGACAATTCGTTGGAGGATAGCGACGGGCTGACGCTCTGTTATCGCCTCATCGAGCGGGAAGAGCAGTTCGGCGAAGAGATACCGCCGATCATTTTACTCCGTTCCCTGGCCGAAGAACTCGACCCGGAGTTTCTGCGTGAGAGCAATACCGAATCGATCAGCAAGCCAGTTTACACTTCCGCGCTGTTCGACGGAGTGATGAACCAGCTGTTCGACGCGGACAAACGGAAAAAAATCGATTCCGGCATCTTCAATCCGAATGCTCCGGATGCGCATAAACCGTCGAAGCGGAGTTCCCGTTCGTCGAAGCAATCCGCTTCGGCGAACTCCCGGGCGAAATCTTCGTTTACCGGACAGATACACCTGCTCGTCGTCGAAGACAACCGCGTCAACCAGATCGTCGCCAAAAACCTCTTGCAGGAAGTGGGGTTGACTTGCGATATCGCGAACAACGGACACGAGGCGTGCGCCGCGATCCGGAAAAACCACTATGATGTCGTCCTTATGGACTGCCAGATGCCGGAAATGGACGGTTACGAAGCGACCGATTTGATTCGAAAATGGGAGCGGGAGCAAGGAAAACCCCGGATGCCGATCATCGCCCTGACCGCGAACGCAACGAAAGAGGACGTGCAAAAGTGTCTCGACGCGGGAATGGACGCGTATTGCAGCAAGCCGATCAATCCGCAAACGGTGATCCGACTGATCGAGGCATGGTACGTCAAAAGCACGGGGGCAAAAGCGTAGTGGAGTGTTATTGCCCCTTCAGAAAAACAATGTCGTCATTTCGACTGGAGCGCAGCGTAAGGAGAAATCTCACCCTCGCGAGCGGGGATGCATTCCGACTCTTTCGGCGAGGGTGAGATTTCTCGCTCCGCTCGAAATGACATGTCGGCTTGTAAAGATTAATTGTGATCGCTGCAATACTGAGTCCCAGAAAAATTTTGCCCCTTTATTTTTGGAATGGAACCAACACCCCGGGTGTAGTAAAATTTTAGGGGCAGTTTTCCAGCCCCCAACGGGGGCTCACAAGGTAGCCGGGGGTGAAGCGTACTCGCGGAACCCCCGGAAACAAAGCGCAAAACCCATGCACCCCAACGGGGTGCCACAAAAAACCGCCCTGTGCGCCCCCGTTGGGGACGATTGGTTCCTTCGTCCGATCACCAGGGGTTCGCGGGGTACCGCTCACCCCCGGCTACCTTGTTGTTGCCCCGCCGGGGCAATCTGACCCAGATTCGCAATAAAATTTTACGACACCCCAACACCCCCGCCTGCGCGGGGGTGGCGAAAGTTATTTCATAGCTTTGCTTTGCAATCGCGGCCAGAGAACAAACCATATCTGATGGGAGCGAAAAGTTACTTTTTGGCAATTGTTGGCGTTTTGTTTTTGAGCCTCGCTCTTGAGGCTCAAGACGCGAGCCGGCGTCCGATCCCGCCGACCCTTGAGCCGCCGAATCCGAACGAATCGTTCAACCTCGGCGACGACGCGGCGAGGGTTCGGGCCAAAACCGATCCGGAATTTATCGTTGCGCCCCCGCCCCCGTCGACGACAGCGGCGCCCGGCATCCTCTCCCGAACGCCGGGCAACGCCGTCGTTTACCGTTGCTATTTCGACGGGGAAACGGACGGAAACCAGGATCGCTGGCCCGACGCCTGGACCCGACAGACCGGGATCGGATATCCCGAGTATCTGAATATCGAAGTCGAGCGAATCGCCAACCCGGTTAATTTTCGCGCACTTCGCGTCAATCTCGAAGGGGGTAACGTCCTGCTGCGAACGCCGAAAATTCCGATCATCCCCGAGTTGAGTTATACGGTTTCGTCCTACATTCGAACCGAAAAACTCGTACACGACGAGGTTGCGATGATCCTGTCGTTTTACGACCGGGAGGGAAAACCGCTGCAAACCCATTCGTCGGTGCCGTTTCGCGATTCGAACGGTTGGCGGGAGGTCCGGCTCGGTCCGTTTCCGGCCGAGTTTCCCGGGGCGGCGTTTGCCCAAATCGCCTTTCACATCACGACGGGCAAGCGGCAAGACCTTAGCGGAACGGTCGATATCGCCGCCGTCGAAATGACCGAAAGCCCGACCGTCCGTTTGACGACGATCAACCGGGACCATATTTTTACCGATCCGAAAGGGATCGAGGTGCAATGTCTTCTGAGCGGTTTGTCAACGTTGCAAAACCGCTTGCGATTCGTTTTGGAGGACGCTTTCGGGCAGGTCTTGGATCAGACGAGCCTTGCCCTGCGGCTTGACGACGGGCCGGAAACCGCCTTCATTCTTCGCCCCCAAGACAGCCAATCCCTGTACCGAGCCCGAGGGCAATGGGTTTTGCCGATCCGGTTTCCCGGGTATTATCGGGTTCGCATCGAAATGGACGGGATCGACCCGCGATCGCCGCGAAGCCGGCTTTCCCTCGCGGTGTTGAATCCCGCGAGCGTTCCGAACGGCGGCGAGTTCGGCTGGTCGCTTCCGAAAGAGAATTTTAAGGACATTCTCGCCCAGAGAGCCCTTCTTTCCCAGGCCGGAATCTCCTGGTTGAAGGTCCCGGTCTGGTCCGGCGCAAAAACGACGACGGACGAATGGGACGAAATCGCGTCCCTCTGCGAATGGTTGAATCGCTCCCTCGGGCTGTCCCTGGTCGGTCTTTTTGCCGATCCGCCGGAAGAAGTCCGCCAAAAAATTACCGAGACGCCTTTGAATGCGGCGCGGATTTTCAGCACCTCGCCGGAAACCTGGTTCCCCTCGATCTCACCGAGCCTGATGCGATTGGCCCTGATCCGATATTGGCAGCTGGGCGAGGACGAAGACCGGAGCATCGTCGAGATCGATCCGCTCGGCCCGCAGTTGGATCGGATTCGCGAAGAGTTCGACAAAATCGCGCCGGCGGCCGGGATCGGGTTCGGCTGGGATTGGAATCGGCCGGTCCCGGACGATTTTCCGACCGAACGGCAAGAGGAGCCGACCCGGGCCGCTTCCGGAAAGTTTTCAACATCCCGGGAATTTCTTTCCCTTTCGAGTGCCGATCCGCTCACTTCGCTCGAATTGGGGGAATACCTGAAGCGAAGCGAGGCGACCCGTTGCGAGCGTTTTGTCGTGCTGCGGCCGATTTCGAAGGCGGGATATTCGCTCGAAGACCGGATCAACGATATGGTACAGCGGATGATCACGGCGAAAAACGACGGAGCGAAGGCGGTTTTCGTTCCCGAGCCGTTTAACGACGAAACCGGACTCATGAACGCCGGCGGCACGCCCGGAGAACTGTTTCTCCCCTGGCGCACGACCGCGTTGATGATCGGCGGAAAACAGTTCGCCGGTCGCATTGCCCTGCCCGGGCAGAGCGAAAACATGATTTTCGCGAGAGAAAACGACTCGGTGATGGTCGTTTGGAACGATGCGGCGAGCCGCGAGAATCCGGTCGACGAAGTGCTGTTCCTCGGCACGGATTGCGAGATCGTCGATCTTTGGGGCAAGCGGTCGAAACCGACCAAGGACGGCCGCGCCCAAGTCGTTCCCGTCGGGCCGCTCCCGTCGTTCGTAACCGGCGTCGATATGACCGTTGCACGGATCCGGCAGGGATTCGAGTTGGAAAAGAAGCGGATTCCGAGCCAATGCGGCCCGAAAATCCCCAATACGTTCTCGTTCGCCAACAATTCGAATCACGGGCTGGGCGGTTCGATCAACCTCGTCGCCCCGCCCGGTTGGAATGTCGATCCGGTTTCGATTCCGCTCAACCTCGCGGAAGGGGAAACCTTGAAAACCCCCTTCAGCATCGTCCTCACCCCGCGAGCGGTCAGCGGCTCGCAGCCGTTTCGGATCGACTGCAAGCTGGAAGGGCTTGATCCGGGGACGGGAGAGTTTTCCGTTTACGAACGGATCAACGTCGGCGAAGGGGACGTGTACCTCGAACCGCCGATCACGCATCTCAATGTGCGAACCAACGAACTGACCGTTCGGCAGGCGTTGATCAACGATTCGGAAAAACCGGTTTCGTTCAAATGCACCCTGTCGATCCCGGGCCGGCAGATGCAAAAAATGATGATCCTCAACCAGGGATTCGGTCGGCACGATCATCGTTACGTTATTCCGCAGGGAGACGCACTGCTCGGCAAAACGCTTGGGATCACGGCGAGCGAGATCGGCGGTTCCCGAACGCTCAAAGCGTCGTTTCAAGCGAATAAGTAGAAAGTACGGTCGCTTGCTGTCCGCAAAAAAATTTGATCTGAAAACAGCAGCCGGAAAGAAGCACAGCGCATTGACGGTATGTTGAGATTGAACGCCGGTTGGGAACAGTAAACCAAATTACCGTGTCATTTCGAGCGGAGCGAGAAATCTCACCCTCGCTTTTGACGTGGTTAATTGTACACAGTTGCTTGGTATTGAAACCAACACCCCGTCAATGCGCCGGGTACGGCTCCTTTCCGGCTTCTGTTCGAAAGGAGACCGTACAGAGTTGCATAACACCGGCGTCTGCGCCGCTCGGCTAAACAGATATGCGGTTTTACAATTCTTTTCGCAAGGCCGCGATGCTGAAGCGGAGGGAAAGGTAGGTTTCGAGACAGGCCGCGGCCGGGACCCGGAAAAGGGACTGCCCCGTCAGCGTCAGGACCCTGCCCTTTTTCAGTTTCGTGAGGGCGTCTTTCCCCCAACCGTTGACCCGGCGGCGGGTCCGGACATACCGATGCGTCAATTCCTCGTATCGGGCGATCAGCCTTTCGCGAATGAAATGCTGCGAGCGGTACAATACCGTTTTGTCCGTCGGATTCTTTTCGATCGTAACCAACTGCTCTTCGATTTCGGATACGACCTGCTGTAAGGCAATCGCCTGTTTTTTGCAGGAACGGCTCGGGCGTTGGATCAGGCTTTCGCTTCTCTCCCGCAAGGTTTGGGCCGTAACGGCGAGAACGCGGCGAATTTCCTGAATCGCGGCATCGCAACGGCCCGACCAGTTGTACTCGGCGACCCGTTGTTGCACCGTGTTCCAATGTCGTCGCAAATCGGCGAGCGCCGCGAATCCCCAGCCCGGGGAGTTCGGAACGGCAATCGGTTTAAGAGCCGACGGCGGTTCCGCACCGTTTCCGGAAATCGCGAGCGGTTCAAGGACGAACGGTTGAGGCTGCGTTTCGTCCTTCGACCAGTCGCCGGTTCGCAGCAGGGCCGTTTTCGGTTCGGGGGACACATCGAGCAGAATCGCGTCCGCTTCCGGTCGTCGGGTCAGGAACCAGATTTCCTGAAATTCGAAAAACAGCCGGACATACGAACGCGCATCGAGCACGAAATCCTTGACCCAACGCCAAGCGAATTGGAACAACCCTTCTTTTTTGAAGCCGGAGCGGCGTTCGAGCCGGTTTTTCACTCGAAAGAAACCGGTCATCATCGGGTGTGTTCCGGAAAAAACGCCGGAATAACGGTACCAGATCAGGCTCCAGAACATGAACCAATAATGCTTCCGGGCGATCCGTCGCAAGATCGTCGTGCAATTGTCCTTGGTGTAAAATTCGGTGTAGGCGATTTTCGTCGCCTCCGCCCATTGGCCGTTCGGCATGTTCGGGTGCTGGAACGCTTCGTGAAACGAATCGTATTTGTTCAAATCGGGATCGATCGCCTCGCCCCGCTTGACCATCTCGAAATGGTCGACGGAACCGGGCAACGGGGTCATCATAAAGAAGGAGACCAGGTCGACGCCGACATGATCGCGCAGGAAATGGACGTCGCTCTTGATCGATTCGGTCGTATCGTTCGGGAAGCCGATGATGTAGCCGACGTGTACGACGACTTCGGCTTTCTGCCAACGTCCGACCATTTCGCGGTATTCCTCGACGCTGTTTTGCGATTTTCCGGCCGCCGCGATGTTCGCCGGGTTGACGCTTTCCATTCCGATGAAAACGGACCGGCAGCCGGCGGCTTTCGCTTTTTCGACGAAATCCGGGATTTTGCACGATTGGGTGTCGATCTGCATCATAAAGCCGACGTTCAAGCCTTCTTTGCGCATTTCGATCATCCCGTCGAAGACCTCGCGCCAAATGCGGCTCCGGGCGAAATTATCGTCGGTAAAGAAGAAATTCTTGACCCCTTTGCCGTGATTCCGGCGGATCGTCGCGAGGACGGCATCGGCTTCGCGGCAGCGCATTTTCCGGCCTTGAATGTTGATCACCGTGCAGAAAGTGCAGCCGTAAGGACAGCCGCGGCTCGAATCGATCGTCGCCCAGCGGGCTCCGAAGTGATCGACGTAGGAGGGATCGACCTGGGGCAACGGGGCCTCTTTCAAGTCCGGGGCTTTCGGAAAACGGTAAATCGGTTGAAGATTGCCGTCCAAGACGTCCTGAAACAGGGATTGCAGCACGCCGGGAGTTTCCGACTCGCCGCAGATCAGAGTAACGCCCCGGTCGGTCAATTCCTGGAGTTCGGGCGTCAATTCTTCGAACAGGGCAAGGACGCCGCTGACGTGAAACCCGCCGATCATCGCATCGACGCCGAGTTTTTTGAATTCGAGCGCGATATCGGCCGCCCGGGGAAACTGCCCGGTCTGCACGCCGACGAGGCCGACGACGACCTTGGTGTCGCCGCGACGGTTGAGTCGGGCGATCTTCTTGAACGGAATCTTTTCGACGTTGTCGTCGTAAGAAGACACGGAAATCTCGATGCCGGGAAACGGGTTTTCGGCGGCGAGGGATTCGGTGAGACTTTTGAGAACCGCGAGGGAATTCGAGGGGACGACGCCCCAAATATACCTTTTGACGTAACCTTCGTCGTCGTAACGGGAAGGAACGACATAGACGATTTCAAGTTTTTTGATCATAAAAGTTTAAATGCAATCTGGTGTTGAACAGTGAGCATTCGGTAATTTATCGACGAGGCAATAAAATTTGGCCCGTTGTCCGTGTCACGATTTGACATGGTCCGCATTATTTTGAATTTCGTTACACTTCGTGCAAAATAATGCCCGGTTCATTTTTTATCACCGGCACAATAGACCGCACGCGGGCGGAAAAACGACACTATTTCAATAACGCATATTTTACCAGAACGTGTTTTTTACACAAGTTCAATTTTGGTTCATATGCACTAAAATTTGAATAGCCTTGATCGGTAGCATCAAATTGGGAAATTTGGCGAAATCGGATACGAAGGTCGGTAACCGATCTCCGAGCGGTTACGTCGTCGTAATCGACGACTGGAAGCCGTTTGGCGGGGCACTGTCGGCTGCCGCCGACCCGACCGCTCGGAGATCGGTCGGCTACCTTTCCGTTCCGAACAAGTCTAGCATAACGCAAATCAACGCGGGCTTGTTTTCGTTATGTGATTGCGGTATCATGCGAAGGCGGCTGTTGTTTGAGCATGTCCCTCCCCTTTTTTCTTCATTATTGCAGGAATATGAAACGCTTGGTCCTGATCGGCGGCGGCATATTGCTTATTCTTGTTATCGCTTTTCTTTTTTGGGGGGAACGCTCGCAATCGTTACACTCCGATCGCATATCCGGGTCCCTGAAAAACGATGTCATTCCGTTGTCCGCCGGGGGAAAATGGTCGGAAAAAATTCGATATGGGGTCGAAACGGCGCAGCGGTCCGGGAAAGCTCCCAAAGACGTCGAAGTGTTAGCACATCAAAACGTGTCCGCGACCATTCAAGAGGCGGCTGCGGTTAAAGACCCGCTCGAACGAGCCGGTGCCTTGGCCGAAACCTTCGAGGCTCTGCTCGCATTGCGGATTGTAACCAACATCCCCGAAATCTTGAACGCCTTGAACGAGGACGAATTCGGTCGGCAAACGCGCAACGGCCTCATGGTCCCCTTGACCTGGTATTACATCCGGGAGGACAACAAAATCAACGCGGTTTCCTCGATCCGCTCTTTTTTCCGCGGCATGATCGAATATCCTCTCAATCCGGAAATGCCGAGCCAACGCAAATTGCTCACCGATATGTTGAACGCGATTCTCGTTTTGAATTTGAAGAACGAATCGCAAACTTTTTTTCAAAACCTGAATCGAACGGCCGAATCATCGCGCGATGTAGGCCGACGGGAATCCTTTTATTCCTATATCGCCGAGCAACAGATCCGTCTTCAGGAAATGGAAGCGGCCTTGGCGACAATCAACCGTTTGACGACACCGGCCAACCAGGCGAAATTGCTGTGTTCGATCATCGAAGACCGCCTGCCTCATTTTGCAACCGACCTTGCCGAGCAAACTTCTCCCGAGGAAGGGGGGGAAACTCTCTTTTCCCTTGCCAACCCCGAGCGAATCCGACAGGCTCTTGAGCAGGTTTTTTCCGCGATCACGAACCTTCAGCCGGAGGACAACCAGCTTCCGGTCCTCCGAGCATTGTTCGATTCGGACATGATGTGCAACACGGAACTTCGCGAACTGACGGGCAACGTCTTAAAAACGACCGTTGCCCTGCCGCCCACGCTCAAGGCGAACGCGCTTTCGATTTTCGACAATCCGCAAAACCCCAAAATCCGTAGATCCTTGGGTCTCGCGACCCGAAACACGGAAGATCCCCGGTATGCAAACGATGGCCCTCCCGATTCCCAGGAACGAAATATCCTGAGAGCTCCTCCGGTCGAGCGGCGACAATTGGACGAGGAAGACCTCCGCATTTCGATCAACACGGCCTTAGACCTGATCAAATGGGGGCAAAAGGCCGACGCGACAGCACTGTTGATTCGTGCGGACCGCCGCAGCCGGGGGCTTTTTCTCGACGCCGATCAGGGGGTTTCCCGGTTGACGATCGCTTCGATGCTGATCGCCCTCGGCGATGTCGGAGTCGCCCGAATCCTCCTTGACGATCTGTTCGAGATTTTGCGGAGCTTTCCGAAATCGGCCTCGGTCGATTCGGAACTGACCCAGCTCGCCTCCTTGCAAATGAAATCGCGACTTTTGGAGGAAGCGGGCCGATCGATTGCCGAAATGCGACCGAATAGCCCGACCCGGACGGAATTGCTTCGCGATTTGGCCAAGGAGCAATTTCAAATCGGTCAATACGAGGATTCCCTCCGCACACTCCGACTTATTCCAAAATCGCCGCAAATCGATGCGCTTCTGCAATCTTACGAATCCGCGTTTCAGCGAGTGCGGGAACAGCGGGAAAGCAAGCCGTATTCGCATCCCCGGCTGAGCGAGATTCTCGCCTCGGGCGATTCCCAGCACGTTCAATCTGCGCTTCGGGAACTGGGGCTGAGGCAAATCCGCGAGGGAATGTTGTTCGATGCGCTGCAAACGGCCCTCGCGATGCCCGCCGGTGCGGGGCAAACGGAATTGCTTACGAAAACCGTTCAGGCGACAACGGATTTGGGCCGAGCCTACCTTGCCGACACGGAATTGCAGCGTCAAGTTCGGAAGCGGGCGTTCGATTTCGGATTTCAAACCGCGAAGCAAATCGCCGATCCCAAAGATCGGACCGCCGCGATGGGGGCGGTTTTCTTTCTTTTCGGAGGCACTTTTTCCAACGAAGAAGTCCGAAGCGAATTTTCGGAGATGTTGGACTCGATCCGCACCGTTTCCGGAGATCCCAAATTGAAGGCGAGCCTTTTCATTCGCCTGGTTCAAACGAATCTCGCCCCTCGAGCGACGGAAAACCGTTCGCTCGTCTCGGGCCCTTGGTCGATTCTCGAACCGGGAAAGGATCAACCGTTTTTGCAGGAAAATTCGCAAATTCTCGACGAGGCCGGAAAGCTGATTCCGTCTTTGGAATCACCCGCCGACCGGGCGTCCCTTTTCGCCTCGCTCGTCGCCCTTGATTCGCAAATTTTCGAGACGGAAAAGGCCCGGAAATCGCTTGCTGCGACGGTTGAAGACGTTGAAAGAATCGCGGACGCGAAAAGCCGCCCGCCGATCCTTTTGAGTTTGGCGCAGACGCTGTTTCTTTCCGGTTTTCCGGAAGAGGCCCGCAAAATGTTCGACAAAGCGACGCTCGCGGCGAGTGGGTTGTTCCCGGAATTTCGACGATCGAACAACGTCGACGAACTGCTTCTCAAGAGAGGCAAGGAGCGGCTTTTGGCCGACATCGTCCGGGGCGAAGGGGAAATCGGCTTGCTTGCCGAAGCGGTTGAAACGACGGGAAAAATCGGCGAGGTCGTAACCCGGGACAAACTTTACAAGATTCTCGGACACATTTTGCTCGCCCGGGGCCAATACGACGCGGCCGAAGACGCGTTCAACCGGCTCGGGGACGAGAATTGGCGACGCTCCTGCCTCAAAGAGGTCGCCTTTCGCAAACAATGGGGCATGCTCGAAGAGAGCGAAGAATAAAACACAAAGAGCCGGAGACGAAGCCCCGCGCAGTCTCCGGACAATACTCTTAATTCTTATTGATCTTTACGCAAAAAATCGAACACGGCAAACAGCAGCCCGAAGCGTGAGCGCCGGGTTTGCCCCGTGTTTCCGCGTCGAAAACCGGGCGCTTACGCTTCCGGCTGCTGCCCGATTCGATATTTTTTGTGAAGATCTGTAATTTTCAATTCTCAATTTTCAATTCGATTCAAACTCGCTCTTCTTTTTCGGCAGGAGATAACACAAACCGATTCCCATGAAATAGAGAACCGTCAGCGGAACGGCCATAAGCATCATGCTTTGCGGGTCGCCCGGGGTCAGAAGCATCGAAATCAGGAAAATGATGAGAACGGAAATTTTCCATTTCGTAATAAGAATTTCCAAAGGCAGGATGCCGACCCGTTCCAACACGAAAATGACGAGCGGCAACTGGAA
>JAVBSX010000376.1:0-2787 GCA_031556455.1 Thermoguttaceae bacterium
GTCATTTCGAGCGGAGCGAGAAATCTCACCCTCGCCGAAAAAGCGGGAATTCCGGCCCTCGCGCGAGGGTGAGATTTCTCCTTGCGCTGCGCTTCAGTCGAAATGACGATCTCACTTTTGCGCGACCGACGGGTCACAACGACTTTGCAATCCTCGTGGAGTAAAACCAGGGTTCATTGCCCTTGAAAGAAAACATGATAAAATCGGTTTTGCAGTATGATTTTCCGTGATTCTCTTTCTCTTTGCCTCTTGATTTCATGTCTCAAACCCCTCGCGAAATCGTTGCGGAACTGGATAAGCACATCGTCGGTCAGGATGCCGCGAAACGGGCGGTCGCCGTCGCGATCCGCAACCGTTGGCGACGACAGCAGGTCGAAGAGAGCATGCGCAAGGAGATCGCTCCGAAAAACATCATGATGATGGGCCCGACCGGGGTCGGGAAAACCGAAATCGCCCGCCGCCTCGCCGCCCTGACCGGGGCGCCGTTTATCAAGGTCGAGGCGACGAAATACACCGAGGTCGGGTACTACGGCCGCGACGTCGAAAGCATGATCCGCGAATTGGTCGAGAACGCGATCGGGTTGATCCGGACCCGGGAACGGGAAAAAGTCCGCGAAGAGGCCAAAAAACGGGTCGAGGAAAAATTGATCGACCTCCTCCTCCCGCCTCCGTCGAACATGTCCTTCGCCCGGTCGGCTGCCGGAAATCCGTTGGAAGACGACGACGCGGAAACCGAATCGGAAGAGATTTTCGAGGAAGCGGAATCCCCGCAGCAACAGCGGTATTTGCGGAACCGGGAAAAAATCCGGGCGATGCTCCTTTCCGGTGAGATGGACCAGCGGACGGTCGCGATCACGACCGAGACTCGGGCGACTCCCGTGATGGTCGGCATGCCGGGTATGGAATCGTTCGACATGAACTTGGACGAAATGTTCGAAAAGATACTTCCCAAGCATCGTTCGCAGCGGGAGATGACCGTGCAGGATGCGAGGGCGTTTCTTTTGGAACAGGAAAGCGATTCGCTGATCAACAAGGAAAAGGTTCAAGCCGATGCCGTCGAACTGGCGGAAAACGTCGGCATCATCTTTATCGACGAGATCGACAAGATCGTCGCAAGCGAAAAGCAGCACGGGGCGGACGTTTCCCGGCAAGGGGTGCAGCGGGATTTGCTGCCGATCGTTGAAGGAACGACGGTGCAGACGAAATACGGTTACGTCCGGACCGACCACATTCTTTTTATTGCCGCGGGGGCCTTTCACCGTTCGAAGCCGAGCGATCTGATGCCGGAACTGCAAGGGCGGTTCCCGGTCCTGGTCGAGTTGAGCGATTTGACGAAAGAGGATTTTATTCGCATTTTGACCGAGCCGAGCGGCTCGTTGACGAAGCAGTACAAGGCGCTGATGCAAACGGAAGGGCTCGAGATCCGTTTCGAAGAGGACGCGATCCTCGAACTGGCCAACCACGCATTCGAGGCGAACCAGCGGACGCAGAATATCGGGGCGAGGCGACTTTACACGATCATGGAGCGGCTTCTTGAGGAACTGGGGTTCGAGGCACCGGACATGAAACAGGGGCGGCTCGTGATCGATTCCGCCTATGTCAAAAAGCAACTTCGGGAAATCACCCAGGACGAGGATATCCGAAAGTTTATTCTGTAGGACGGCGTTGCGGAAGTTCCGCGATCCCGTGTGATTTTCATGCGGCTGTTTTTCTGAAATACGGCGCGCGTTGGCGACCGACCTTTGAAATGCCAACAAAATTCCGACGCATCCGTCGAACCGGAACCGTAAACGCAACCCTTGAATTTTCTTAAAATATACCTACAATGATCGTGCGGAATTTGATGCTTTGTGATTGAATCGAAACAATACCGTGCTCCCCGCGAAAAATGAGCCAAGGGGCTTCCTGAGCGAAGCGACGAAAGCCCCGAAACCGCGAGATTCGAGTTCGAAACTCCGGTCCATTTTTTTCGCGGAAAGCAATCATTTTGACCTGTCTATGTTCAAACGCATTTTAATCGCCAATCGTGGGGAAATCGCCCTTCGGATCGTCCGGGCCTGCAAGGAAATGGGGATCGAAACCGTCGCCGTTTACAGCGAGGCGGATCGCGGAGCCGCCTATCTGGACCTCGCCGATGAGGTCTTTTGTATCGGACCGGCCAAGGCCGCGGACAGTTATCTCAAAATCGACCGGATCATCAGCGCCGCCGAGATCGCGGACGTCAACGCGATACACCCCGGGTACGGGCTGTTGGCCGAAAATTCCCATTTCGTCGACGTCTGCAAAAGCTGCGGTTACGAATTTATCGGCCCGAGTTCCGAGGCGATGTCGCTGCTTGGAGACAAGAATTCGGCCCGGCAAATCGCACAGAAAGCCGGCATTTCCTGTGTTCCGGGGAGCGAAGGGCTGATCAAAAACGAATCCGACGCCCTCAAATTCGCCAAAAAAGTCGGCTTTCCCGTGCTCATCAAGGCTTCGGCCGGCGGCGGCGGCCGGGGAATGCGGATCGCCAAAGACGAGGAACAGTTGAAAAGCGCGATCGCCCAAGCCGTTCAGGAAGCGAGCGCGGCTTTCGGCAACGGCGACATTTATCTCGAAAAGCTGATCGAAAATCCCCGGCACGTCGAGGTCCAAATCGTCGCCGACCAGCACGGCAACGTCGTGCATCTCTGGGAACGGGACTGCTCGATGCAGCGCCGGCACCAGAAACTGATCGAGGAATCCCCGGCCCCGAACCTGAAGCAGGAAACGCGCAGGGCGATTTGCGAGGCCGCAACACAACTGGTC
>JAVBSX010000186.1:0-3200 GCA_031556455.1 Thermoguttaceae bacterium
ACGCGCCGTGTAAGGTCGGCATTAATACTGCGCGTGCACAGCACGCGGCTCCGTCATTGTCACGTTTTAAATGAAGCTTGTGTTTTTTGACTGTTGCCAACCGTCAGAAAAAAATGAAAATCTCACGCAACACCAAAATGATTTTCGGCTGCCTGCTGTTGCTTCTCGGGCTGGAATTTTTCAGCGTCCAAAAGGCGACCTTGACGCCCGCGGTCGGCGAATTTCTCGGCCGGTTGACGAAAAACGAAAAAGCCGCCCCGGGTAATGTTCTCGAACAGGTAACCGGCATCACCGCCGAGCAAGGGCCGCTCGTCCTTTCGATCCCCAAAAATCTCTGTTACGGTTTTTGGGCTGCCGGGGGCTTTATTTTTCTTCTCGGATACGTGAGTAAAGAATAGCCGAAAAAGCGTTTTTTGGAGAAAAAACGCTCCGATTGACTGGCACTCAAAAAATGGGGCGGACACGGACTCGATCCGAAAGAACCGCAATCCAAAAGATTGCGGCTCTTTTCGTTTCCTGGCCTCGCTTTCGGGAAACAAAACGTGAAATGCTCTAACCGCGAATCCGGATCAGACCGGCTTCGATTGCCGTAACCGTGCCCCGGATCGAAGCGTGAATGTCGGCCCCGAGCGCCGCCTTGCCGTCGGCAACCGGGCGAACCGCGATCGACTGGCCCCGCTCGACGGTTTGGCCGGGCTGCACCACCGGCTCGCAAGGGGCGCCGATGTGCTGTTTGAGCGGAATCGCGACCTCGCCGACCGCGATCGGTTCCGGAACGAGCGGGCCTTTGTTCGTGTAAGAGGTCAAACCCGCTTTCTGCATCAAACGGTGGGTCGGGGCCTTGCGGTTTTTCATGTGCAGGGCGGCCCGATTTTGTTGGAACGGCGGGTTCTCGTACCGTTTTTTCTCGGCGAGCAGCCGCCGTTTGTTCTCGGCGCAAACGTTTTTCGGGTCCAAATCTTCCGGGCAGGAGTACATGCTGCAAAGATTACATTCGCAGCAGAATTGCGTTCCGGGCACGTCCGATTGTCGCGAGAGATTGAAGCCGAGGCTGCGCATCGCCCGATGCGGCTCGATCGGGTGTCCGAGCAGGTTGCGTGGGCAGAGTTCCGTGCAGAACGAACATTGGTCGCACGCCGAGCGACCGATCTTCGCGATGTCGTTCCAACTTCGGCTCATGCGGCGAACGACGACGTTTTCGCGAGGCAGGACGATGATCCCACCGGTCGTTTTGGTAACCGGCTTGCTCAAATCGCTTTCGAGCTGGCCCATCATGATCCCGCCGATCACGAAGCAAGGGTCGGGAATCAGGATTTTCCCGGCCGGGCCGAGGCACGCCGCGAGCGGTGCCCCGATCGGCACGCGAACCGTGCAGGGATGTTCGACCGCCCCGGCGACGGAAACGTATTTCTCGACGACGGGCGTTCGCGGAGCGGCGGCGACGTTGATCGCCGTTTCGACGTTCATCACAACGGCTCCGACCGCGAGGGGGATGCCGCCGGGCGGGATCACCCGTCCGAGCGTTTCGTACACGAGAATGAACTCGTCCCCGGAAGGGTAGGCGTCGTCGAGCGGAATGATTTCCATACCCTTGGCCAGCTTCGGCCGCAACCGGTCGATCACCGATTGGTATTTCCCCTTGATTCCGACGACCCCGCGGGCGGCGCCGACGAGTTGCATCCCGAGAGCGAGTCCGGCGATCAGCTCTTCGCCGCGGCTGAGGATCAGCTCCTTGTCCTTATGCAAGAGCGGCTCACATTCGGCGGCGTTGATCACGACGGTATCCGCCTGTCCGGACAATTTGACATGGGTCGGAAACCCGGCCCCTCCTGCTCCGACAACGCCGGATTGCGCGATCGTTTCCTGGTTCATGGTTTATGCCGATTGCTAAAGGAATAAGGGTTGCGGAATATGAACGGCTTCGAGGTGATACAATATCATCCTTCGTATCGGCATTCGGCGGCGGGAACTGGAACGCTTCTCGAAAAAAACGGCAACACTTCGGTCGTATGGTGATTTTCGTCATTTCGACTGAAGCGTAGCGTAAGGAGAAATCTCACCCTCGCGAGTGGGGACGAACTCAGGCCCTTTCGGCGAGGGTGAGATTTCTCGCTCCGCTCGAAATGACGAACAGAGAGGGATTGTTTCAAAAAACTCCGAACAGCAGAAGTATTACGAATTCCCCGAAACAGCAGCCCGAAGCGTTAGCGCCGGGTTTGAGTCGCGTTGCCGTATGAAAAACCGGGCGCTGACGCTTCCGGCTGCTGTTTTCAATCGGAATCTCTCACCAACCGATTGCGACGGCGACCCCTTTCGGGTTGCCGGGATGCCGCAGCAGCAGCGTCGAACTCCCCGCGTCCCACGAAAACGCCGAGCCGTCCGCCGCTTGGCCGTCGATCGCGACCGACTTCGGCTCACGAGGGAGCAACAGCCGGACGACCGTTTCCGTTTTGAGCGGCGTCGAAATCACGTAGGCGAGCGAATCGGCCGCCGGGGTCCAGCTTTCGATCCGGCCGGCTCCGGCAAGCAACGCCGGGGCGGGAGCGGTTACTTTTTCCATATCCAAAAGCCAAGCTTGCGTTCCCGGAGCGATTGAAACTTCGTTCTTAAGCGGCAGGTCGGCTTCGAGCAGGTCGAGAAATTTCCCTTTGAGAACGAGCGGCTCTTCCGAAACCGATTCGTTCAAGGTCGCCGCGATCACGTAAGGGCCGCGACGCAACAGAAAATGGTTCCGTTCGATCAGCCGTTGCCCCTGTTTTTCAACACAGTTTCGGACGATCGACCGCAGTTCGTCCGCCGATTCTTTTGAGCGGCTGAAATAGGCCGGATGCTTGTGGACGACGACGACGCTCCCTTTGCCGAACGTGTAGGTCCCGTCGTTCGGCTTACGCTCCAGCGAAAGGGATTGCATCAAGTGTTCCGTCGGCGTGCCGAAATCTTGCGGGGCAAGGTTCCACCAATCTTTGGCCGAATGAAACGGGTCGGTTTCCGCCCCGACGTACACGAGCGTCCCGCCGCGCGAAACCCAATCGGCCAAAACGGCGTGCACGCCCGGGTGCAACGGTTTTTGAAATTCATAGCTGAGGACCAGGATTTTGTAGCGGTCCAGGTATCCGGGAAAGCGAAGCACGTTGTCCAACTGCACGGCCCGGACCGGGATGCCGTGCTTGAGCAGCGGCAAGGTCAAGCCGTAAAACCCG
>JAVBSX010000302.1:0-8500 GCA_031556455.1 Thermoguttaceae bacterium
AATCCTTCTCGGAGCTCCGCAGGACAATGAAACCGTTTGCCTTTTTTTTGGGAATTACATATTTAATTCCACAACCTTACCCAAATGCTCTGTTTTTTCTTACAAAGGCACGAAGGACGCAAAGAACAACTCAAATTTCTCAATTCCTTTGTGATCTTTGTGCCTTAGTGAGAGAAATATTGAATTGTGGAATCAAGTATAGAGTTCCCTTTTTTTTCGTTTGCATCCTCACGATTTGCGGGGCAAACGCGGGAGAAACCATGCCGAATATCACCGACCTTCCGGCGAAGGAAAGACAAATCACCACTGCTCCTTACGAACACATTCTCACGAACACCGGCTGTTGGATGCCCGGCGGAGATTGGCTCGTTTACGATATTCGGCCCGGAAACGGAGCCCCGGATTTCAGCGGCGAGCGGATCGAACGGGTTAACGTCGAAACCGGGGCGGTCGAAACACTGTACGAATCGCGAAACGGCGCGTTTTGCGGCGTCGTAACCGCTTCGCCGACCGAGGATCGGGTCGTTTTCATTCTCGGGCCGGAACGTCCCACGGCCGATTGGCGGTATTCCTTTCAACACCGGCAAGGGCTGATCCGTCGGCCCGACGGGTCGACCGAAAATCTTGATGCCAGCAATTTCGCCCCGCCGTTCGTTCCGGGCGCGCTCCGGGGCGGTTCGCACGTTCATGTTTTCAGCCCCGACGGGCAATGGGTCAGCTTTACCTATAACGATCACGTGCTCAACGCGCTCGATCAAGACCCGAACGCCCCGACCCATGATTTCGACCAGCGGAACATCGGCCTCAGCGTTCCGCTCGGGCCGGTTCAAGCCAATCGCAACCACCCGCGAAATTACGACGGGGGCTATTTTTCGGTGCTGATCTCGCGAACGGTTAACGCTCCGAAGCCGGACAGCGACGAAATTCGCCGGGCTTTCGAAGAGGGCTGGGTCGGAAAAGACGGTTACCTCAAAGCCGACGGCAGCCGGCAAAAACGGGCGATCGCCTTTCTCGGGGAGTTGGTTGTTCCGGACGGCAAAGGGGGCGAACAACCGCTGATCGAGCTCTTTTTGGTCGATCTTCCGGAGCGGGCGGAAGAGCTGACGATCGAAGGGGACGGTCCGCTGGGCGGGACCGAAACCCGGCGTCCGTTGCCGCCGAAAAACGTCGTCCAGCGGCGGCTGACCCGAACAGCGGACCGCAAGTATCCGGGAGTACAAGGGACGCGGCATTGGCTTCGCGGTTCGCCGGACGGTTCGAAAATCGCCTTTCTCATGAAAGACGACGACGGAATCGTCCAAATCTGGACGGTTTCCCCCAACGGCGGCGAGCCGTGGCAATGGTCGAAGGTTAAGAGCGATGTCGCCTCGCCGCTTTCCTGGAGTCCGGACGGCCGAAGCATCGCCCATCTTGCGGACGGATCGGTTTGCGTTTCGACGGAAACCCAGACCTTTCGGCTAACCCCGCGATCGGACGACGCGGACGCTCCGAGCAGCCTCGCCGTCGTATTTTCGCCGGACGGTTCGAAAGTCGCCTACAACCGCGAGCCGCGGCACGAAAACGGCGACCGTTACCACCAAATCTTCGTCGTCGACGTCCCTGAGCAATTGCGGTAAAAATTACGCCCTTGAAAAACAAGCGTTGATTTGCTCTAATCGGTTATTGTATCCCATTTTTCGAAAAATGAATTTACTGATCCGCTCTAAAATTTGGCCCGAGAAATAGCAGCCCGAAACGAAGCATCGCGCAGTGAGGGTTGAAAACGTCATATCCCTCACTACGTTGCGCTTCATTTCGGGCTGTTATTTTTAGGTCAAAATTTTCGCGCAGACCAATAAGGAGTCAACGCTCATGTCGCTTCGAACTTTTTTCGCCCTGTTCGCCCTTGGCCTCGTGTTGGGACCGTTTGCTTCGGCCGCGGAAGAGGCCCCCGGTTACACCGATACGCCGCTCCTCCCGAATTCGCGTTGGCGCGTGCACGACCAGGCCCGGCCGCAGCCCCTCATGATCGAGCCGGGCGTCGGCGATTTGGGGACGATCCCGCCGTCCGATGCGACGATCCTGTTCGACGGGGCTTCGCTCGAGCATTGGCGGGGCAAACCGACCGGGATTCTGGACCAGGCGATCAAAGACAACGCATTCAACATTCGCGAGACCGGGACGATCGAAACGGTCGAGCAGTTCGGCGACTGCCAACTGCACATCGAATGGGCGACGCCGACCGAACGGCAGGATCGAATGAACTGGGGCAACAGCGGCGTGATGCTCCTCGGCTGCGTCGAAATCCAGATCATCGAATCGCACGACAGTTACATTTACGCCGACGGGAATGCCGGAGCCGTTTACGGGCAGTACCCGCCGCTCGTCAATCCGGCCCGGGCACCGGGAGAATGGCAGAGCTTCGACATCATTTTTACCGCCCCGAAAATCGTCAACGGTGTTGAGGAAACCCCCGCCTACCTCACCGTCTTTTACAACGGCGTGCTGGTGCAAAATCATGTCAAGGTGCTCGGCAAGGCCGCTCACAAAACGCTCCCCCCGCCGCTCGATCGCGAAAAAGGTCCGATCCTGCTGCAAGATCATCATTCCGGCGTCCGATTTCGAAACATCTGGGTCAGACCGCTTGAGAATTAAGAATTAAAAAATAAGAATGGGGAATCCTTTCAGGGTTCGGCGTTTTTTCGTCATTTCGACTGGAGCGTAGCGCAAGGAGAAATCTCACCCTCGCGAGAGGAGTTGAATTCCGGTCCTTTCGGCAAGGGTGAGATTTCTCGCTTCGCTCGAAATGACGATAAGGGGGGGATTTCAAAAAACTCCAAACGGCTGAAATAATACATAATTTTTAATTTTCCCAAGTGCCATGCAATATAGAGAATTCGGTAAAGACAAGCGTCAGGTTTCCGCCCTCGGTTTCGGTTGCATGCGGCTGCCGACGACCGATGGGTTGCCGAACGGGCCGATCGACGAAGCGGAAGCGACTCGGATGGTCCGGCGCGGGATCGACGCCGGCATCAATTACCTTGATTCCGCGAAGGTTTATCACGAAGGGAAGGCGGACGCGTTTCTCGGCAAGGCCCTCGCCGGGGGATACCGCGAAAAGGTGATGATCGCGACCAAACTCCCGCTCTGGGATGTGACGGATGCCGCTCAATGCGACCGGATGCTCGAAGAGCAGTTGCGGGACCTCAAAACCGATTCGATCGACGTTTACCTTTTTCATTCCCTGCAACAGCCGCTTTGGCAAAAGATCAAGGATTACAACCTGATCGATTGGGCCGAAAAAAAGCGGCAAGAGGGGAAAATCCAACGCCTCGGGTTTTCCTTTCATGATAATATCGACCTGTTTCGCGAGATCGTCGATGCGCATGATTGGGATATGTGCATGATCCAGTACAACTACATCACCAACGCGATCCAGGCCGGAACCGAAGGGCTGAAATACGCGAAAGGGAAAGGCCTTTCGGTCGTGATCATGGAACCGCTCTTCGGCGGCGTCTTGGCCGAACCGATCGGAAAAATGAAGGAACTGTTCGAAAACAGCCCGTTCGACCCACCCGATCTCGCCCTCCGTTGGGTCTGGGACAAGTCGGAAGTCTCCCATTTGCTAAGTGGTATGTCGAGCATGTCGCAGTTGGAGCACAACCTCGAAATCGCGAACCGGAGCGGGACCGGCGGACTCGCGCAAGAAGAGCGGAATTTTATCGAAACACTGCGGGCGGAATACGAAAAGGCGGCCCCGATCAAATGTACGAAATGCCGCTATTGCCTCCCTTGCCCGAGCGGGGTCGATATTCCCGAGAATTTCGACATTTACAACAATCTGCACGCCCTGCCGAAATCGGAAGCGTTCGACAAGCTGATTTACCAGTTCATGCCGGAGGAAAAACGGGCTTCGGGTTGCACGGACTGCGGGACGTGCGAAGGCCGCTGCCCACAACAGCTCCCGATCCACGAGCTACTCAAGAAGGTGCACGCGTTGCTCTCTTGAAACGAGCGATTACAACGAGCAACAATAACGAGCCGGGGGCTGTGCCCCCGGGCTGTCTCCGTCTTGAGTTGCTCTCTTTTCTCGCGATGAACGTAACCGGGACCGCAGGTCCCGGCTCGTTGTCGTCTTTGAATCTTTTTCGATGCGATGATTGATTTTCGCCGTTCTTCCCGGTAGGATAATTTCTTTATTGGAATTTTTCGTTACTTACCGTCATCCCTTTTAAATACCGAGGAGAGGAAGAATGTCGAATCAACCGAACATGCAACGGCGCCGCTTTCTGAAGAGCGCCGCGTTGGCGGGAGCCGCTCTCACGCTTCCGCAATACATCCCGGGCAAGCTGCTCGGCAAAGACGGAGAAGTCGCCCCCAGCAACCGGATCACCCTGGGCGGGCTCGGGATCGGCGGCCGCGGGGGACACGATCTGAGCGTCTTTATGCGGGAAAAGGTCGTCCAATTCGTCGCGATCGCCGATTGCCGCGAAACCCGACGTCGCGACATCAAGAAAATGGCGGACGATTTCTACAAAAACAACGACTGCGCGATGTATCGCGACATGTTCGAACTTCTCGATCGCAAGGATATCGACGCCGTGTTGATCGCGACGGGCGACCGTTGGCATACCATGGCCTCGATCTGTGCGGCGAAGGCCGGAAAAGACATTTACTGCGAAAAGCCGCTCTCCCTCACGATCCAGGAAAGCCGGGCCGTCGCCGATGCCGTCAACCGATACGGCCGGATCTTCCAAGCGGGCACGCAGCGCCGCAACATCGGCAACTTCCAATTGGCCGCGAAAATGGCGCACGAAGGGAAACTCGGCAAGCTGACCGAAGTGCACGCCAACACGCTCGCTCCCGGAACGACCCACGATTGGCTCCCGGCCGAACCGCTCCCGGCCGCCGAAGAGGTCGATTGGGATCGTTGGCTCGGTCCTTGTCCCTGGCGGCCTTATAACTCGACGTACATCCGCGGCGGCTGGCGGGGCTTTTTCGATTTTCATGGCGGCGGCATTCTCGAATGGGGCTCGCACACCGTTGATCTTTGCCAATGGGGCAACCAGTCGGACGACACGGTCCCGGTCGAATATTGGCCGGTGCTCGATGAGAACGGCAACAAGAGCGATCGCGTCGACGCCCTTTACGCCAACGGCGTCAAGCTCGTGATGCGCGAGCACGGCTGGTTGGGTCTCGGAACCTGCTCCTGCCGTTATGTCGGGGAAGAAGGCTGGGTCGAAACCGGCGACACCGGGCGAATGGCCGTTTCTTCCGACGCCCTGCGGTCCGAACTGAAATTCTTCGGAACCCCGGGAACCGATCCGGACAACCATATCCGCGAATTCCTGGAATGCTGCAAGACCCGGCGTAACCCGGCCTCGAACGCGAACGTCGCCGCTTGGGCGCACATCGCTTCGCACTGTGCCTACATCGCCTGGCAGCTGGGCCGCAAGGTGACGTTCGACCCGAAGACCGAATCGTTCGTCAACGACGACGAGGCGAACCGGATGCGGACCCGCGCGATGCGCGAACCGTGGCGGATCTAAAAATTAAGAATTATGAATTAAAAATTAAGAATTTGTGGGGGGATTTGATGCCCGCAATTCGTGAACTAATTAATAAAATATATCCTTATTCAATAACAGTTATCATGAAAACAAAACTACTGACGCTCTTGTTTTTTGTAGCGGTCGTTTGCCTCGTCTCGACGGCGGCGGCCCAAAGCTGGCTCCGGACGGAAACGGAAGAACTCCAAGGGGAATACGGAGAAATCGCGAAGACGCTTCAAACGACGAACGATGAGAACGTCCTGATCGAGATTCTCCAACAACCGGGGACGGAGAACGAGAGTCTCTTCCTCAAGATGCTCGCCTGCAAGCGGCTCGCGACCCACGGCACGAAAGAGGCGGTCCCGGTTCTCGCGGCGGCGCTATCCGATGAGAAAATGTCGCACTATGCCCGTTACGCCTTGGAACCGATCCCGGGAACGGAAGTCGATCAGGCCCTTTGGGACGCGACGAAGACACTCAAAGGCAAACTGCTGATCGGCGTGATCAACAGCATCGGCATCCGGCGGAATCCGGGGGCGGACGAAGTTCTTTTGGCGTTGCTCGCGAACGACGACGCGGCGGGCCGGAAGGACATCAACGTCGCCCGGGCGGTCGCCGCCGCCTACGGGATGATCGCATCCGAGAAAGCGGTCCGATTTTACGCCGGCGGGATGCTGGATATGAACCTGGACGTGACACCGGCGGACTTTCAACGGGCGATCGCCGACGGGGCGTTTAACTGCGCGGAGATCATCCGGGCGAAAGGGGACACCGTCAACGCGGCCAAAATTTATCACAATATCCCCGCGATTCCGATGATTAGCGATTTCCAAAAGGAATCGGCCGTGTATCACGAAATCCTGACGCTGGGCGAAAAGGGGATCGATCTGCTCGTCAAGCAGATTCAGGGAACCGATTCGAAGATGTTCGGCGTTGCGATGAAGGCCGCCCGGGAACTCCCGGCGGGCGAAAAGGTGACCCAGGCGTTGGTCGGCGAACTGACCGGCCTTTCGGATAAAGAACGCAAGGCCCAGTTGATCCTCGCGATCGGCGATCGGACCGATGCCGAATCGAAGAAGGTGTCCCTGCCGAAAATCGCGGAACTCGCGAAATCGGGGGACGCGGAGATCCGGCTCGCCGCGATCAAATCGCTCAAGAATATCGGCGACTCCTCGGTCCTCGGAATGCTGATCGATGCGACGACCGATTCGAACGAAGAGGTCGCGGCGGCGGCGAAAGCGACCTTGGCCGAAATTCCGGGCAAGGAAGTCGACGATGCGATCGTCGCGATGCTCGCGAAAGACGACGCCCCCTCGAAGATCGCCGCGATCAAGCTGGTCGAAGAACGCCGGATCGTCCGGGCGTTTCCGGAACTGAAGAAGGCGGCCGAATCGGCCAACCAGGACGTGCGGCGGGCGGCTCTCTCGGCGATCTCCGAGGTCGTAACCCTGGCCGATCTCGCGATTTTGGTCGACATTCTCGCCGAGGCGAAGACCCCGGAAGAGATCGACGCCAACCAATGGGCACTCAAGGCGGCCTGCTCGCGTATGCCGAAGGAAGAAGTCGCCGCCAAGGTCGTCGAGTTCATCAACAAGGCGGACGAGAAGGCGAAAATGAACCTGCTCGAAATCCTCATGCAAATCGGTGGCGAGACGGCCGTCAAGACGGTTTCCGATTACGCCTGGGGAACTTCCGATGCGCTCAAGGACAAGGCGACGGAACTTCTCGGGAAATGGCGTGACCCGGACGACGCGAACCGGGTCGCCGCCGTCTGCCTGAAGCTGGCGAAAGAAGCCCCGGACAAATACAAGCTCCGCGGGTTGCGTGGTTACGTTCGTTACCCGCGGCAGTTTGCAATGGACGAGCCGCAACGGATCGAGATGGTCAACCAGTACTTGCAGATCGCGGCCCGGCCGGAAGATAAGACGCTTGTCTTCCAAGCGTTTACGAAGTACCCTTCGGCCAAAATGTTGGAAGAAGTGATGAAGCTGGTCGATGATCCCCAAATCGGCGAGGGCGCTTGTCAGGCCGCCGTCGCGGTCGCCGGCCGGATTCAAGGCTCGTCGCAGGCGACGGCCGATGCGATGAAAAAGGTGATGAGCGTCTCGAAGAACGCCGACACCCTGGCCAAGGCGAAAGTGATTCTCGATAAGCAGTAAAACGCTCGCAATCACGAATGCTATATACTCCGAGCCGGGGGCTGTGCCCCCGACTGCATGCCTCATGAGATAAGATAGCAACTCAAGAGGCAATCAGTCGGGAGCGTAGCTCCCGGCTCGTTTTTTTAGCACGAAGACGATATCTTCCGAATCGTCGTCGAGTTCGGTCTCTTCGAACGAAAAATCGAACGTCGCCGCGAGCTCCAGCGATTCGATCTTCCGTAACAGCGCGCGGAATTGCGGCAGCGTGTACGTCCGGAACGGGAAGCGGTCGAACAGGGCGACCGTCCGGCTCGGCGTTGCGGCGTTGATCCGGAATTCAATCGTTTCAATCCGACGCCGTCGGTCCCAGACGACGCTCTTCAGTTCCGTGCTCAGCCCGAGCGAGCCGCGACGGCAGACCCAGCGTTCGGAATCGCATTCGGCGACCCCTCGCGGCTTGAGATGAAATCCCAAAAGGTAGACGCCCCCTGCCCGCAGGGCTTCGGCGATCAGGCGAAGATGCTTTTCGGCCTGCGTTTCCGTCGTCAAATGACAGAAACTGCTCACGAGGTTGAACGCCGCGTCGATCGGCCCCTCAAGCCCGAGATCGACGGCGATGTCCCCCGGCCGCGCGGCCGGTTCCAAGCCGTGCCGCCGCATTCGCCGGTTGCAAAACGCGACCGCTTTCGGGTTAAGGTCGAGCCCGGACACCGCGAAGCCGTCTTTCGCCAACCGCCAAAGCAACCGCCCGGTCCCGCAAGCCGGTTCGAATACCCGCTGCACCCGGCACTTCGCGAAATGTTCGAAGGCGTGATGCAAAAATCGATA
>JAVBSX010000345.1:0-16858 GCA_031556455.1 Thermoguttaceae bacterium
AAAACGCCGAGCACGAGCGCGAGGCCGATGCCGACGGGAAAGGCGACCGACATTCCGGCGATCGCGATCGCGGCGACGAGCAGGATGTTGGCGATGTTGACAACGACACCGCCAAGAAACGCCCAACCGAGCGAGGCGGGGGCGGCCTGTTGCAAGTCGGCGAAAAATCCGCGGCCTTCCGTTCCGGAATTCCCGACCGTCAACGCGAAAATCAGCGACAGGAGGAAAACGCCGATCACGTAATCCCAATAAAACAGCTCGAATCGCCAGGTTTTTCCCGCCAGTTTCTGGGTATTGGCCCAAGACCCCCAGCAGAGCATCGTGATGAGACAAAACGCAACGGCGACCGGATAATTTTCGAGAAGAAACATGATTTTGCGGCGCTAAAAAGGTGTGACGGGTCGGAGGCGACGGAGCGAAGCTCTGTCCAAAATTGTATGTAAGAAAGCACTGGTCCGTATTCTAAAAGAAAAACCAACGAATAACAACGGACCGGGTAGGGAAATATTCCCGGACAAGGACTATTTTGAAGAGAGCAACGTTTCGAGCAGTTCGAGGACATTGATGTCCCGGTCGAGGATTCGGGCCTCGTTTTGCGAGGTCGATTGGCTGAGGAAATCGCGTAATAAGATCAGATACTCTTCCGTCAATTCCATTTTTTGTGACGGATCGACGGCGGCGGCGATTTTTTTCCAACAGAGTTGAAAGGAGGGCAAAGCGCTTCGATCCCCCAACAAAATTCGGGCCGCACACGAATCCAACCATTTCAATTCGTCTTTGTGCTGCGGATACTTTTTGATTCGTCGTGCGAGCGAAGGTGAAGGCGAATCGTTGAGCCGAATCACCTTTTGCTGGATCAATGTCGCGATCGGGATCGGTTCCAATTCGGACGGCTCGGAGGGGGCGGGGGCCTCCATTTCGAGCGTTTCCGCTGTTTCGGTCGTTTCAATCTCGATCGAGGCAGACGAAAAAACGTCGTTCAACGAGGCCGCGAGAAACTTTTTCGAGATTTCCCCTTCTTCGGAAACCGGCTGTCGTTCCGGAGCCGAATCGGCGAACTCAAGATTGGGAAAGGAAAAGACCACGGATTTGGTTTTCCCGGCTCGCGGCGGCAGCTCTCGGGAAACGTCCTTGCGAAATCCGGGCCAAAATTCGGAGGACCATTGGGCGGCCAAAGCCCGGAGTTCTCCCGGATCGGTTCCCGGAAGCAGATCGGCGGAAGCTTTTTTCCGCGACGATTGAAATTCTTCCCGGAATTTCTTTTCGAGGAAGGGGAGCCCGCCCCGTTCGAACATTTGAAAAATCAGACGCGACCAGGAATCGAGATGCGGAAGTAAGTCGAGCTCCGTCCGTTTGATCGCGGCAAGATCGCAAAACGAGATGCCCAAGTCCGGCGAGTTGAGTTGAAACATTTTCGCCCCGCCGTTGATCCCGACCAATTTGAGCGGTCGGGAACGGGAAAAATGCAACTCGGTCGAAAACGTCAGCTCCGTGCGCCAAGAAAGCGGCAGCAGTTGCAGCAGCCCGGAGATCATTCGCATCGTCGAGGGCCCGCCTGTAAAAAAGGTACAAACCGAATCGAGCGCCGTTTGAAGCAAAATCGCGACCGCTTTCGCTCCGGGATTCTGGAGGAGCCCGGCGAGCAAACGTTCGTCGATCAGCGGCAGCGGCGGGGAAGGTTCGGGAATCCGGAGCGGCCGCAATTTTCGGGGCGGAGCGTTAAAAAGCGGCACACCGCCGAGAGCGTGAACCCGTTGAAATAGAGCGATCGGATTATTGGCGAAACGAAGCAGCGTTTCCGGGGTAACGACGAGATGTTGTACGAAAAACGACCGCTGGTGCTTCAGGTAGGAAAAGACGCCGCCTTGCCGGGGGATCATGCGGCCGATCGTAAATCGCCCACTCGGAAGAGGATGAAAAAACAGATTCGTCGCTTCAAAGCGAAAGGTCGAATCGAGCATTTCCTCGGAAAACCAGTCTTCGAGTTCTTTGAGATCGACCGCGTGTACGGAATCCGTTGCGGCGAGGGTGTCGGCGCGCCAATTCTCCGTCTCGGCTTTTACGGATAAAAGCACTTGTTGGATCGGATCCATATTGCTAAAGGGGGGTGCTCGGAGGGGGGGGAGAAATCTCGCGGCCGACGGAAATCAATCGCGAAAAGGACATTGCATCCTTAGCCAACTCTACATCCTACTTGAAGAAAAAGCAAACAAAGAAATAAAAATGAATGAGGAATTCCTTCGAAAAAACGAATATTTTTTCGAGAAATCTGTGTCAACCTGGCAAAAAGGGAAGACAGGAAAAAAAGAAGGGAAAATACCGAATGGGCGGCCGTCGCGTCATTTCGAGCAAAGCGAGAAATCTCACCCTCGCCGAAAAAGTTGGAATTTCCGGCCCTCGCGCGAGAGTGAGATTTCTCCCTGCGCTGCGATTCAGTCGAAATGACAGCCTTTCTTTTCGAACGGTTCAACGTCTCTCACAAAACCGCGAGGCTGCTATCGTCGGCGGGAAATCCTTGTTATACTCGTTTGTTGGCCGTTGCACCGGCTTTTGAACACAAAAATAACAGGAGAGGACGACCTATGAAAATCGTGGTTTTGGACGGCAAGACGCTAAATTCCGGCGACCTGAGTTGGAAAGGTTTTCAATCGCTCGGGGAGTGCACCGTGTATGATTCTTCCCCGGCGGAAACCGTTCTCGAACGCTCCCAAGGGGCGGCGGCGTTAATCACGAACAAAACGGTTTTGGACAAATCGATCATCGACGCGTTGCCTGATTTGCGTTACATCGGCGTGTTGGCGACCGGGTACAACGTTGTCGATATCGCGGCGGCCCGAAGCCGGAACATTCCGGTGACCAACGTGCCGAAATACGGCTCGACCGCCGTCGCCCAGTGCACCTTCGCCCATCTCCTCAATCTGACGTTTCATTTGAACATACACACCGAAGCGGTCCGGCAAGGAGACTGGGCCAAGTGCCGCGATTTCTGCTTTTGGAACGCTCCACTCGTCGAACTGGCCGGGAAAACCCTCGGCTTGATCGGGTTCGGCGAGATCGGCCGGGCCGTCGCCCGAATCGCCCAAGCCTTTCCGATGCAGGTCCTCGCCTTCGATCCGACCTTGCCGCAATCGGGAGAGCGGGACGGCGTCCGGCTGGTGCCGCTGCCGCAACTGCTCGCGGAAAGCGACGCTGTTTCGCTGCATTGCCCGCTCACGGATTCCAACCGCGAAATGGTCAATTCGTCTTTCCTTTCGCAAATGAAACCGAGCGCGTTTTTAATCAATACGGCCCGGGGATTGTTGGTCAACGAATCGGACCTCGCCGTCGCACTGAACCAGGGCCGAATCGCCGGGGCCGGGTTCGATGTGCTCTCGGTCGAACCGCCGGACCCGGCGAACCCGTTGCTGTCGGCGAAAAATTGTTATATCACCCCGCATATCGCCTGGGCGCCGCTCGAATCCCGGGCCCGGCTGATGCGGACCGCCGTCGAAAACTTCCAGGATTTTCTCGCTGGCAAACCGAAAAACGTGGTCAACTAGAAATGATCTGTACTAACCCCGGGGTGATACAACCAAACAGGAATGTAATATCCCCCCGCGCTGACGCTTGGGGCTAGTATTTAGTATTTGCAGCGAATAATACTCTTTGCGGCCGGATACGGTTGTTCCAAATGTCCGAGTTCCAAACCCTCATCGAAAATGTTCGGAGATTGATCCTCTCCCACGGGTTTTCGGTGCGCAAAGAACTCTGGGAACCGTTGCTTGAGGATTACGCCGCCTCCGTTCAGTAAATCAACGGCCGGTTGCTCCGCTGCTCCCAGGCGATCCGCAAAGGGGACGTTTTCGAGGCGATTCGTTTGTCCGAATCGGAACCCGCCCTGCTCGAACTCGTCGAATTGTTCGATTTTCCGGAACGGATTCAATGGGAAAGCATCCTGCAATCGATCGGGATCCCGCCGCCGCCGGTTCTGTTTACGGATCTCGCGAAAGAGCTCGAAAAAGCCTACGCGACGGCCTCGCCGCTCGAACCGTTGCTGAAAAAGCATCGGGTTCTCGCGATCGCCCGGGCGCCGTTGTCCCGGCGTATCGCCGTTCTCCGGGAAATCCTGGTTTTGGAGCCGGATCATGCCGGTTGGAAGTCCGACCTCGCCGATTATGAAAAGACTCGGCTTCGCGAGATCGAAAAGGAAATTCCCGAAGCGATCGCCGCCAAAAATCCGGGTCGGATGTCCGAACTGCTCCGGGAACTGGAACAAACCGGCTGGGAAGCGCGAGTGCCGGAACCGCAGATTCGCCGCTTGCGAAATCAATTGAACGTCGAATCGCGGAGAAACGCCCTGAGCGATCTCGGACAAGCGGTCAAAAAATTACAAGAGGCCCACCGTTCGAACGATGCGGCCCAAGGGTTGAAATGGGCTCAAAATTGGTATTCTCTCGCCCAATCCCTGGGAGATTTCGTCCCGCTCGAACTTCAATACGAAGTCGACGCCGCCTTGCTTTGGGTCGAAGAACAACGCCGACGGGGAGTGCAGGTTCAACGCTTCGAACATCAATTGGAGTCGTTGCGGGCGACCCTGCAATCGAACCTCGGCCCGGACCGGTTGACCGAGGCTTATGCCCGGACGGAGCAGGCGGCCGCGGAAATCGGCGGATCGATTCCCGAGCCGATCCGGCAACTCTTCGAAGCAAAATTGGCGAGTGCCCACGTTCGCGGGAACCGCACCTTTCGCACCTTTCTCGTCGTTCTTGTCATTCTTTGTTTAATGGCCGGCGGCGGAATCACCTGGGGGATCATCTCTCAGAATCATCGCAAGGAAGCGGAGGAATTGGCCCAAACCCTGCAAGGGTATTTGGATCGCAAGGAATTCGACGCCGGGGAATTGTACGCCGAAGAGCAAAAGCAACAGCGGCCGAAACTGTTCGCCGAATCGGTTGTCGCCGCTGTCGATTCCGAGTTGCGAACCGCGGCCTCGACCGAAAAAAACCGCAAAGAGCTGTTCCGGGATTCCCTGCAACGGCTCCGGGATTCCTTGAAAACCGCTTCGTGGGACGAGCACGCATATTCGCAGGCCAAATCGCGGGCCGCGACGAAAGAGGAAGAAGACGAGATCGGGAGCCTTGAAAAGGAACGCAACCGCCTGCAAAAGGAAAAACAGCGGCAAATCGATCTCGCCCTGCAAATCGAATTGGACGCGATCACGACGAGCCTGCGACCGCTCCTGATGCAAACGGAGAGCGACGACTCGGCGCTCGGGCCGCTCGAAGAACAGTTGCAACGAACGAGAAAATTGACGACGGCGGAGCAGGATCAGGCGAGCGATGTGGTCAAAAATCAGCGCGATCGGTTGATTAAGCAGTTGGAACAGCGGATCGGCGAAATCAAGCAATCCCGGGAAGTTGAAGGCAATTTGGAAGAGTTGACGAAAACGGTCGGGAATCTCGACGCTTACGTCCGGACGCTCAAAACCCTGGCCGAAAAGTATCCGAATCTTCCCATGTCGAAAGATTTTTTGACGCTCTCGAAAGAAAAGGCGGTCTGGGAAACGGTTGAGCTTTGGAATCGGACGATCCGGATGCTGCCGCAAAAACCTTCGGAAGCCGGGGCCGGAAAAATCGTCGCGACGGCGGAGTTGATGGGCCGATTTCTCGCGGAATGGGAAAAGCAGGCGGCCGTCTTCGCGGAATTCCCGGAACGGGCTTCGGTTGTGAGCAACCTTCCGTATTACAAAGCGATTGCGGCGAGGGAAAACAAAGGGGAATCGATTCTCGCGGGGCTCGAACAGAAACTCCAAAAATTGCAGCCCCGTCCGCTTTGGTTGTATTTCGACGAAAAAGAAGGCAACCGCTATTACCTGACGGAACCGCCGAAACCGGGCCGCTGCAAGTACCTGCTCGATTTGCAAGGCAAGGAATCGACGGTCGTGATTCCCGAACCGTCCGTTCGTTCGATCGAGGAGGCCCCGCAGGTCCGGTTCGCGAAAACGGCGCTCGAAAAAATCCGCGAACTCGACGAAACCGGCGAAATCCTTTGGGCTGAAACACCCTGCCCGCTTTTGAAACAATTGCAGGATGATCGGAAATTCGACCCGTTGCTGAAATTTCTGCTGCTCAAGGAGATGATTCTCCTGTTTGGGACGGGCGATTGCAGCATCGAACGGGGATACGCCAAACATCTCGCGGTTTTGAACGATGAGGACCCGGACGCGTTCGTCAATTGGGTCGACCCGAAATCCTCGGAAGGGAATTTGCAGCGAGCCTCGGCGATTGCGGTTCTCGAACGGCTTCCGGGGAGCGAACCGGCCGCCGATTCGGCCCGCAAAGACGCCGTCGCCTTTCGCGGTCGGCCGATTCCGGTGTTCGAGCGAATCGGCTGGGCGGAAAAAACGACCGAAGGGGGTTGGCGTTGCGTGAGCGAGCGGCCCGAAGTGCCCCGGGCCGGTTTGTGTCTCGTTCGGGCAGCAAGCGACGAAAAAGAGAACGCGAATGTTTTGCTCCGATTCGTCCCCTTGGAAATGGCCGACACGACGACCCGGCAAATTCCGTCGGTCCCGGGATTGATCTTCGGAGCGCCGATTTATTTGAAAGTCGTTGAATAACCTTTACACGACCGCACTCGCCCTCACACGAGCCGGGACCTGCGGTCCCGAGGCGCTCACAGCGGGAAACGACGCCAACTCAAAATCGAAACAGTCGGGGGCACAGCCCCCGGCTCGTTAGACCTGCGGCCAACTTCGTATCCGCTCTAAACCGGCTTGAGCATACATTTCGACCTCCAATCACGTCTTCGCGATCGAAGTTTCGTGATCGAAAAAGCTGTGTCGTCTAATAACGCGGCATCGGATAGGTGGGGTAATACGGGTACGGTTGATACATGTACCCGGGGTTCGACATCATGTATTTCAGAGCCGAAGATCGCTGAATCGCGTCGATCGCTTCCTTAATCGTACTGGAATTCGTCGTCGAAGGACGCAGAACGTGTATCTTCTGTACCTGTTGGGTCGGGGCCTTTTCATCTAATTCTTTGATGTACTCCTTGAGATCGCTTGCAAGAGGTTCCGGAGCGAAAATGTCAAGCGAGTTGCTCGTCGTATTGAGCACGACCCGGGGGTAACCTCCTCCCGGCAATGGCGTCATATACAGCCGTTGCTGAAAGACGGCGAGCACCTGTCGGAGAATTTCCGTCGCCGCGACGTTTTCAACCGGCACGTTGATCGGTTTGAGGACATTGGCCGTTTTTTCCAACTGCGAGGCTTCCAGCACTTCGATAAAGCGGCCGACCTCTTCGCGGTCGGACTTCGAGCCGCGGGCGGTGATCGTGTTCATACTCGGGTCGACCGTCAGTTCCAGCTGCTTTCTCTGCCCCATCCCGCCATACCCATAGTAATACCCCCTCCCCCCGCGACGCAGGGCCGGGTTGAGTTTGTCCCGGAGCATGGTCAGCAACCCTTGATAAATGACCGTCGCACTGATTTTGCGTACCGAATAAATCGTGTAATCCCGCCCTTCGAGAACAACCCGGCTCAGGCTCGTCAACTGCTTCAGTTGCAATTCGACGTCGTTGAGCGCGTCCTTGTCCGAGGACATGATCGTGATCGTTCCGTCGTCGTTTTTCAAAAGGTAAATATCGGGGTAGCCTGAGAGTCGCGAGGGGGCAACTCCCCCTTCGCCGCTTTGCGAAGCGGGATTCGCCCGTTTCGAGGCGACGTCGTCCTTTTCAACCTGAAAGAAAAGCGAAGCGGTTGCTCCCGGCCCAAAAGGGAACGCCCCGGCCTCCTCCGACCCGGTTTTTTCTTCGTCCCGTTTCGAGGAGCCGTCTTTTTTCGGCTCGGAAGGGGGCGTCGTTCCGGGCGAGACCTCCGGCTTTCTTTCCTGAATCAACGGCTTGCCCTGCTCGCGAATCATCAGTTCGTTGCCGCGAATGTGGGGCCATTTCTTTTCCAGTTCCTTGAGTGCCTCATCGACATCTCCCTGAACGCGAAAGGTGCGAACCGGCCCGCTTTGCTCACTGAGAATCCCGGTCTCTTCCGCCGGTACGGCATCCGAAAACGAACCGTTTGTTCCGGGCATGGCCGCGCCCGGACCGGGCGTTTTTGATTTCGAACCGCCGGCCGGAATCGGATTGAACGGCTCCCGGAGCAACTGCGTTTCGCCCATTTGAATGAGCATGTTGCGGATCTGCTCCAGCTGTTCGAGAGTTCCCCGGGCGATCACCTTGTTCGCATCGTAATCGGTGCTGACGTTCGGCCGCTGGGTGTAGCTTTCGTCCTGGAAGAGTTGATAGATGATCATCGGAATCGATTCCAAATCGAGCGTCTGGATCGCGAAAACCTGGACGTACTGCTCGGCCGTTTTCAGGGAATCGAGGATTTGTTGGACGATCGTCTGCTCTTCCGGCCGGGCGAAAATGACCATCGTATCCGAATAATAATCGTACGAGAGGTCGATATCGATCCCCTTGTCGGCGAACACGTCCCGTATCAACGGCTCGACCGTGTAATAATACTGTTGGTATTTGATCGTGTAAAACTTCATTTCCAGGTTCGGATCGGCCAGGCCGCCGCTTTGAATCTGTGTGATCAGTTCGTCGATAAAACGGTGCTGTTCCGGCGTCGCGACGGCGGTCAGCGTTTTGTTGCTGACATCGGGCATCAACAGGAATCGCGGGTTGCGCGTATTCAAGATCGCCAAAGCCGAATACAGCTTCGTCGCATCGACGCTGCCGGTCCGGTGTATTTGGAGCGAGGTTTGCGTTTGCGGATCCTCGGCGTCGAGTTCTTTGGCGATTTTCGCGATTTCCTCATGCTCTTCCGGGATCGCCTTGATTAACAGGAAATCGGCGTACGAATCGTACGAGATTTCGACGGACGGATAGTACATGCTGATCACCTGGTAAGCCGAGGCGAGCGTCGCCCGTTGGAACCGGTACACCTTCGGAACGGATTGGTCCGGGTCTTTTTGGTTGAGGGCGTCGACCGTCTGCCGGATTTTCTCATGGTCCGCGTTGTGGGCGTACACCAACAGTTGATGTCTGTCCGTTCCGTAACCGAATCGCGCGTTCGGCGTCAGGTTTTGGATCAGCGGTGCGGCCGTCGTCGCCGGAGCCGTCTTGATCGTGTACATGTGCATCCCATAGTCGCGTTGCGGATTCTTGTCGATCATCTCCTTGACGATCTGCGCGACCTTTTCGTGTTCCGATTGACGGCAAAAAACGACCATCTGCGAGGGTAGGTTGCTCGGAAAAATCACGACCGTCGGAATCGCGGAGACGACCTGGGAGATAATGTAGGGTTGGTAGTTGACATAAAAATCGCTCAAATCGTAGGCTTGGGCGTACTTTTCGGCGTCTTTCGGCCGGGGAACATCGATGTGTTCGATGCTTTTCGCGACTTTCGCCTGGTACTCCTCCGTTGCCTGCACAAGCAGATCACCGGTATCCGTCCGCATCGAAAAAACCGCTTCGCCGGGAAGAAACATCTGGGTTAACGAGAGATAGGCTTCCCGGAGAGGAATATGCTTGAAAAAATATGTTTTCAAATACGGTTCCGGAAACGCTTCGGCGAAGACGCCGACCGAACGGCCGATCTGCTCCTGGTCCGACGGGGAGGCCCAGACGAACACCTGGTCGATCGAATACGGATAAATGATCGCCGCCGGATATTGCCGGGCGAGGAGCGAGCTGACCGCGGTCGCGTTTTTCGAGGGGATCCGGTACAACTTGAACGCGGGGACGCGGCCTTCCTTTTCGAGCTTTTCCCGTTCGAGAGCGGCCGTTTCCAGTTTTTGAATCGCATCGGCGATATCGGCCTGCTCTTGCGGCAACGCCCAAACCTGGAACGTGTCGAACGTCGCTCCTTGCGTGATCGAAGCCGAAGGGGCGATTCGCGCGAGAATCGGTGCGACGTTGAGGTAACTCAATTGGCTCAAGGAATACGTCGCGAGATACGGTTTCAGTTCGTCCCGCTTCGCTTCGAAATCTTTCAAGAATTTTTCAATGCGTTCGTGCACCGATTCCGTCGCCGTAATGATCAAGGTCCCCCGGACCCAGTCGGGGATGATCGAAACGATCTGCGGGGACGGGAAGGTGTAGTAAATCGCGTAGTACGTCGCGGAATAATACCCTTGGGAAACGATGTTGATATCGTACAGCCGGGGCATGGGCCGTATGCGTTCGGGAACGTCGACATCGAGATCGGCGAGTGTTTTTTCTATCATCAAATGCTCAAGCGGCGTCGCGACGACCATGATCCCGAAGCCGTTGATATTGTCCCCCCGGGCATCCTTGGTGATCGACGCGTTCGGGAACAAAGGGGTCAACCATGCGATCGCACTCGTATCGGGAATGTGTTTGACGGGATACCATTTCGGCTTGGTTTGTTCCTCTTCGGGAATTTGAGCGCACGCCCGGTCGATGAGCTGCTGTGCCTGCTCATTCTGGTACTTCTTCCCGAAAACCATGATCTGGTTCGGTTCCCCTCCCAGCCCGGGATACAGGTACGGAAAGAAACCGGCGACCAATTGAACCAGCGTCGCCCGACTGTAGCGCGTTCCGGCCGGGATCGTGAGCACGTCGAACCGCCGCTTGCTGTCCGAAGGGCCCTGGTCGTTCAGCTCATCGACGAAATTTTTGATCAGTTGTTGGTCTTTCTGCGTTCCGTAAACGATAAAATCATTGATGTTTTCGGTCTGCACCAACCGGGTTCCCGGGGCCAGGTTTCGAAAAATGTAAAAATAACTGTAGGCGAACAGTTCCTGAAGCGTATAAAGCCGGGCGTAAGCGCGTTCCTCTTCCGGAACGGCCTTGTCGATCTCGGAAATCGCCTTTTCGATCTCGGCGTGTTCGATCGGCGTCGCGAGAATCATCAGCGTCTGCGGGGAAATCGGGATTCCCGAATACGGATCGACGCGCGAGGTATCCTGTTCGATGGTCGCGTTCGGGCAAATGACCTTGAGCCAACGGATCGCATCGGCGATTTGCGTCTTATTGATCGTGTAGGTTTTGTAAACGCTTTGTTGCCCTTCGGGGAGCGGTTGGCAGACCTCGTCAATCAATTTTTGGATTTGATCTTTCAAATAGGCCTGGTTCCAAGTGATGATCTGGTTCGGCTCCGGCCCGGCGACGGAATAGGATGCGGGGTACAAATAAGTGAGCATCGAGATGATCCGTTCCCGCGAATATCGCGTTCCCGCAGGCATGTTGATCACCATCATCTCGCGTTTCGCACTCGAAGAGCCGGAGTCGTTGACTTCTTTGACGAAAGCGGCGATTTTTGCGATGTCCGATTCGATACCGTAAACGACGAAATCGTACCCGGTCGCCGTTTGGATGATTTGCGAGGCCGGAGCGATTTGCTGAAGTGTCGGCAAAATGGTATAAAGCGGCACTTCATTGAACGTAAAAAAATGGGCCAACGGCCGACCTGTCCCTTCCGCGATTTTGAGGATCGATTGAATCGCTTCCTCAACACGTTTTTGATCTTCTTCGGGAGCGACGACGATCGCCGTTTGTGTGCTCGCATCGACCCGATAAAAGGAGCGTCCTTCCCGGTTATACACCGTGGCGGGATCGACCGAATAATCAGATTGGGAATAATCGTAAACGTAACCGGAAAAATTCCTTCGCTCTTGAACCTGGGCCTTGATGTCGTTCGGCGTCATTGAACGGGCTCCGCGAAGAAGCGACTGTAAAATCGCCTCGATCGTCGCCGGTTCCGCTTTCCCGATCGGGTAAACCGAGAACTTGACCCGGTATTGATCTTCCTTCGTTTGGATGCTTTCAAGAAGTTCTTTGATCTCCTTATGCTCTTTTTTTCTCGCCTTGACGATGATTTTGTTGGAGTAGGGATCGGCGTAGACGCTCGCTTCCGGGAGCACTTCCCGGAGAATCTGCGTCGCCGAATAGTAATACATCCGGGTGATCGGGTAGGCGACGAACTTCTCGGTCATATCCCCTCCGGAATCCTTGTTCGCCTGTTCGACGAGTTCGCCGATCTTGACATGCTCTTCCGGCGTCGCCCAAACCATGATCCGGTTCGTTTTCGGATCTTCGGTCATTTTCAAGCTCGGGAAAAACTGTTTGAGCGATTCGAGGACGATCTCCGATTTCGTTTCCGTGATCTCATAGTTGAACGGGATTCGGGTATCGACGTTGGAAGTCTCGATATCGTTGATGAGCTTTTCGACCGCGTTGATGTCTCTCGGCCGGCCGAACGCGATGATTTTGCCGGACCCCGAATCATGGGTGATCAGTACATCGGGAACCGTCTGTTTGAGCATCTCTTCGACCGTCGCCGGGTCGAGCGTCTTGAAATCGAACACCTTCGGAATCGGCTGATCCTCCGGCGTGTCGGAATACCCGATCTTGCTCAACGCGTTGCGAACGACTTCCAATTCCTTGGGAGTCGCCCAGACGACGAGCCGTTGGTAATTGATGCTGGGAAAGAATTTGCCGTTCGGAACGACGGTCGAGAGCACTTGATAAATATTCGTGATCGTCGTGTACCGCGAGCCGGACCGGTCGAACCGGGCTCCGTCGATATTGAAACTTTCAAATCGCGGCTGGGTTTCGTTGATGATCGCCGAGTCGATTTCTTTCAACGTCGCGGCGACCTTGAGCAGGTTCGGCTCCGTCGCCCAGACGATGAGCCGGTTTTTCTGCGAATCCGGGAGCAGCTTCGCTTCGGGATGCGACGTTTGGAGCACGACCTGGGCCGTTTGCGGATCGAGGACGGCGAGCGAAAAAACTCTGATTTTCAACCCCAGCTCATTGTCTTGATTCGTTTGAATTTGCGTCAAGATCGAGGAAATCAACTCGTGTTCGCTCGGCCGGGCCCAGATCGAAACCTGTCCCGGGGTCGTATCGGCGATCACTTTGACGTCCCGCAATTCGGAGCTCGCCCGGGCCGTATCGAGGAACGATTCGAGCCGTTTGCGTTGGTCGCCGCTCACCGGATAGACGAACAGCATCGGCTCTTCCGGCTGGGTAAAGGTCTCGACGATCGATTTGATATTCTTTTCGATGATCGCATGTTCGTCCGGCTTCGCGACGACCATCAACTGCTTCGCGTCGTCGTCCGGAACGATCTGGGCCGCCGGGACAAGGCTCCGGAGCGTCGTAATCAGCGTCGTTTCCGGTTTCGATTTGAGCTTGTAAAACCGGACGATCGGATCGGTCGGCCCCGGCTCGGCAGGGTCGAGCTTCTCGATCAAAGCCGCGATCTGCCGCAATTGGTTCGCTCCCCCTTCGACGATCAGCGATTGCGTTCCCGAATCGTAACGGACCGTCGCATACGGATACAACCGACTGATCATCCCGATGATCGTCGAGGGTGTCGCCCGCCGCAGCGGGAATTTATCGAATTGCTTCGTCTTATCCTCGTCCTTTTGAAGATTGCCGATCGCCTCTTCAATGGTCTTCTGCTCGTCCGGCGTCCCCCAAACGATCACCTGTTGCGAATACCGATCGAACGACAGCTTCGCGTTGGGAACGAGCTTTTCCAAATCGCGAATAAAGTAAATCGGATGATAGGAATTCCCGGCCGTGTCCCAGGAATAAAGCCCGTTGACATCGTAAGCCTTGAACGAACGCCGGAGTTGATCCGGATCGCGGGAATCCAATTGCTCGATCAGCTCTTTCGCCGGCTCGTAATACTCGGGACGAACCCGGACGATGATTCGACCGCCCGATTTGTCTTCGGTGATTTTCGTCCCGGGATAAATGTCGTCGAGCAGCGTTTTGACGGTCTCAAAATCGACGTATTGCAGGGTATGTATGATCCGCTTCTCGACCATGTCGGGCGTAACCTCTTTCCGCAACTGCTCCAAGAGTTCGCCGATATGGTTGAGTTGGTCCGGCGTTCCCCAGACGGACAGTATGTCTTTGCGGTCTTCGTCCAGAATCTTGATCTCGCCGTGATCCCTTTTGAAATCGTCCTTGATCATATCGAACCGCTTGCGGACTTCCGGGGTGATCGGAAAACTCCGCAATTCGTTCGGCCCCATCGTCGGGAGCGATTCGTCCAGGTTTTTAAGGGCTTTGGCGACCTGCTCCTGCACGAGAGGGATCGCCCGGACGATCAACAGTCTCGGGTTGTCGTGATCGCGACGAATTTCGCCGATCGGCCCGACCTTGCGGGTCGCTTCCCGGATCAGCGTCGTCAAATTGTCGTTGACCGGACGGTCGAGCGGATAAAATTTGGTCTCCTCTTCCGGCGGGAGGGTCGTCTCCGCTTCGATCACCTGCTTCGCGATCAAGTCCTGCTCATGTTCCGGGCCGTACACGACGACCTGCTTCGAATCCGCGTTGAATTTGATGTCGGATCGCGGGAACATTTTGCGGACGAAATCCAACAGGTCGTTCGGCAGGTTACGCCTTACGGTAAACGTCCGGATCACGTCCTTGGAATCGATGCCGGCGGCGTTTTCGGCGCTGATGATCTTTTCGATCTCGCCGACGTCCCGCTTCGTGCCGAACACCATCAGTCGCATGTTTTTCCGGTCCATAACCGTGGTCGCCCGCGGGGCGAGCGTCGCGAACGAGTTGCGAATGTCATCCGAAAGCTCCCGCTGGAGCGGGAAAAACAGGACCGTCTTGTCGAGGTCCGAGTCCATTTGCTCGATCACCTTGCCGACGCTCTCGACGGTTTGCGGCGTTCCGTAAACGAGAATGCTGTTCGTCCGGTAATCCGACGAAACTTCCGCCCCGGGAACCATGTTCGCGATCACCTGCTGCACGGCATAATAGTAGGCATTGCGCAGCGGGAAGACGCCGAGCTTCAAATTGCCCGCCGCCGTCGCGAACCCTTCGACCGGTTTGCCCGTCGCCGGATCGATCGGAGCGGCTTCGGCCGAAGCGGTCCCTTCCTCGAAACCGCCCGGATTCGCGATCTGTTTCAATATCTCGCGAATCTTCTCATGTTGCCGGGAGGTTGCCCAAATCGACAATTGGTTGGTTTTCGAATCGTTCAATTCGAGCACATCCCGGAATTCCGGAGATGATTTGACCTGGGCGAACAGGCTCGTGAACCGGGTTTGTTGCGTGGTCGTAACCGGATACATCACGAGAATCTTGTCTTCGTCCGGCAAGGTCTGGGATTCGATCTCCTCCAACGTCTTGCCGATCAGTTCGTGCTCTTTGGACGTTGCGACGACGATCATCTGTCCCTTGGTTTCATCGTAGGAAAACGTCGCGTTGGGGACGAGCTTGCTCATTGTTTTCCGGATCGAGGTCGCAAGATCGACCGATTGGTCCAGGTTCTTGAACGTATAGACCTTGACGACCGGAGCGAATTCCGGCAGCGGCCCGCTTTTGAGTTTCTCGAACAAATCCTTGATCTTGACGTGATCTTCCGGGTAGGCGAAAACGATCAAACTGTTGGAAACCTGGTTCGGGGCGATCACGGAATCGGGGGCCATTTTCTTGATCAGTTCGCTCAGCGCCTGCCCGAAATCCGCTGTCGGGTCGGTTCGGAAACCGTAAACCGACATCCGCGCCTGGTACATCAGCCGGGCCGGGGATGTATCGATCAACCCTTCCATAGGATAGACCTCAAGCACCGGTTTCGGCCGGGTTTCGCTCACGCTCTCGATCAGATCGATCGTCCCTTTGAGGCTCTCGTGCTGTTTGTCCGTCGCGAAATAATAAAGGGTGTTGCCGGACCGGTATCCGCTGAGCTTCAGGAAATTCGTAATGATGCTTTCGACCTCGGTCGCTTCCGCCTTGACGATCGGATACCCTTTCCAACTTTGCGGCTCCGGTTTCGGCGGCTGCGGCGGTTCGGGATTGCTGACCGCTTTCGCGATTTTTTCAATCGCCTTGATATTGGCGACCGAATCGATGATCAGTAGGGAATTGCCCGGCATCGGTATGATATTGCAATACGTCCCTTTGAACGGGGCGATTTCCTTTTGCACGACGTTAACGTCCCGCCGCTCCAAGGGCAAGGTGTAGGCGACGAAATCGAAATTCCCCCGCTCGCCGATCGTCGAGTCGTTGACCTGGGGGAGAAACTGCGGCAAAAGCTTGTCCCGCTTCAGGTTGAAAAGCATCAGCGTCCGGTCTTTATGAACGAGCGTATAGCCGCTGAGAATCAGGCGGCTGTTGATCAAATCGAGCGCTTCGGTCGGAGTAAACTCGTCCTGTGAGGAGAAATCGAACGTCCCCGGCGGCGGGGCTTCCATAACCAGCTGCTTGCCGAGTTGGTCGGCGAACCAACGGAGCACCTGCTCCCAATTTTGGTACTTGAAGCTGAAACGAATGAACTTTTGCTCGAAGACTTTCGGCCAAATCCGCCGTTGTTCCGGCGTCAGGAGATCGGATAGTTTTTTGTCGCTCTCGGCGACGATCTTCTCTTGCGCGGCGATGTCCTCTTTCGCGACCCCGGCCAACGCTTGCGACCGCTCGGTCATGATCTTTTGGACTTCGAGCTTCTGCGCATCGCTCAAACCGACACGATTAGCGACATTTTCGTGCAGCAGTTGACCGTATCCTTTGTGGGGATCGACCCGTTGAACCGGGGCGGTTTCGGCTTCGGCGGCGGGAGCGGCCTCGGCCGCCGGCTGTCCAGGTTCCGTTGCCGTAGGGGCCGAAACCGGAGCCGGAGCGGCTTCCTGAGCGTTGAGGCTCCAACTGCAAACCCAAAAAGAGAAAACGACCAGACAAAAAAAGAATCGACGGACCGTTGAGATACTCATAATTTCGTAGCCAAATCCGAAAAAAGCGGAAAATGGATTTTCGTAAACGTAAATTCGGATTCCTTTCCGGAAGAAGATATCCCTTCTCTCAGGTTATCGGTTTCGAGGACATATGTAAAGCATATTTGATAAAAATTGCCCGATCTTTATGTTTTTGCCAATCATCCCAT
>JAVBSX010000341.1:0-3059 GCA_031556455.1 Thermoguttaceae bacterium
AGGAACAAAACCACGAGCCTCGATTATATCGCAATTCTTTCGAAAAGGTAGGGTGGTTTTGTCAAGGAAAAAAAGGGGGAAGGGGCAAAACCGCAAGCGGCGACAACAACGAGCCGGGGGCTGTGCCCCCGACTGCCTCAATTCGAATTGTAATCTTTTTTCGAGTGCGGGCAGTCGGGACCGCAGGTCCCGGCTCGTTTGTTCGTTGCGATTCTTGCTTAGCGTTCGCCTTCCGGCAGGGCGCCGGGCAAAATGTAATACGGCTGCGGCGTTGCCAGTATCTTGAGAAGATGGTTTTGCAGGGAGCTCTCTTGCGAATAATCGCTCATCATCAACTCCGAAAAGCTTTGTCGATTCTTGTAAAGAATCACTTTCGAATTGTTGGCGGTCAACCCGGCCTGTTTGATCGCCCGATCCGTCGCATCTTCGAGAAAACCGATCTCGTCGATCAGACCGTTTTCCAAGGCCTGGTTGGCCGTATAAACCTGCCCGGTCGCGAGGGCGTCGAGTTTTTCCGGATCTTCCGCGAATTTCGGGCGACCTTCGCGAATGATCGTCTTAAACCGGCTGAAGCTGTCATCAACCAGGGATTGCAGAATTTTTCGCTCTTCGTCGCTGAGCGGTTTGGTAATGTCCCCCATCCCTTTGAGCGGCCCGCTTGCAATCGGGTCGGATTGGACGCCGATTTTTTCGCAAAGTCCCGCGAGATTGTACATCGGCAAGATCACGCCGATCGAGCCGGTCGTCGTCGTCGGCTCGGCGAAAAGCTCATCGCCGACCATTGCAACGTAATATCCCCCGCTCGCCGCGAGCGCGCCCATGCTCACGATGATCGGGATATCTCGTTTTGTTTTCATTTTTCGAAGTTGCTCCAGGTAATAATCACTCCCCGAAACGGTGCCCCCGGGCGAGTTGATCCGGAGGACGACGGCCTTGACCCGATGATCGGCCGTGATCGCCGCGATTTGCTTTTTGACGAACCCTTCGTCGTTGCCGAGAATCGTTCCCGAGATCGTCATAATCGCGATTTTATCACGAGCCGTCCGATTGCCGGAAATAAATTTTTCGTTGACCGGCGAGCCCGACTCTTCGCCCGCCGCCGATGCGGCGATGCCGACACAAAGAGACAGGAAGAAAAAACCGCACACACCGACGGCCAAAAATCCGAAAAGGAAAAAGAGCAGGATCGACCAAAACGAGCTTCGGTTTTGGATCACGACGGGGTAATAAAGCATTCCCTGAGGCGAACCGTTCCAGGGACCGCCGGGGGGCGGACCGCCGGGTCGCGGCGGGGCTCCGGGGGGCGGAGGGCCGAACGCCGGGCCGCCGGGGGCCGCCCCAAAATGTCCTTGACCGAGGCTTGTCGCCTGATAAACGTCCTGAGGTTGAAAAGATTCGTTCACGATTATTGACTCCTAAGGATTGAAATTAACGACTTTTCACACACTTTGATTGTATGTCAAATCACGGCACGGTCAACGGTTTGTCGCCGAAATGCTCAATGAGCCCGATCCGTCGCCTTTTCGGCGGCTTCGATCCGAATCAACGTCCGGCAAAGCGTCAAAAGGGCGCCCGAACGCTCCCCGGTCGACTCCAGTTCCTTGCTCAATTCCCGGCCGGTTTCGATCATTCCAATCGCGTCTTTTCGGCCGTCGATTTTTTGGAATCCCTGTGCCAGTTCGATTCGGGTCATAATCCGGTCGCTGATTCGCGGCTTCGCATCGACCAGGGGCATGATTTTCAGCATCGTCTCTTTGGCCTGTTCTTTCAAGTCCCATTCGATCTGCATCGCGGCAATGATCCCCAAAATCGTCAATTGCTCTTCCTTGAGGTCCTCCGCCTCATGCAACAAATCGTTCAAACAGGTTTCGGCTTCCGATTTCGCTCCGAGTTGGGCCAGCCCCCGGATCGCCTGCAAAAGCGTTTGAATTCTCTGCTCGGGATTCGGAAGTTCTTTGGCCGCCCCGATCATCAGCAGCAAGGTCGTTTTCGCTCCGAACATGTCGAACAACCTCAGTTGCTTCCCCAGAATTTCCGTCAGGGAAAACAGTCGCAGCTCAGGATCCGGGGCCTCTTTGCGCACTTGCAATTCCTCGGCGAGTTCGCGGAGTTGCGATTTATCTTCCGCGGAAAAGGTTTTTTCGAGCGTTTCTTTCCCGGCGGATTCGTCGCCGGCCTTCAGCTGAAAAAGGGCGATCATCCGCAGCAGGCCGCTTTTTTGCGAGGGATTCGCGATTTGCTCCGCGAGACCGATCGCCTCCGAAAATCGCTTTTCCCCGGCGTACGCGTTCCCGATTTGGGCGAGGACGTTGTCCCGAAGTTCCGGGGTCTTGCTCTCCGCGGCGATCGACCGGGCGTCGTCGTATTTCTTCAGCCGCAGAAATTGGACGGCGGCGAACTCGAAAAGTTTTTCGCGCAAGTCGGAATCGGGCGAAAGCTCTTCGATCGAAGATTTGACGGCGGCCGGGTCGCTTGTCTCGCATTGCAATAAAATGATCCCGCTCAAAACCGTATCCCGCAGTTGTTCATCGTCGGCGATTTTCTTGAAGCATTCGATCAAGGGAACGAGTTTTTGATGCTGCAGATTCCAAACGACGATCCCTTCGATCGCGGCGTTTTTTTGTGCCGCATCCCCGAGGGAGTCGAGAACCGCGTTCGCCTCGTCCATGTATCCTTTTTCGGTCAGGGCGAAGGTTTGGGCTTGAAGAATATTGACGATCGCCTCTTCCGATTCGATCTTTTCCAATCCCCGGGCCGCTTCAATCGCGTTTCGGAACGACTCCGCAGAGCCCTGAGGGTCGCCGGAGCGAATCCGGAGAATCCCTTCAAGAGTGTAAGCGGCCGTTTGAAACGACCGGTCCTTCTCTTTCGCGATGTTTTCAAGCATCTCACGAATCAAAGCGGCATGCTCTTGCAAGGAAGGGGAGTCGGCCGTTTTCGCGGGATCGTTTTTCGCGGCTTCCTCGTGCGCCCTATCGAGTTGAATCCGTTGGTCGACCAGGTTCAACAGCATTTGTATCCGGATGCTTTTGTCGTCGATTCCTTTGACAAGCTCGATT
>JAVBSX010000363.1:0-6278 GCA_031556455.1 Thermoguttaceae bacterium
GTGGGAAGTGGGAAGTGGGAAGTGGGAAGTGGGAAGTGGGAAGTGGGAAGTGGGAAGTGGGAAGTGGGAAGTGGGAAGTGGGAAGTGGGAAGTGGGAAGTGGGAAGTGTTCGAAATAACCTTGTGTAAGGGGGAGGAGCGATATGCGACTGAGGCGACAGGCGTTGTATTATAGCGAAAAGAAGCTCACCGACCAAGAGACCCGATTCGATGTTCAATAAAGTAACGTCCAAAATTGATATTCAAAAAATTCCTTAGAGAGTGTAAAATGATTTCCGTTACTCGCCGCCGACGCCCCGCTCTGTCTCGGGATTTCGCGGTATTACCTCACTTTTTGAAAGGATGCAACATGCGACGCACGCACCCGCTCGCCATCTTTCTGCTTCTTTTGTTGTGCGTTCCCCTCTTCGGCCAATCGGAGGAAGCGGCGACTCCTAACGAAATTTATTTTGCATATCGCTATCCGTACCGGCTGATGCAAGAACTTTTGCGTGCCGAGAGCGAAGGAAAACTCACATTCTACAGATTCCAGGGAGAAGAAGGAAGGAAGTTTTTCACGACGTTTGTCGGACTCTCTGAAGAACAAGAAGAGAGGATCAATAAACGACTTGCCGAATGCGGCGAGGAATTCCCAGAATCCGACTTCGAAGAGAGAGCCAAAAAAATCAATGAACTTTCTTTTGAAGAAGTCTCCCAATTGTGCGACGATGCAATTGATGCCAACTTGACCGTGTTTGATACCGTTAGCAAAATTTTTCACGAAGAATTGACGCCGGAACAGATTCAAATGATGCGGGAGTTGGAATTGGTGTTGTCGTCGGTTTTGGAGGATAGCGATTTCAGTTTGTCGATCAATTTCGATGCGTATGAGACCCTTGAGTTGACCGAAGAGCAACAAGCGGCATTCGCGAAATTGCGAAACGAGCTTGAGGCGATTCAAAAAGATTTTTTTGACCTGGCCTCGTCGAAGATTGATGATGAACTGGCCGGAGAGAGGTCGGAACAAAAAGAAAATGCTTTTTCTGAAAAGCATGAAAAACTCGTCAAGCGGGCGGAAACTTTCGGCGGCAGCATCCAGGAGAAAATCCAAGAAATCCTGACGCCGTCGCAGCGGGAAAGATTGGCCCGAATTCGCGAAGAGCTCCCGAAAAAAATCGCGGCGATCGTTGGCAAACCCGGAAACGAAAACGCCACCGGAGAGCAACCGGACGATGAGTCCTGGAAAGATTCCTGGAAACCGGGCGACCCAATGCCGGTAAAAACGCGTAGCCCTTTCCCGGGACGACGTTTTCCGGCCGCCATCAAGCCCGCCCCTTAACTTCCGACCGCGTCCTTGTGCTTGAGCACCAGCACGGGGCAGGGGGAAAGATGCACGACCCGGTCCGTGGTCGAGCCGAGCAGCATCCGCTTGAGCATTCCGCGGCCGTGCGAGGGGATCACGATCAGCCCGGCGTTGATTTCTTCGGCGTAGTACGCGATTTCCGTCCCCGGATCGCCGAAACGGATCGCGACCTGAATGTCTTGAAAACCATGTTCTTCGAGAAATCGCAACAACAGCTCGCGGGACTGGTCCTGCCGGGCTTCGTCGTCAATCGCGGTCCAAACGATTCCCGGCTCGGCGGGTTCCAACACGGGAAGAATGTGAACGACCCGCAATTGATCGATGCTTTCGACCATTTCCGTCGCGGCGTTCAGGGCTTTCATTGAAAATTCCGACATGTCGGTCGGGACGATCACCAAGCGTTTGGATAACCAGCTCATTTTCGTCTCCTTTCTCGTCAAAGAGAAATTTCGTCAGTCGATGGGAAACACCGGCGTCTGCGCCGCTCGGCTAAACGGACAAAACAATCACATCGTCTTTGTTAGTATATACCGTCCCTTTTGAAAAAGAACCTTTTTTTCGAAAAAGATCGTCAATCGGCGACGTTGGGTTTCGCGGCTCCGCGGTTGACCCAAACCGAGGCGAGCACCCCGGCGATCATTACGACGATAATGATCCCGAGCGAAATCCAGGTCATGATTTCCTCGGCGCCGAAATGATGAATGAGGTCGATACACAACAGTTTCAAGCCGACATAGGCGAGGATCACCGAAAGGCTGACCGTCAGGTACCGGAATTTCGCGATCATCGCGGCCATCACGAAATAAAGGGACCGCAGTCCGAGAATCGCGAAAACGTTCGAGGTAAAGACCAAAAACGGGTCCCGCGTGATCGCGAAAATCGCCGGAATCGAATCGATCGCGAAAATCACATCGTTGCTCTCGATCACCAAAAGAACGAGGAACAGCGGCGTTACGGCCCAACGCCCGTCGATCCGGACAAAAAAATGTTCCTTGTGATATTCCGGACTGACCCGGAAAAATCGTTGCGCGAACCGGACCAGCGGATTGTTTTCCGGATGTATCTCTTCGTGCTTGTGCAGGAGCATTTTGACCGCCGTGTAAAGCAGCAACCCGCCGAAAATGTAGAGCGTCCATTGAAACATTTGAATCAGCGCGACCCCGAGCAGGATCATGACCGCCCGCAACGCCAAAGCGCCGAAAATCCCCCAAAACAGCACCCGATGCTGGTAGATCCGGGGAACCGCGAAATAGGAGAAAATCATACTGATCACGAAAATATTGTCCAAACTGAGCGATTTCTCGATCAGATAGCCGGTTAAAAACATTTTCGCGGCCGTCGCCCCGCTGAGGACGTTTTCGCCGCGATCCTGCCCGATATGCAGCAGGTGATGCTCGTACATGAAATAGACCGCGACGTTGAATCCGAGGGCCATTGCAATCCAAAGAACGGTCCAGGCCAGCGATTCGCGGAGGCCGGGCACATGCGCCTTGCGGTTGAAGACGCCGAGATCGAGCGCCAAAAAGAACGTCACTAAAACGATGAAACCGACCCAAAGCCAAATCGTGCCCATAAAACCTGCCGTGTGGGGGGAGAAACCTGCAAAGGGGTCATTTTATCACGCGAGCGAAAAGAAAGGCAAGGGGGCCGAACGGTCACGAGAATCGCAAAGTTGAATTTATGAGAAGACAGGGAAAATAGGATGCGTCATTTCGAGCGGAGCGAGAAATCTCACCCTCGCTGAGAAGGCAGGAATTCAGCCCCTCGCGCGAGGGTGAGATTTCTCCTTACGCTGCGCTTCAGTCGAAATGACGAGGCTTTGCGGTCCTCTTGAGCGGCACCGTTCAACGCTCTTCGGGATACAGCCGGGAAAATTGAAACGGCCGGCTCTCTCCGCGATCCGTTCGTGATTCGAAAAGCGGTCCTGCTGAAGCGTCGCATTCGCTTTCGAAAGACTTTTGAAGTTTCAACGTGGGCTCGGGTTTCAGGAAATGCGGGGCTTCGAGCCGGTGTTTGGAGAAAGCGCTTTCGACGACGTTCTTGGCCCCTTCGTCCAGTCGAAACGATTTGTCCTCGAATTCCAACACAGGCGGCTCCGAGAACTCCTTGAGAATATATCGCTCCTGAGCATCGGGGAGCCGGTGCACCGTCTCGCAAAGGGGTTCCGTGTCCGTGACCGGCTCGAAAAGGGAGGCGGTATTGAAATCCTCCGTCGATCGAAAATCGATCGTTTTCCGGGACGGGGGAGTGGTTTTTTCTTTTCTCCCGGCAAACGGCCTGTTCCCGGAGGTAACCGGAATCTCTTCCTCGAACGACTCTTCAAGGATCGATTTTTCCTTGCGCCGCGGAATCAAAACCGGGTTCGGCTTCAACCGCAATCGGAGTACCAGAAGATCATCCGGCACGTTGAAAGTTTTTTTTTCCGCCGTTTTTTCGCGAAACGCCTCGCCCGCAACCTCTTTCCCCTCCCGAACCGTTCCGTTTTCCTCGGCAGCCGGCTCTCTTCGATCCGGAGACTCAATCGCGGTTGCGAGAGACGCGTTTGTCGTTCCCCAAGGTGTTTCCGCGAGTTCGGGAATGTTCTCGGCCAAAAATCCGGGCAGGGAACAGCGAGGGTCGTTCGTCCGGCTCTGCTCGCAAACCATGCCCAGCGGCATTACAACCGAATGCGGGGCGGGTTCGAAATTTTCTCCGTTTCGCGAGACCACTTCGCGGTACGGGATCCCGAATCCGTAAGGGACCTGGTGTCCCGGACCGATCCAATTGAGCATCGCCGTTTCGTCCCAGCCTTCCGGGTACTCCCGTTCGTAAAACGTCCGCGATTGGTAAACGTGATTCGATTTTCCCGCGAGTTCCTCCTTTTCCGCGCCGGTCGCCGACGTTTCTTTTTCCAAACCTAATACGGAATGATCTTCTTTTTTTCGCGGCACGCTCGCCAAGATTCCGCCTGTCAAGGTTTCGTTCGCGAAGTCGGTTTCGTCAACGACCTCGAAAAGGGATTCTTCTTCGTCCTCGCCAATCGGTTCCGGTTCGTCGTCTTCGAGATCCCATTCTTCGTCCGAGCCGCCGCCCGCGAAAAGGTTGCCGGTTTCCGACTCCGACGAATCGTCGATTGGGGCAACGGCAAACGAGAAATCGACCGCCGCAGGCCGGGATTCCGCGTTCGGGACATCGCCTTTGAAATCCGCGATGATTTCGATTGCCGCGGCCGTCTCAGCCGGTTCGGATTCGTCTTCGTCCAGTGTCCCGAATTCGATCAGATCGGCACCCGTCGGAGCAACCGAGGGCATGATGTTGGCCGACGGCTGTTGCGTCGGGGCGGGCTCAGGGCCGCCGACGGCCGGTTCCGGAATTTGTTGGAGCCGAGCCCAAGCGGAGCGGAGAGTCGGCTCGTCAATCTTCGAGACCTGTTTCTCATACGCCAAAAGCAAGGCTTGGTCGCACAGTTGATTGATCAAACGGGGAACGCCCTCCGTCAGTTGAAACACGGCATTTCTCGCCGAATCGTCGAAAAGCGGCAGATGATCCCCGTGATGATGGGCCGCGTCGATCCGGATTCCCTGTGTCCGGAGCGATTCCGTAACGACAACCGAAACCTCGTCTCGCTTCCGGGAGGAAAGCGTCTCGGTCAGCGGCGAGGGCCCGAAAATTTCCGCGTTTTTCGTCTGCCAAAGAACGTATTCGGAGGTCTCCCGACGGTTGAGCGGTTCCAAATAGGAACGGGAAACAACCCATTGGTTGAACGGCGTCAATTTCGGATGCGTCAAACGCTCTTCCAAGGCGGGCTTCCCGGCCAAGGCGATTCGAAATCGCGGCACGACCCCGTCGTCGTGATTGAGCAATAGCCGGATTTCTTCGAAAACCGGAAACGAAAGGGATTGGGCCTCGTCAATCAAAAGAATGACCCCGGGAACGGACGAATTGCGAAGGTAATCCCAAAGCAAAAGCCGCAATTCGGTTTCGTCCGAACCGCCGAACGGTTGGTGCAACTCGAAAAGAACCTGTTGCAAAAAGGATTTCGGCGATTTCAACCGCGTGTTGGAAATCGCGGCAACGGCGAAATCCAATTGAAACGCCTGTCCGAGCAACCGCAGCAGCAATGTTTTCCCAACGCCGCTCGGACCGAGAATCAGGGAGATTCCTTCCCCGCGACGCAGGCAGCGAAAAACCGTCTGCCGGGCCAATTCCGTCCCCTCGCTGGGGTAATACGCATTGACGTCCGGAATCGCCAAAAAGGGACGATGGGTCAGTCCAAAATACGATTCAATCATGGGACCGTCTTCAAAATGGTAAAAACCAAAATTGGGGGGAGGTTTTTTAATCAAAAGCGAACATATCAACTTTGAAAGAATCGGCTTTTCTTAAAGCTCTGCTTCAACGAAAACCTGACCGGGATTTTGTTTAGGCTTACAAACCAGTGCGAAAAGCGTAAACGAACGCTTTTCGCAAAAACTCAACGCGATCGATACAAGCGGAAAATTTTTTCTAATCTTCCTGGTCGAGTCGGCCGATAAAGAGATAGGTATTTCCCTCAAAAACCAAGAAGTTACGACTAAATACTTTAGTCGATTAGTGTTTTTTGTCATTTCGACTGAAGCGTAGCGCAGGGAGAAATCTCACACTTGCGAGCGGGATCGAACTCCGAATTTTACGGCGAGGGTGAGATTTCTCGCTCCGCTCGAAATGACAGTTGCAGGGCTTTTCGACAACAACAAGGATATCGAAAAATGACCTCTTTTTTTGTGATGATTAAAGCTGTTACCGAAAAAACCAAGTTTTTTCGATCAATCGCAATAATTTCAGTGATCTTTTGGTCGTTTTTCGCGATTCCAACCTTTGCGGAGACGGGAATCCGCTGGGAACAGAATTTCAAAACGGCGATGCAAACCGCTCGGGAAACCGACCGGTTGGTGCTGCTTCACTTTTATGGTGATCAT
>JAVBSX010000118.1:0-4470 GCA_031556455.1 Thermoguttaceae bacterium
CTGGCTCCGCTGGGCGACACCCGAATGGGTCGCCCGGGCCGGAGCACGCGGGGTCGAATACGAATTCGGAGTCGGTCCGCGCAAAAACGGGCCGCTCTGGGCGCCGCTTTATGACGATCCTGTGTTTCTCGAAAAGCTCGACCGTTTTCTCGCCGCCGCCGCACGGCGATACAACGGCAATCCGGATGTCGCGTTTCTCGATGTCGGCACCTTCGGCATGTGGGGCGAAGGGCACACCGGTTTCGATTGCCAACTCTCGCAGGAGGAAACCGACCGGGTCTCGAAAATACACATCGATCTGCACAAGAAACACTTCCCGGACACCCTCCTTTGTGTGAGCGACGACATTTCCGGCCCGTCGAGCAAAGGCCCCTGGCCGGGAATGGAGTATGCCCTTTCGCAAGGCGTAACATTCCGCGACGACAGCATTCTCGTTCAAAAATTTCCCGAGCATTGGTATCACGCCGAAATGGCCGCGATGTTTTGGCCGCGGCTCCCGATCATTTTGGAGCACGAACATTTCGGCAGCTCGAAAATCCGCGAGGCTTGGGGGGACGGTTCGCTTCTGCGACAGGCGGTCGAGGATCACCACGCCAGTTACCTTTCGATCCATTGGTGGCCCGAGGTGCTGCTTGAAGAAAATCGGGAAGTGATCGGTGAGATCAATCGTCGGCTTGGTTATCGTTTGCAGTTGCGTCAATTGCGTTACCCGAAAACGATCGCGATCGGGGAACCGTTTACGGTTGATTGGCAATGGGCGAATGCCGGGGTCACCCCCTGTTACGGCGGCGGTTTTCCGGCTTTAACGCTCAAGGATGAGAAAGGGGGCTTCGTTTCCGTACTCGCCGATGAGAGCTTGGATATGAAAACGCTCTCCGTCGGGCCGCCCGGAGAAGCCCGGGCCGTCGAACACCGGAGCACCTTCCGTATCGGTTTCGTCGCCCCGACGACCAGGCCGGGCGTTTACGATCTGTATGTTTCCGTCGGCCGTCGCGACGGCAAGCCGGAAATCGCCCTTCCGCTCCCTGACCACGATGGGGCACGCCGCTACAAAATCGGCCGGATCGAGCTGACCGGAAAGTGAGTAGGGCTCGGCATTCGCCAGTCGTTTTTTCGCAAAGAGCGTATTCGGGTTTTGTGAGCGAAGCGGCGTCCCGCGTGCCATTTCGAGCAAAGCGAGAAATCTCACCCTCGCCGAAAAGACCGGAATTCCGTCCCTCGCGCGAGGGTGAGATTTCTCCCTGCGCGTTGCTCCGGTCGAAATGACGGCCTCGCTTTTGGTGTGGTCGTCGAAATCTCAACGGCTCTACAATCGTCGTGTTGAAAAACGGAGGGACAACGATTATCATAGGAACTTTGATTACGCTATCTTCTTTACCCTCTCTTCGAAAGACACACCGTACCATGTCAAAAGGTTTTGGAATTATCGGTTGCGGGATGATCGCCCGTTTTCATGCCAAGGCGATCCAGGAAATCGGCGGCAAAGTCGTCGCCTGCTTCGATCAGGTGCCACAATCGGCCGACCGGCTCGCCGAAACGTTTGGCTGCCGGGCGTATTACGATTTGAAGCCGTTTCTCGCGGACAAGGAACTTGAAATCGTGACGATCGGCACCCCGAGCGGGGCGCATTTGGAGCCGGGCCTGGCCGCCGCCGAAGCGGGCAAGCACGTCATCGTCGAGAAGCCGCTTGAGGTGACGCTTGAAAAGTGCGACCGAATCACCGCCGCCTGCGAAAAGGCCGGTGTCGTGCTCGCGACGATTTTTCCGTCCCGGTTTCACGAAGCGTCGCTCCGGCTCAAGCAGGCGGTCGATTCCGGGCGATTCGGCCGGTTGACCCTCGGCGATGCGATCGTCAAATGGTATCGGACGCAGGAGTATTACGACAGCGGCGTTTGGCGGGGGACCTGGGCGCTCGACGGCGGCGGGGCGTTAATGAACCAGGCGATACACAGTGTCGATTTGCTGACCTGGCTCATGGGCCCGGTCGTCGAGATCACGGCCCAGACGGCGCTTCTCGCTCACGAACGGATCGAGGTCGAGGACACGGCCGTCGCGACGGTCAAGTTCCAAAACGGAGCCCTCGGCGTGATCGAGGCGAGCACGACCGCCTATCCCGGCTCGCTCAAGCGGATCGAGATACACGGTTCGAGTGGTTCGGCGATCATCGAGGAAGAAGACATCATCCAATGGGATTTTCAAACCTCCCGAGCGGAAGATGCGGAGATTCGCGAGCAAATGACGAACAAGCTGTCCGGCGGCGGCGGGGCGGCCGATCCGGCGGCGATCGGGCATCACGGACACGCCAAGTTGTTCGCCGATGTGCTCCGGGCGATTGAAACCGGCCAAAAGCCGATCTCCGACGGGCACGAAGGTCGCCGCAGCGTCGAGATCATCCTCGGCATTTACGAATCGGCCAAAACCGGCAAAACGGTCCGCCTCCCTATTTAGCCGATATGCCGCGCGATCAGAAAATCCGCATCTTTTCAAAAAAAGCTAGAACCAAAGAGCCGCGTGCTGTGCACGCGAAGTATACCGTAGCCGGTATGGGCAGTAGGCTTCGCCCTCTGTCAAGCCGCGGCCTCGTTGGGCCGCTACCGTACTGAAGACGGGAATTTTAAACCGGCTACGGTATATCAACGCCGGGCTTACACTTCGCGTGCATAGCACGCGGCTCCGTTTTGCTCGTTGTTTTTTGACGGCTTCTTATTTCTCCTCCGGCAGCAGAAATTGGTTCGGGCGTTCTTGGATCACTCGCCGCAACCACGGTTCGGGGTACCCGACGTTCGGGTACTTGCCGTCCCCGGTCCGGATGTAACCGTCGTTGTATTTCGTGAGAAGGTGCTCGGCCAGGTCTTTCCAACGGGCAATCACCTTTTCGCCGCTCATCAGCGAATAATCGCTCAGGTACGCCTTGCACAAATTCGGGCTGTCTCCGGCCAATTCGACCGCCGTTCGCTCGACGGCAGGTTGCAGGGCAAGAAAATTCGATTCCAGCTCTTTCTGGACCGCGATGATTTCCGGGGTCATCGCCGAGTATTTCAGGTTGGCGTAATTCGCGACGAAATTGAACAACCACCAGCCGCTCTCCCAGGAAAACCGTTCGATTCCGCCGAGCGTATACGATTTCGGAACTGAATCGACGCAGCAATAAAGCGGAAAATAGCAGCTCAGGTATGTATCGTCGAGCCCGTACCAAAGTAGCCCGCCGACGGGATCGGGCAGCCAGGAGCGGGATTGCGAGACAAACGAAAAGCCGGTTTGCTGCGTTGAAATCGGTCGTTCCCAAGCGTACTTTTTGCCGTCCAACTCGAATTCGAGCGGCCGCCAACGTCGCGGCAAACCGTATTCCCCGGCGTCGATCCCCTGGGTCATGTCGAATTCGGTTCCGTCGTATTGGTCGCGCATCAGGCTCATCACATCGGCGACGGAGAGCTTGCGGTCCGGTTTGATCGACCAGGGATAAGGCGTCGCCCCTTCGACGCCGCGATGATACCCGGCCGAAAAATTTTGCGACGGCGCCGCCCGACGGTACACGCTCCAAACCCGGGCCTCGCAAACCCGTTTCGCAAACGCCGTGGGCGGGTTGTACGCCTCGTCGAAGCGAAACGCTCGGCCGCTTTTCGGATCGTACCAGCCTTTGCCAACCGCGAAGCTTTCGATGTTTTCGGAAAAGAGGCAGTTGGCCGGATCGTCCCGGGGAAACTCGCCGATCCGCGCTTGATTGGCGTGTGCCGAAATATGCCCGTCCGGAACACGTTGGGCGACCCAAACGGCTCCCGTCCCCCCTTCGCCGGTTCCGACGATTTCCAAAACCCAGGCCTCTTGCGTGTCGCCGATCGAGATTGATTCCCCTTCGTCGGCCCAGCCGTATTTCTCGATCAGTTCGGTCATGACCGAGATCGCCTCCCTCGCGGTCTTGGCCCGTTGCAGCCCCAGGGTCATCAGCAGGGAATAATTGAGAAGCGCTTGAGGATTATGCAGTCCCTCCCGGCCGCCGAAGGTGGTCTCGGCCATCACCAACTGGTGTTCGTTGATGCAACCCTGCCGATCGACCCCGGGCATGTGGGCTCCGATCACCTGGTAGGTGTGCCCCGCCTGCGGGATCGTCGCGGCCGGGCGTTTTTCGGTCGCCGGAATCTCGATCACTTCGTCCGGCTTATGGTCGGCGGCGGGAAAAAGTTCCAACCGCGGACAATATCCGGCCGAATCGGCCGTGTAGGTGATCATCACCGAACCGTCGGCCGAAGCCCCTTTCGTAACCAGGACGTTCGTGCAGGCTTGCAGGGACAATTGCTCCCAATCCAAAAACGGCAGAGCCAATAAGAGGAAAAGCAGAATCAGTTTGAACGTTTTCATAATCAAAAGGGAAGATTGGCTGGGGCGGCGTCCCTACTTTTCACTTTTCGCCGCGGCTGCTTTTTTTTCGTTGAGCACTTTCATCGCCTCGGCGTAGGCGGTATTCGCGGGAAT
>JAVBSX010000388.1:0-5329 GCA_031556455.1 Thermoguttaceae bacterium
GCTCTGTTTTCGTTGAAACCCAAAAATATCCCCCTCTCTTGCAAAACGCTCTCATCGGGGAAATAATTTCTTTTTGTCCCGGTTTACTGTCCCTTGACCTCTTTCGAAAACAATGGCCAATCGCAGGAACCATTACGAAGCGGCGTTCGAGTCGTATTTGCGGAAGCGGGGGATTCCCTACCTCGCCTCCCTCGAAACGCATCGCAATCGGCTCAACGACGGCGAGACCTTGAAGAACCTCGATTTCGTCGTCTCCGCTCCCGGCTCGCATTCCTGGTTGGTCGATGTCAAAGGCCGGAAATTCCCGGGCGGCTCGGATCGAAGTTCCTATTGGAAACACTGGACCTCGCACGATGATCTCCTCGGAATGGCCCATTGGCAAAGCCTGTTCGGCGACCGTTTTCGCGGGCTGTTCGTGTTCGCCTATTGGATTTGCGGCAGCCGGTCCCCGCTCCCGGAAGAGCAACTGTTCGGCTTTCGCGGAAAATGGTATGCTTTTATCGGCGTTCCGTTTTTCGAATACCTTTCCGCCGTCCGGATCGTCTCCCCCACCTGGAAAACCTACGCGATGCCGGTCCGCAAATTCCGGTCCCTCGCCCGCCCGTTCGGCGAGTTTTGTCGGGAAGAGGCTGAAGAGCGATAGGAGCGGCTTAGCGGCCAGCGGCTTAGCAGCTTGGAAGACACGATTCGCTAAACCACCAAGTAACTGTGCGCAATGAACGACGTCAAAAGCAAGGCTGTCATTTCGACCGGAGCAACGCGCAGGGAGAAATCTCACCCTCGCGAATGAGACGGAAATATCGGGTCCTCCGGCGAGGGTGAGATTTCTCGCTTCGCTCGAAATGACGTAATAATTTGTTTACTGTTTCTAAGTTGCTAAGCCGCTTCTATCACCCCACGCTGACGCTTGGGGCTAGTATTTATGAGTATTTATTTGTTGTCGTTTTAACCTGAATATCCGCATCATGCTCCTCCTTCGCGAAATGTTCGATACCCTTCGGGAGTATTACGAGCACCGGCCCGTCCAGGAATGGTGGCCGGACGACCCACTCGAAGTGATTTTTGGAGCGGTTCTTGTCCCCGGAACGAAATGGGCCAACGTCGCCCCGGTCCTCGCGGAATTCAAGGCGGCGGGATTGCTCGATTTCCAGCGGCTTTTGGAGATGGGAATCGAGGAACTGCAGGAACGGATTCGCCCGGTCGGTTTCCAGCCCCGGAAAGCCAAAACCCTCAGAGGGCTCCTCGAAATGCTGCAAGAGGAGTGCGGCGGGAACCTCGCGGTCTATTTTCAACGGGACACCGAAGCGATCCGATCCCAGTTGCTCCGGCTTTTCGGGATCGGCGAAGCGACGGCCGACAACATTTTGCTGTACGCGGGCAACCGGGGGATTTATTCGGTCGACAAGCTGACCCGGCGCATCCTGCTCCGGCATGGGCTGATCGGGACCCGGACCAAGGATCCGGAGATTCAACGGATGATCGCGGACGCCTTTTCGGGGGATGCCGATCTGTTTTCCGATTTTCAAGCCCTGTTCGTCCGGATCGGCCGCGATTTTTGTGAAAAGAGCAACCCGAAATGCCTCGAATGCCCGCTCCGCTCGTTTTTGCCGGAAGGGGGCCCGCGCGAGTGCCGTTTCGAGTCCGCCGCCGAACCGGCACTCCGCCAACGTAAACCGGCGGCTTCCCGTTCGAGGAACGCGTCCCCTCGACCGACCGGCGGCCTCGTCGAACCGACCGCCCCAGCCGAACCCGCCGCAACGGCCGGACCAAAGCCGATTCCGGCGGATGTCGTCCTCAGCGATCTCGAACGGAAAGTCCTTGAACTGGTTCAAGGAAACTCGACGCCGATCGACACGGTGATCCAGGAATCGGACTTTCCGACCGGACAGGTGCTCGCAACACTCGCCGCACTCGAAATGCGACGGCTGATCCGCCGTCGAGAAGGGAACAACGTCGCCCGGTGTTGAGCAAGGCTATAGACTGTGATACTAGCCCCAAGCGTCAGCGCGGGGGGATAAAACCGTGCAACTTAGCGACTTAGCAGCTTTGAAAACAGCCTTCTAAGCTGCTAAGCCGCTGACCGCTAAGTTGCATCCACCCGCGCTCACGCTTGGGGCTAGTACTTATCATTTCGTTAAATACCCTAAAACCTATAGCCTACAGCCTATAGCCTTATTTGAAATATGAAAAAAAACATTTTCCCGACAACATTGTTGTTGGCCTCGCTCCTCATGATTCCGGCGAACGGCTCCGCGGCCGAACCGGTCGTCGTCGTCGCGATCAAGGATTTTGCGACGATAGGTCGACTCCTCGGTCAAAATGCGGAACTCATCGGTCTCAAGGATCAAAAACCGTTGCTCCCCATGCTTTGGGGAACCATCAAAGGAATCGAAAACGGCAAACCGGCGGGAGTGTTCTATTTTTTTGAAAACGGTGTGCCGACTTCCGTTTCGTTTTTTCCCATAACGGATCTCGATAAAACGGGATTTTTGAAACTTTTTCCCGCGGGAATGATCAAAAAGGAGGATGGGGGAAAATACCGGTTTCTTCCCGATCTTCCCGCTGCGGGGGCACTCTTGGAACAACGCGGCCCCTACTTGGTCGGCTTTCGCGAAGGGGTTGCCGTTCCCGAAAATTTTCCCACGTACATCGCCGGAATCGACCGGCAATACGATCTGTACGCGAATGTCAATTTCCGGGAGATACCGCCGGAAAATCGTCTTTCTCTCGCGGCGGGGGTGGGGTTGGCGTCCGTCTCTCCCGTGAGTTCCGAAAACGCCGGCATGCCCGGGCCCGCGATGATTTCACAACTTTTTCTGCAATACGGCCTCGAAGGACTTGATGCGTTGAGCCTCGGGCTGCGAATCGACGACAAGGGAGATTGGCAAGCGAAGCTGATCGCCCAAGCCGCTTCGCAAAGCGATTATACTCCTGCATTGAAAAACTCGCTCAAAGCGAAAACCCGCTTCGCCGGTTTTGCCGATCCGAAAGAGGCGATCTCCGGACTAAGAATCTCGTCTCTGCCGCTCGTCGGAGAAATGAAGAAAGCGTTGACGGCATTGATTCAGACGCGAACGGAAGGGATCCTCGCCGAATTGAAAAAAGTGGAATCGAATGCCGAGCGGGGAGCTCTCCTCGAAAAATTGGTTTTGGCGATTCAAGACGGCTTGCTCGGAGGTTTGCAGCAACGGACATTCGATGCGGTACTGTTGCAATCGAACCAGGGGGTGATTCTGGGAGCCTTCGGCCTGCCCGAGGATCATCAAATCGGCGGGGCTTTGAAGGCCCTCGCTCCGGAATTGGGATCGAGAGCCCAAATCGATTACGACACCTTCGAAGGTTACTCCCTTTCCTCGGCCGAGATTCCCGTCGAAGCGGTCGCGTTCGACGAACGAACCTCGCTCCTGCTCGAAGGAGGGCCGCTGAAAATCGTCCTCGCCCTCAAAAACGACGCTCTCTGTTTCGCCTACGGCAACGCTCAAAACGCGGAAAGCCTCTTGAAAGCCCGGATCACCGAATCCCGCGAGCCCGTCCCTGTTCCGCAACCGGTCTTTTTTCATTCTCTTTTCGAAGAATCCGCGTTCCTGCAAAAATCGGGGAAGTCACTTTCCGCTTCGGAAAATCCGATGCTCGTCGAGCTTTTGGCGGAAATCGCCAAAGACCCCGAGGCCAAGATCACCGTTGAAGGGAACTACGAATTGGATTCCGCCATATTTTCGATCCGGATCGGAAACAAAGTGATTCGCTATTCCCTGCTCACAACCTTGGAAGCGGCGAATATTCCCTTGCCGCAAGTCAAGATTCCGGAACGATAAAAAAAGAGCCGTAAGTGTAGTGCAAAGTCGCATCAATGGCCTTCGCCAAAAAGCGTGACGTCATTTCGACTGGAGCAACGCGCAAGGAGAAATCTCACCCTCGCGCGAGGGTCGGAATTCCTGCCTTTGGGGCGAGGATGAGATTTCTCGCTTCGCTCGAAATGACACACGGTTTTGCGTTCTTTTTTCGAAACCCAATTCGACGACTTTGTGTAGTCGGTACTCCAACGTAGCTTGCGGCTCTTTGAAAGCAATTTTTTTGCAAAGGTCTCTCAACGAACGACGAACTCAATCGGCGTGTCCGGATTCTCGCGGTTGAGTCGCAAGGCAATCTCGCCGTTCAAGACACCGGCCAGTTCTTCGCCGATCACCCCGGCCCGCCAACCGCGAACCAATCGGGGAACGATCCCCTCCGGCAGGGTCCCGCACGAATGGGCGATAAATTCGCGGACGTCGTTTTGCGTTCCGACCAAAGAACTCGCGAGCCGCTTTTTTTGGCAAATCATGCTCAATACGGAAAACAGGAACTGGACCATCACCGTATATTGCGGATACGAATGCTGTCGAAGAGGACGCGGCAACTCGGCTGGGTCCAGGCTCAAGGCCCGTCGGATCGAAGCGGCTATCTCTTCATAGTGCCGCGCCAAATCGCCGCGCACCATTCCGCGAATCGATTGAATTCGTTCCGGATCGGCCGATTGCAGTTTCGAGAGCTCAATGAGCAGATCGTCCCGCAAAATGCGCCCGGCGACCTTGTTGGTCTGTTTCGCGAGCCGGTCCCGCCAGAACCAGAGTTCCCGCAGGATCGCGAGCTGCGGCGGGGAGAGTCGCGAACTTTTCGCGGTCCCCCGCCATTTCGGGGTCTCGAACTCTTCCCGGAGGGCAAGGCCGCGCTGGGTCATTTCTTCACGGTACCATTCGAGGCGGCCCAATTTTTCAAGCCGGGTTTTCAGCTGAGAGGCGAGCGGTTCCAGGTACCGGACATCGTTCAAGGCGTACTCGATTTGCGAAGGGCTGAGCGGCCGTTTCCGCCAATCGGTTCGTGTTTCCGATTTCGAGACGTCGGTCCCGAGCAATTTTTCAAGCAGGACGCGAAAGCCCGAAGGGTAATCGATCCCGATAAACCCGGCGGCCAATTGAACATCGAACACCTGTTCCGGAAAACGATGCAGTTCGCGGAAACAAAATTCCAATTCGCTCCGCCCGGCGTGTACGATCACTTCTCGCCGGCCGTCGCAAAGCGATTCCCAAAACGGAGTAAGGTCCTGCAAAGCGAGCGGGTCGATCAGGGCGAGTCCGTTTTCGAACCCGACCTGAACGAGACACAGTTGCGGCCGATACCGCCCTTCCGAAATAAACTCGGTATCAAACGCGACCCAACCGCTTCGGCGCAATTGCTCCACAAGCGATTCCAACTGTTCGGCGTTCGATACGAAAAAATGCGACACGGAAAGCTCTTGAAATTGAGAATTGAAAATTGATAATGAAAACTGAAATATCCAAAATTTTGTAAT
>JAVBSX010000340.1:0-5358 GCA_031556455.1 Thermoguttaceae bacterium
CGACAAAGGGAAAATTCGAACGATCGCGTATCGGCCGTTCGAGAGCCGGTTCATCTACCATGATTCGGAATTGATCGAACGGGAACGCAAAAACGTAATGCGGCACTTTGCCGACGGCGGAAACCTCGGACTGGTCCTGAGCCGGCAAATCAAGGCGTTCGACCGGTACGACCATGTTTTTTTGACTCGGGAGATTTTCGAATCGTGCCTGGTTTCAAACAAAACAAGCGAGATTACTTACGGATTTCCGCTCGAATTGGTTTCGGAATCGGGCGAGCGGACGCCGAATTTCGAGGGAGCGATTTTCGAACGGATCGCCGGGCGAACCGGCCTCGTGTTCGAACCGCTCGATTTGTTCGATTACGTGTACGGCGTGTTGCACGATCCGGATTATCGGAAGACGTATAACGAATTTTTGAAACTCGGATTCCCTCGGATTCCTTATCCGGAAAACGCCGAACGGTTCGAACATTCGCGAAATTTCGGGAAAGCGTTGAGACAATTACATCTGCTCGAAAGTCCCGATTTGAACGACCCGTCGGTTCGATTCGACGGGAGCGGCGATCCGGTTGTCGAAAAAATCGTTTACGAAAGCGGCAGTTTGCGAATCAACGGTCGAAACACCTTCGAAAACATCCCGGAATCGGCCTGGTCTTTCCCGCTCGGCGGTTACCAACCGGTCCAAAAATGGATCAAGGCGAGAAAAGGCCGAACGCTCTCCCCACAGGAAATCGAACACTTCCGCAAAATGATCGCCGCGATCGTTTTGTCGACCCGACTCACCAATTCCCCCGTCATTTAGTCCTCTCATTTAGCCGGTACCCCGCGCTGCCCCGCGATTGAAATATGAAAACTGACACAAGCTTACAGGTTGCCTACGACGATTCGATCGAATCAGGTTTCGAACCGCGTTCCGAAGCGAATTTCGAGCGAGAGCCGGAAAACCAGGGTTCCCCTTTGAAAATTTTGCGGGAAGATGCTCCGGCTTCCCCGCGATTCGATCCCGAGGAATATCAAATGGTCGCCGCCGGCATCACCAAAACCTACACGATGGGCAAGGTCAAGGTCCCGGTCCTCAAAGGGGTCGATTTCGGCGTTCGGGAAGGGGAGTTCCTCTCGATCGTCGGGCAAAGCGGCTCCGGCAAAAGCACACTCTTGCACTTGCTCGGGACGCTGGACGTTCCCGATGCCGGGACGATTCATTTCGAAGGGCAGCGAATCGACCGCATTCCGAACGGGCAGCGGGACATTTTGAGAAATCGGTTTATCGGCATGATTTTTCAGTTCTATCACCTGATCCCGGAACTGAATACCTTCGAAAACGTCCTTTCCCCGTTGATGATCCGGCACGGGGTGTTGGATTACTTTTTTCAGCGTTCGAAATTTCGTGCCAAGGGAAAGGAACTTTTGGAAGCGGTCGGCCTGTCCCATCGCCTCAGGCATAGGCCGAACGAACTGTCCGGCGGGGAAATGCAACGGGCGGCAATCGCGAGGGCCTTGATCTCCGAGCCGCGGATTCTTTTGGCCGATGAGCCGACCGGGAATCTCGATGCTCGGACCGCGCGGGAAATCCTGCAATTGCTTCGGACCTTGAACGAGGAAAGAAATCTGACGATCGTGATGGTCACCCACGACCTTTCGATCGCCGAAGAAGCCGACCGAACCGTCCGCATCGTCGACGGGCTGATCACCTGATCGGCGGCGTGATTACGGCCTTCGTATAAAAGACCGAACACCAAAACAGCAGCCCGAAGCGTCAGCGCCGGGTTGGCCCCAAGTCGATGTTTGGAAAACCGGGCGCTGACGCTTCCGGCTGCTGCCCGATTCGAAAATTTTCTGAAGGGGGCGACTCAAACCCGCTCCAAAACTTCCAAGCACAGCTCGATGTAGGCTCTCGCCCCTCGGGAACGCGGGGCGTAATCGATGATCGACTTCCCATGCCCGGAGGCTTCGCTGATCGCGACATCGCGGGGGATCACGGTGTTGAAAACGATCTCCCCGAAAAAATCCCGGACCTCCTTGTCGACTTCGTGCGTCAATTCGAGCGAATGATCGTACATCGTCAACAGGATGCCGCCGAATTGTAGCCGTTCCGGTTTCTGTTGCATCACGGTTTTGATCACTTCGATCATTTGGACGAGCCCTTCCATTGCAAAGAATTCGCATTGGATCGGCATCAGCACTTCGGTCGAAGCACTCAGGGCGATTTGCGTCAACTGCCCGAGCGAGGGGGGGCAGTCGATCAAAACGAAATCGTACCCTTTCAGCTCATGGGCGAGTTGGTCTTGCATTTTCTTGACTCGGGATTGATCGGAGCGGGTCATTGCTTCGATATCGCCGAACATTCGGCTGCCGGGCAGGAGTTCGAGGTTGGGCAGTGCGGTCGCAACGGTCGCGTCCGCGATCGGCGTTCCGGCGGCAAGAGGATGGGCTTGGGCCGGTTCGAACCCCAGCCCGCTGGTCGCATTGCACTGCGGATCGAGATCGATCAACAGGGTCCGCGAACCGGCCTTGGAGAGGCCCGCCGACAGGGAAATCGCGGTCGTCGTTTTGCCGACCCCGCCTTTCTGATTCGCGATGCAAAGGATTCTCGACACAAGAAAATCAGGTTGCTGTTTTGTCAATTCGTTTAGCCGAGCGGCGCAGACGCCGGTCCCGCAACGCCCTCAACCGAAGAGACGCCGAAACGTACTCCCGGGGAAATTTACTGATCTACGCGAAAATTTTGATCCGGCTGGCAAACGCGAACACTCGCGATCCCTTGATTTTTGAGACTGCGCTCCGCTACGTCTTGAAAATCAAAGGCCAAATTTTATGCACAGACCAGTAAGCCCCCGAAGTATAGAAAAAAACCGCCGCAACGGAAAGGCCGATTTCCCCAGCAAACGGGCGCCTTGTCTTCCCGGTTTACTTGTTTTTACATTGAAACCAATTCGCCGAAAAGCTCTTCCCCTTGAACTTTGGTGATCCGGACATCGGCCAATTGCCCCAACATCGTCGGCGGGACGGCAGCGGTTGTTTTCAAATAGCGGTCCGACGTCCCGGAAAGTACGGATTTCGCATTCTCAGTTCGCTCTTCCGTTTCAAAAAGAACCTGCACCGTTTTGCCGAGCAACGAGCCGGCATATTGCTCGCGCAGCCGTTGGGCGATCGCGGCGAGTTCCGCGGCCCGCTCTTTTTGGACGGCGGGAGGGACACGGTCCGGCAGCGTCGCGGCCTCGGTCCCGGTCCGGGGGCTGAAGCGGAAAATATGCGTTTTCGAAAATCCGAGCTGTTCGACGACTTCGCAGGTTTCGCGAAAATGTCGGTCGGTTTCCCCGGGAAACCCGACGATCACATCGGTCGAAAGTGCGACCTGATCGAGCCGGGATTGAATGTAACGGCATTTTTCGATAAACGGTCCGCTCAACCAACGCCGTTTCATTTTCCGCAAAATCTCGTCCGAGCCGCTTTGCATCGACAAATGCAAGTGTGGGCAGATCCGTTGCGGGAATGCGCGAATCAATTCGATCAGCTCCTCGGAAACTTCGACCGCTTCGAGGCTCGAAATCCGGAGCCGGATCGGCAGTGACCGTCGTTCGATATGATCGAGAATCCGGCGTACCAATTCCGCGAGGTTCGATTTCGGGACCGAATCGACGCCGTAATGCCCGAGGTGTATCCCGGTCAAGACGATTTCGCGGTACCCGTTTTCGGAAAGCGTTTGAATCTCTTCGAGCAGGTGCTCGGGCGGCCGACTCTGCAACCGCGGCCGGACCTTGGGGATGATGCAATAGGAACAGCCGACCGTGCAACCGTCCTGGGCTTTGACGAACGCCCGATGTCGTTCGGCGAAGGCCGTGATCCCCCGGGGCAAGACGGCGAGGCCGCGATCGGCCAAAAACCGTTCGAGCGTTTCGTTGTCGGAAAACCAATGGGCGACCTCCGGAAATTTCGCGGCTTCTTCCAGACGCGATTTCGCGAAGCAGCCCATCACGAGAATTTCGGCTCCGGGATTTTCTTTGGCCATTTTCCGGATCGCCTTGCGGGTTTTCAAATCGCTTTGGGCCGTAACCGTACAGGTGTTGAGCAGCACCAGATCGGCCCGGCCGTTTTCGGACGCATCGGCGTACCCGAGCCGCTGCAAGGCACCGCGGACGTATTCCGTTTCGTACTGGTTGACCTTGCAACCGAGCGTGAGTGTTTTAAGCGTCGGCATTGAAGAGACGTTGATTGTGTGTTCGCGCAAATCAATAAGGCACGCAAATTTGGTTGGAGGGTTGCACAAACACATCAAGGTAGTACAAAGTCGTCGAATTGGGCTTCGTAAAAAAATTCAAAACCGTGTCATTTCGAGCCCCACGCTTCGCTCTGGGCAGGCTCCGCGAGAAATCTCACCCTCGCCCCAAAAGCAGGGATTCCGGCCCTCGCGCGAGGGTGAGATTTCTCCTTGCGCGTTGCTCCAGTCGAAATGACGCCATGTTTTTTGGCGAAAGCCATTTATACGACTTTGTAGTAGGCAACCGACCTCCGGGCGGTTGCGTCGGCGTTAGCCGACCTGTCCCGGAATTGAGTGCGGAGTACCGCGCGTTGCCTCCCGGAGGTAATCAACCTACCTTGCAAAATTTGCGTGCGCCCCACCAAAAAACTCCTGTTGGCAGCGCGGTGTTTTTTCTTCTGAAAAGAAGTATAATACCAGTTCGGTTTCGTTGCCAATCCGTTTCTATTCGAAATTCTTAAAATTATTGATGATTACTTACGAAGGAAAAGTCTGTTCCCCGCCGGAAGGGTTTATCGCGATCGTCGTCGCCAAGTTCAACCGGACCATCACACAACGCCTTTTGGACGGAGCGCTCGCCAAATTGCGAAAACACGGCGTCCGCGATCAGGACATTCAAGTCTGCTGGGTGCCCGGAGCCTTTGAGATTCCGATCGTCGCCGGCCGGTTCGCGACCAAGGACGGCTGTTTGGCCGTGATCTGTCTCGGAGCCGTGATCAAGGGGGAAACCTCGCACGATGAGCACATCAATCGGGCCGTCAGTTTGGAACTGACCCGATTGAGCTCGAACACGGATACGCCGATCATTTTCGGCATCTTGACCTGCAACACCGTCGAGCAGGCCGAAGCCCGAAGCGGGCTGCGGGAGCAATCGCGGGACAAATCGCTTGATCCAACGGCCGGGAACAAGGGAGCCGAAGCGGCCGAGGCCGCCCTTGAGATGATCGATTTGATGACCGAATTGCCGGAATCGGAAATCACCGTCCCGGGAGCCGAGATGTTTTCCAACCTGTTGCAATCCTTCGGCTCCGGCTCTTTTGAAGAAGGCTCCGATTTTTTGGGTTACGGCGAGCCGTATTTGGAAGAAGAAGAGGTCGATT
>JAVBSX010000322.1:0-8341 GCA_031556455.1 Thermoguttaceae bacterium
GCCGCGCAGCGCGACCGTTGTTCTCGACGACGGTACCTATACGATCGGGCAAAGGTCGAACCAATGGTGTCCCTGCTGTTCGATCCATTTTGAGGCCGCCCCCGGTCCCCAGGAGCCGATCTCGTAAAAATCCGGGTCTCCCAGCCGATCGGAATCCCACGTTTTTTGGATCGGGTCGATGATGTCCCAGGCCGCTTCAACTTCGTCGCTGCGGGCAAACAGCGACGCGTCTCCGAGAATCGCATCGAGAAGCAGCCGCTGGTAGGCTTCGGGAAGTTCTCCCTTGAACGAGTTGCTGAAATTGAAATTGAACTCGGTCAGCCGCATCTTCATTTCCGTATCGGGCACCTTCGTCAGGAAATGCAACTGAATCCCCTCGGCCGGTTGAATCTGGATCAGCAGCCGGTTCGCGGGATGTGTGCTCGCGGAATGCCCTTGAAACATGATGTGCGGCGGTTGGCGGAATTGAATCAGGATTTGCGTCGTCCGGCAACTCATCCCCTTGCCGCTCCGGAGGTACACGGGCACGTCTTTCCAACGCCAATTGTCGATCATCAGTTTAACCGCCCCGAATGTCGCGACCAGGCTCCCGGGAGCGACGCCGGCTTCGTTGCGATAGGTCCGGTACTGGCCCCGGACCGTATTTTTTTCGACCTCTGCCGGCGACATCGCCCGAATCGCCCGGAGCACCTTCACTTTTTCGTCGCGAACCGCCTGGGCCTCGAATCGCGACGGAGCTTCCATTGTCGTGAGGGTGAGCAGCTGCAAAAGATGATTTTGGAACATGTCCCGGAGGACGCCCGCCTTTTCGTAGTAGGGAGCCCGGCGGCCGACGACGACATCTTCCCCGGCCGTGATTTGAATGTGTTCGATGTAATTCCGATTCCAAACCGGCTCGAAAATCGTGTTCGCGAAACGGAAGACGAGGACGTTGTTGACCGTTTCCTTGCCGAGATAATGGTCGATTCGATAAATCTGGTGTTCCGCGAAAACCCGGTGTATCGATTCGTTGAGCTTGCGGGCCGATTCGAGATCGGTTCCGAACGGTTTTTCGATCACGACCCGACGGGAGTTCCCTTCGGACTCGGACGACATCCCGGCATTTCCGAGCTGCTCGATCGCAGGAGCGTAAAACTGCGGGGCCGTCGAAAGGTAGTAAAGCCGATTGGCCGCCCCTTCGGAACCTTCCGATTCCAACTGTCGCAGCCACTGTTCCAGTGAAATGAACGAATCGGCGTTTTCAATGTCTCCGGCATGATAATGAACGAGTGGGGCGAAGGTCTCCCAAAGAGCCGGGTCGAACGCCTCTTTGAGAAACGTCCGTGTCGATTCCTCCAATTTTTTCCGCCAATCCTCATCGGACATCGGCGTCCGCGAAAAGCCGACAATCCGCATCGGTCGGGGCAACCGCTCCTTGCGATGCAGTTCAAAAAGAGCCGGAATCAGCTTTCGGGCCGTCAAATCGCCCGAAGCCCCGAAAATCACGACCGTGTAAGACATAAGACGATTGCCTCTCATTGTTTCGATTGAAGGTAGTATTTCAGTCGTTTGGAGTTTTTTGAAATACAATCCCCCTGTTCGTCATTTCGAGCGAAGCGAGAAATCTCACCCTCGCCGAAAGACTCGGAATTCCGGCCCTCGCGCGAGGGTGAGATTTCTCCTTACGCTGCGCTTCAGTCGAAATGACGAAATCACTATTCGACTGAAGTGTTACGATTGAAGGAAATTCAGATCACATCTCTCATCGTTCAGCATTATACCAACAATCACCCCGAAGAGGATCGTTTTCCTGAAATCAATCGGGACGAACATTTTTTGAAAACCGGCTTCTGTTATTGCCGTCCCGTTTTGTTAGAATTGAACGGAATCTGCTGCTTTTGTCCTCGCAACTTTTCCTCTCACTCTCCAAAATCATGTCAGAAACCGGAACACCGATCGAAAGGCGAAACGATCTGCTGGGCGCCAAAGTCGTCAAATCGCTCGGAAGCCGACATTTCGAGGCCTATTACTGCAAAACCGGCGAAGAGGCCGTCGCCAAAATTCTTTCGCTGATCCCGAAAAAGGAGAGTGTTTCCTGGGGCGGTTCGCTTACACTCGAGACGCTCGGTCTCCCTCGAAAATTGCACGAAGGGGATTATGCCGTCCTCGACCGGGATCGGACGACGACGCCCGAAGAACGACACGAAGCGATGCGAAAAGCGTTTTTCTGCGACAATTACCTGACAAGCGTCAACGCGATCAGCGAGGACGGCCAATTCGTCAACGTCGACGGCAACGGCAACCGGGTCGCCGCGATCGCGTTCGGCCCGAAACGGGTGATCGTCGTCGCCGGGATCAACAAAGTCGTCAAGTCGCTCGACGACGCGATCTCGCGGGCCCGGAACGAGGCGTCCCCGATCAACGCCCAGCGGGTTCCGAATATCAAAACGCCTTGCCGAATCAACGGCGCTTGCGAAGATTGCAAGTCGGCCGATTGCATTTGCACTTATGTCGTTACGACCCGGATCAGCCGACCGGCCAAGCGAATCAAAGTCGTACTGATCGGCGAACCGCTCGGATTCTAGGACCTGCCGTCAAGGCAAAAGGCTTCGCCCTCCGTAATCCCGCGGCCTCGTTGGGCCGCTGCCGGACTCAAGGCGGAATTTTAAACCGGCTTGAGTATATTGCGTAACAGAGCCGCGTGCTGTGCACGCGAAGTGAGCGATTTGCTCGGATACTTCCCGTGCGTAGCACGCGGCTCTGTTTTCTTGCCCGCCAAAAAAAGGCTCGTTCTTTGACGTCTCCTTATCCCTGCCCTTCTCGGGGGGCACCGGCTTGAAAAATTCCAATCGGACGATTTCTTTCTTCCCGGGAATTTTTTATAATGCTGGGGAAACCGTGTTAAAAATGAGAGGGTCGTCGCATCGACGAAACCGCTCCGACCTGAGAACCAACCCAGGAGTCGCCCCAATGTGGAAATGCCCCGCTTGTCAAATCGCAGTCGACGACGCCGTCGATGTTTGCCCGAAATGTAAATACAAGAGAACGGCTCCGGCAGACGCCCCCGCAACGCCCAAACCGCAGCCCGCGAACAAATCGGCGGTCCCCGCGGCGACGGCGACTTGGCATTATTCCGGAAAGGCGTTTCGGGGACGCTGCGTACTGAATTGTCTTATTACGCTTCTCTTCCTCGGACTTGGCATTTGGTTGCAAACCACTCAAAAAATGGGGGCTCACGCCGGTTGGATTTGGGGGGCTTTGCTCGTAATCCCGGTGATCATTTGGGTTTGGTTCGGCATCGTGTATTGGTATCGGACGAGTTGCATCCAATACCGGCTCACGGAATCGAATTTGTACCTGGAGCAAGGCTTTTTGCGAAAAACGGTCGATACCATGGAGCTGATCGGCATCAGCGATTTGAAAATGGAACAATCGCTCTGGGACCGGCTCATCAACGGCGGCGTCGGGAAGGTGTTGGTGTACTCGAAATTGGACAAAACGGACGCTATTCTCCCGATGCGAGGCCTTGAGAATCCGAAAGAGGTTCTCGAAACGATCGATCAGGCCCGCCGCAGACTACGCGGCAGCGGCATGGTCCAAATGTAATACCGTAGCCGGTATGGGCAGTAGGCTTCGCCCACTGTCAAACCGCCGCCTCGTTGGGCCGCTACCGTATTGAAGACGGGAATTTTAAACCGGCTTCAGAAGAATCGTCCCCATTTAACCGGTACTCCGCGCTCCCTTGAAATGCCCTCCAAAAACCTCTCCCTATTGTTCGTTTTGTTGGCAACACTCCCCCCGCTTTTCGCGGCCGAAGACAATCAGGGCGGCCCGGAGCTGACGGACCCGGCCAAATCCCCCAAGGTCGTCGCCGGAGACGCCCCGCGCAAGGTCGATCCGGAATCGTTCAAGAACATCGACCTCGCAAAAACACCCTGGTTGTGCGAACGGGTCGGTCTTTCCCCTTCACATCCGGCGTTTTCCCGGTCGCGGATGATTTGGGCCGATTCAGTCCGGTTCGTGCCGATCCGCGAGGTGCTGGGTGGGGATATCATCATTGAACGCTGGGTCAACGAGCCGCCGAAAACCCTGGCCAGGAAATATGTGCTGATCGAAGTGTGGGCGACCTGGTGTCCCCCTTGTCGGCGGTCGCTGCCGCTGTTGAATCATTTTCACGAAAAATTCGGGGACGAACTTGCCGTGATCTCGATTTGCGAAACGGACGAAACCGCTCTTCGGGAAATGAAGGAACCGCTTCAATTGGAGGAAATCAAATTTTCCCTCGCGGTCGATACGAACCGGCGGTTCGCGGACAAACTCGGCGTGTACGGCATTCCCCATGCCGTGATTCTTGAGCCGGTTTCCGGGGCGGTGATTTGGGAGGGAATGCCGACCTTGCCCGGTTACGAACTCGACGATGCAACCGTCGAAAAAATTCTCGCCGTCGGCAAACGGCTCAAAGAGGCCGGAAAAATCCCCAAGCAGTCCCAGATTACCATTACCCAGGAAAAAGCCGATCCCGCGAAGGTCCCGACCCATCAATCGAACCAGGCAGGCTGGTAACCCGTTTAGCCGAGCGGCGCAGACGCCGGTGTTCCGTTGCGGCTCTGGCGTCTTCGCCGCTCGGCTAAACCTCAATGTATTTACGAATGTCAATTTAACCCCTTTTTTGGAGAAAACTTATGCCCACTCGCAGAGATATGCTCAAAATCGCGGCCGGTACGGCGGCCGGTATCGCACTTGGATCGACCCGGACGGCTTCGGCCCACGGCGAAATCACCCCCGGATCGGGAACCCGTTGGTCGGAACTGCTCGGCTGGAAGCTCGGCTGTCGCGTGTATTCGTTCAGGAAATTCACGTTCGAAGAAGGGGTCAAAAAGAACGTGCAAACCGGCTGCCGGTTTCTCGAAGTCTTCCCGGGCATGAAGCTGACCGCCGAGGGCGGAGCGGTCGGGCCCGGTATGAGCAAGGACGAGAAAAAAACCTTCTTTTCGATTCTCGCCAAAAACGGTTGCGTTTGCACGACGATCGGCGTCGCGAGTGCGGAGCGGAAAATGTTCGAGTTTTGTGCCGAAATGGGGATCGGTGTAATCAACGCCGAACCGAAATTTCACGAACTCGAAGACGTCGCCAAAATGTGCGAGGAATACAACATTAAGGTCGCCCTGCACAACCACCCGAAGGATTCGATTTATTGGGATTACAACACGGTTTTGGAACGGCTCAAAGACCTGCCGCATCTGGTCGGTGCCTGCGGCGATATCGGACACTGGATGCGGTCGGACATCAAGCCGCTCGATGCGATCAAAGCCCTCAAAGGCCGGATCATCGGTTTTCATTTCAAAGACCTCAACGAGTTCGGCAAAGGGGCTCACGACGTTCCCTGGGGGACCGGGCAGGCAGACGTCCCTGCGATTTTGCGGGAACTGGCCGATCAGAAATTCAAAGGCTGTTTTTCCGCCGAATACGAGTACAACTGGGAAAATTCCGTCCCGGAGATTTTCGACAGCATCAAATTCTTCGACGGTGTTGCCAAGGAAATCCGTTTGGCGTAAGGCTTTCGCTGAAAAGTTTGCAACACTTCAGCGGAATGGTGTTTTCGTCATTTCGACTGAAGCGTAGCGCAAGGAGAAATCTCACCCTCGCGCGAGGGCCGGGATTCCGAGCCTTTCGGCGAGGGTGAGATTTCTCGCTCCGCTCGAAATGACGAACAGCGGGGTTTTATTCCAAAAAACTCCAAACGGCTGAAGTATTACAAAAGTTTTATACCAGTTCGAAGTTGCCGAAAGCCCATTGGACCGGTACCAACCGGGACCTCACGGTCCCGGCTCAATGGGGGAATATTGCATCAAAAACAAAACCACGGGCCGGGAACAACTGCCCCCGGCCCGTGGTCTTTTTGTTTCGCGAAGATCAATTCGCGAGTTTTAGACTTTCGCGAAAATTTTAGTTTAACGAAAACGTCCGGTCCAGAATCTTCCGTGGTTGCCGAAGCCGACTTCGCTGTAGCGCGGAGACATCAGCATGCCCCAGTGCGGCGGCGAGCCTCGCCAAATGGAATACGCCGACTGGCCGGTTCCCCCGCACATCGCGATGATCTCCTGCGAGGCTCCGTGAAAAAAGCCGCGTGAGGACATCGTCGCCGACCAGGCCCGCGAGGCCGTCGTGAGCGCCGAGTTCAGCGTCAACGGCTTCAGTCCCCGTCGCGCTCGCTCGGCGTTGACCAGAGCAAGACACTTAGCTTCTTCCGCTTCCCGGCGTTCGGTCGCGGTCTGAGCTTGCGGCTCTTCGACCTTCGCACCGGCTTCCGGGGGCGTTGTCGGCTCGAACGAAATCACGGGTTTATACGCAACGACTTTGTTTTGTTGTTCTTCTTTGTTCTGTGATTCCTCTTTGTTTTGCGTTTCCGCGGCCGGAGTCTGGGGCTGAGGCGTGCTTTTTCGGACACAATTTTGGCATTGCTGTACGCCAAAGAATTGCTGAAAGAGCCCGGCAGCCTCGGATTTCGAGACGAAACAAACCAAAAACAGGAATAACAATCCAAGGAGAGTTATATGTTTCGACACAATCATTCCTTTCTTTGTTGTTAATGATTAGTAATTGCAAAGCTACACAAAAGCTTCCGATAATCATTATTGAGGAGGAGATAGGTCTTCTTGACCTTAAACCCAAGGGGCGAACGAGCGAGAGGCTCGTTCTTCAAGACAATTGAAGTCTCCCTTGTCTATCCATAACAAGCAGTACAATCATTACAGGTCATACAGCTTGTCAGAATTCTACAGTTTTTCAAGGAAAACGCAACAAGCCCCCCCGGAAAAAAACTTTGATTTTTGTTCGCATTTATCGGGAACGAAATACAGAGTGTCCGCTTAGCCGAGCACACTGAGCCGGTATCAACTTGGCCTAAAAGTCGTTCTCGACCAGGGTCGGCCCGCTTTTCATGCGGCTGGAGAGCAACGCGAAACTGGCCGAAAGCTTGACCTCTTCGCAAAGAATCCCGGCAGGAAGGTCCAATCGGGTGGGGGTGTAGTTCCAGAAAGCCCGAACGCCGGTTCCGATCAACGTGTTGGCGACGGCTTGGGCGGCGGATGCCGGAACGGTCAGAATCCCGATTTCAAAGCGATGCTGTTGGGCGATTTTTCCCAGTTCCCGGAAATCGTAAACCGGTCGACCATGTATTTGGGTGCCGATTTTTTTGGAATCGGTGTCGAAACAGCATTGAATGTCCAATCCCAGTTCGGCAAAGCCTTCGTACCCGAGAATCGCGCTTCCGAGGCTGCCGGCTCCAACCAGGCAGGCGGACATTTTCGTATTCCAGCCGAGAAAATCTTCGATCGCGTCGATTAGTTCGGAAATTTTGTAGCCGACTTTGGGACGACCGATGATGCCGGTGATCGAAAGGTCTTTTCGGACCTGGACGCTTAATTGACCGAATTCCTCGGCAATACGTGTACAGGAAACAACGGTTTCCCCCCGGTCGCGTTGTTCTTTTAAAAAACGAAGATAGACCGGCAACCGCTGGACGCTGGGAGAGGGGACCGCCCGAATTGCGATGGGAGTATTGGTCGTGCCGGACATTGACGAAAAAAAGAAAGCGGAGACTGCTTGGAATGACGAGTTTTATCGACTTCAAACGGGCAGGCTGAAGCTGGAAACCAATCCGACTTTGCCTTGCATTTCAAAAAATTGGCTGGAATTTTTACGAAGCCAAAAAACATTCGTTATCGATAAAAAAATCTTGATACAACAGTTTATTCCGCTCACTCAAGAAAATCAAGGGGAGAAAAAATGATCGAAAGACGAATAGGACATCGTCGAAGCCATTTTTGAGTAACGATCCGTTTAGCCGAGCGGCGCAGACGCCGGTGCTAACGCTTTTGGTTGTTGTTTTTCGATCAAAAAAACCTTGCAGCTTGACATTCGTTTTCAGGCATTCGATAATGAGTTTGCATTCTTTCCTTTTCCAAAACGATCTCAATTATCAAGGGTCAAAGTATGAAAGAAACATCTCTCCGACGCCTCGCCTTGTTCACTTGCTGCGGCCTCCTCCTTTTCGCGAGCCCGCTCCTGCTTCGCGGAGCCGAAAAAACTTGGAAGATCGGTTACGCTCAGCGCGACCTCACCCCCGCCGATCTCACCGCCAAAACCTATTACATGGCCGGGTACGGCAGCAACAAACCGGTCAAGGGGATTTACGATCCGATTTGGGTTCGCTGCATCAGCCTTGATCCGGGGACGGGCGAGAAAGTCGTTCTCGCCTCGCTCGATGTCGTCGGCGTTCCTTACTCTCGCGTCCTCGCGATTCGCGAGAAACTCGCCGATTGGTCGAAAAAAAACAACGCCCGGATCGAAATTTTCGCGA
>JAVBSX010000184.1:0-8209 GCA_031556455.1 Thermoguttaceae bacterium
GGGGTGGGGCGCCCGCGACGTAGGGGGTCGGCTTAGGTTCTAGCCCCCACCCCATAGTCATGACCGTGGGGCCCCCCCCCCCGCGGCTCTGTTTAGCATTTGTTTTTGGTAACTCCCGGGAATCGTTGTCGCAGGCTTGCAGCCGAGTCCGGCGGCTTGTCCAAAAAAACCAAAAATTCCTTATATACGGTTTGTCAAACCGAGAAATATCGGTATAATGCCCAAATTCCCACGTCCTCACGTAAAAGATCAAACGCCCCCCTCCCCCACAAGAAAGCCTATTTAAGAAGGAACATTTGAATGGCCGGTAAGTTCAATCCGTTTAAAACATTTCGGAAGTATCAAAAAGTCGGCCTCGCCACGGTCGGGATTATGGCAATGCTCAGCTTCATTGTCCTGCCTCCCCTTATGATGAGCTGGAGGGATTCTTCCCAACAAAAGCCGCAATTGATCGCTTCGTGTCGGCGTTATGGGGACGTCGATCCGTACCGTCTGCATGCATTGCGGGAAAATCGCGGGCATCTCCGGAATTTTTACAACCACCTTTTCGAGCAGATCATGCCTTTGGCCGGGGAAAATTATCTGCAACTTGAGGGATTGTATCGACTTCGTTTCAAATACGATTCGATGTATTCCGAAGAGGAATTGATCACGGAATGGCTCGTCGCCCGATACGCGGAAGAGAAAGGCTTTTCCGTCGATAAGAAGTTGATCGTCGATCACCTCAATTCGATTACCGGCGGGCTGATTTCAACCCCGCTTCTCAACAGCGTTTGCATGCAGATCGGGCTGAGCGACGCCCATTTGTCCCACCTTTTGCAGGAAGAGCTGTTGGCGGCCTACATGTTCCGTATGTTCGAGGTCTCGCTCGCGTCCGAATCGCCCGCCTCGCGCTGGGAGTATTACCAACGGGTTCGCCGGAGCCTCACCGCCGAGGTCGCGGCCGTCCCGGTCGATTCGTTTGTCGCCGAGGTTCCGAACCCAAGCGAACAGGAATTGGTCGCGTTCTTCGATAAGAACAAGGCGAACGTCTATGATCCGAGCCTCCCGGATTCCGGATTCGCCGTTCCCACGAAAATCGCCTTCCAGATGGTCGACGGGACGCCGAGCGAAGAGTTGCTCGCATCGATTTCGCAGGAAGAAATCGAAAAATTTTACGAAGAAAATAAAACGAAATACTTTCTCCGGACGCTTCCGCAAAGCGATCCGGGGGCAACGGGAATGCCGCAACGGGGCTTGCCGGGACTACCCGGATTGGACCGAAGTTTCCCCGGACTGGGAACCTTGCCGGGCGCCGATTTGCCCGGACTGAACGAATCCGCTGTTTTCCCGGGTCTTGGATTGGGGACACCCGCCGACGCTCCGCCGCTTGAACCGATTCCGATCGAGACCGAACCGGTTCCGTCGGCCGAGCCTCAACCGAAAACGCCGGCCTCGCCGGAAACACCGCCTGCGGAATCGACGCCCCCGGCCGCCGAGCCCCAGTCCCGGACGGTGCATACGCCTGTTTACCAAAACGTCGTTTTTCAACAGGAATCGACGGAACCGGCGGAATCGACTCCGCCGACGGAAAAGACCGAAGCCGCGACAACGGCAACAGAAGCTCCGGCTGCGGAAATCCCGGCGCCGGAAATTCCGGCAGCAACCGTTCCTGAAACAGCCGCTCCGGCAGCGGTTACCCCCGCAACGACCGTTCCTGAAACGGCTGCTCCCGTAGCGACCGCGACGGAAGCTCCGGCCGAAGCAAAGCCGGTCGACACCAGCATCCTGTATCAGCCGCTTTCGGAAGTTGAAAACATCATTCGCCGGATGATCGCCTATCAAAAGGTCGAGGACGCGTTGAAATCGATTGAAACGGAGATGCGGGATTATTTTACCGCTTATTCGTTGACCGATTCGGACGATCCGGCAGCCCTGCCAAAACCGCTTGATCTGAACCAGCTTGCCGCCCAGTATCACTTGAAATGTATTACGGCCGCGACACCGATTTCCTTTTTCGAGACGCAGGACAAGGATTATTGGCGGGAAAATTCCGCGAGGTCCTTCCTGCTGCGGATATTTTCGGCCTCGCCCGCCAATTTCGACGTTCTGCGCGGAGACCAGGAAAGGGCGGCGATGCAACCCGTACCCGGAATGCTGAATTATCTCGGTTGGGTGACGAACAAGGAATCGCAGCGCACGCCGGAATTCAACGAACCAGGCATGCACGAGTTGGTTTTGAACCGTTGGCGGGAAGTTCAGGCGAGGGAAAAAGCCCGACAAAAAGCAAAGGAACTGGCCGAGGAAGCGAACCGCTCGCAGGACAAATCCCTCCGGGAAGTTTTTGAAGGAAAGAATATTCCCGTGGTTGAAACCGATCGTTTCAGTTGGTTTACCCAATCGCTGGCCCGGACCGGTTACGCCCGATCGGAACTTCGTTTCGGCGAAGTGCGGGAACAGGGGGTCGCCCCCGGCGATGCGGACTTCGCCAACACCCTCATCAAAGCCCCGGGCCAGGAGTTTATGGAAACGGCCTATTCCCTTTCGGTCGGAGAATCCGGGGTCGCGATCAACCAGCCGCAGACGACCGTTTATGTGATTCGCCTCAAAGAAACGGCCCCTTCCGAAGAATTGCTTTGGCGATTTTTTGTCAACGCTCCGCTCAACGATTACGCGGGAGCCGGAATGATGGAAGATCGACAGGAATTGGTCCGAGCCTGGTTGGAACAAATCGAAAGCCGCGTCGGCTTCAAATGGATCAACCGCCCCCAAGCTCCTGAGATGCGAGGACAAGACCCGGGAGGGTTTTAGTAAAGAGGCTGTAGGCTATAGACTGTAGGCTTAGCCATAGCTGTTGCGTCATTTCGAGCGGAGCGAGAAATCTCACCCTCGCGAGTGGGAATGAATTCCGACTTTTTCCGCGAGGGTGAGATTTCTCCCGGCGCGTTGCTTCGGTCGAAATGACGGCACTGTTATCATCACCTGCACACCCCCCGAAAAAAATGACAACGATCGCGATTTTGGGAGCGACCGGGTACACGGCACTCGAATTGATCAAAATTCTCTTGCGGCATCCGGGAGCGGAGATCACCGCCCTCACCTCACGGGATGAGACCAGGAACGTCGATCTCGTGCATCCTTCCCTGTCCGGCCGTATTTCCCTTCCCCTTGAGAATCTCTCTCCGACCGAATTGGCCCTGCGGGCGGAATGCGTTTTCAGTTGCCTGCCGCATACGGCCAGTGCCAAAATCATCCCCCGGCTTTTGGAAGGGGGTGCGAAGGTGATTGATTTGAGCGCCGATTACCGTCTCGATTCTCCGGAATCGTTTAGGCATTGGTACGAAGAAGATCACCCCGATCCCGATCGGTTGGGCAAAGTGCCTTACGGGTTGCCAGAACTTTTCCGGCAACAACTGGTCAACACCCGGCTGATCGCCAATCCCGGCTGTTATCCGACCTCGGCGATCTTGGCGCTCGCACCTTTGTTGAAAAAAGAGATCATCGAACCGACCGGGATCATCGTCGATTCCAAGAGCGGCGTTTCCGGGGCGGGCCGCAAGCCGAAACTGTCCAATCTGTACCCGGAATGCAACGAAAGCATCGCGGCCTACGGTGTCGGTACGCATCGGCATACGCCGGAGATCGAGCAAATCCTGTCCCGGAGCGCCGGGCAGGACGTTGAGGTGATTTTTACGCCTCATTTAACGCCTATGGACCGCGGCATTTTGACAAGTGCCTATTCCGTCCCGAAGAATTCCGACATCACCCGCCAAGAGGTCGAGTCCGTTTTGCGGGAATACTACGCCGATGAGCCGTTCGTACAAATCGTCGGCGCTCTCCCGGCGACCAAGGCGGTGAGTGGTACGAACGGCTGTCATATCGCTGTTCGGATCTGCAAAAAGCGAATTCTGACGTTTTCGGTGATCGATAATTTGGTCAAAGGCGCTTCCGGGGCCGCAGTCCAAAATTTCAACCTGATGTTCGGTTATCCGGAAACGACGGCGTTGATTTAGGGAGGCGGGATCGAAGTCGTTTCCGACCATTTCGACAACCATTTCGAAAAAATGTAGCACCGGCGTCTGCGCCGCTCGGCTAAACAGGTGATGCGGATATTTTGGCCGCAAAAGCCGAATTTTCTTCGTTTTGCTCAGAATGACATTTTTCAAAAAAATGTCATTTCCGCTCAAATCCCTGTTGACGCCCGTTCTAAAACGATTATGATACACACCTGAGTCAATAATTGATTGTTTGACTCCGGCCCAAGAAGGGCTGAAATCGAAAAATCTGGCGTCTAATTTGCAAAATGGCTGTCCCAAAACGAAAACACAGCAACTCGCGAACCGGTACGCGGCGTTCGCACGACCACAAAACACCTGTCCAAAGGGCGGATTGCCCTTCGTGCAGCAAGCCGATCCCGACTCATGTGATCTGCCCCAATTGCGGTCATTACATGGGCCGTCAAATCGTTAATAACGAGTAATCGGCTTTTTCCCGGTCGCAAAAATTAATCAATAAAAACAATGGGTAAAACCGCCTTTTTGTTTGCCGGTCAGGGTGCGCAAACGGTCGGGATGGGAAAACGTTTATTCGATTCCTACCCGGTTGTCCGCCGTCTTTACGAACAGGCGAGCGAGGTCTTGGGCTTCGATATTGCCCGACTCTGCTTTGAAGGTCCGGCCGAAGAACTGGACTCGACCATCTACAGTCAACCGGCGATCTTTGTAACGAGCATCGCTTCTTTGGAAGTGATCAAGGCGGAACACCCGCAAGACCTTCTCTCTTGTGAAGCGACGGCCGGGCTTAGCCTTGGAGAGTACACCGCCCTGGTTTTCGCCGAGGTTCTCGGTTTTGAAGATGGACTCCGGCTCGTTCAAAAACGCGGCGAAGCGATGCAAGAAGCTTCGGACACGACCCCCAGCGGAATGGTCAGCATTCTCGGTCTCGAACGGGTGCAGGTTGAAACACTTTGCGAGAAAGCACGCGGGGACGGCGTTTTGCAGATTGCTAATCTGCTTTGCCCCGGGAGCATCGTCGTCTCGGGCACGAACGACGCCTGCGAACGAGTCGCGGAAATGGCCGGGCCGGCCGGAGCAATGAAAGCCCTGCCGTTGGCCGTCGCCGGAGCCTTTCATACGCCGCTCATGCAGCCGGCCGCCCAAAAACTGGCATTGGCCCTCGACGGGATCGAATTGAAAAAACCGAAAATTCCCGTTATCAGCAACGTCGATGCCCTTCCCCATACGGATCCGGAAGAGATTCGGCAAATTTTAATGAAGCAACTGCTGCAACCGGTTCAATGGGAAGCGTCGATGCGCTATCTCTTGGACCGCGGATTCGACCAATTTTATGAAATCGGCCCCGGTCGGGTTTTGCGGGGATTGCTCCGGCGAATCGACCGAAAAGTGAATTGCCAAACCATCGAAGTGTAATTTCAAATTAAGAATTAAGAATTAAAAATTAAGAATGGGTTTCATTTCTTATCTTTAATTCTTAATTCATAATTTTTAATTTTTAATTCTCATTACCATGCTTTCTGTTGATTTGAACGGACGTGCCGCGGTCGTAACCGGGGCGACTCGCGGAATCGGGCTGACAATCGCCCAGTGTTTGGCGGCTCGCGGAGCGAAGGTCGCCTGCATCGGCACGAACACCGAATTGCTCGGACAGGCGGTCGAAGGCATACGAGCCCAAGGCGGAACCGCCGAGCCTTATGCGATGAACATCGCCGATGATGTCGCCGTCGAACAAACGGTCAAGGACATTTTGGGAAAATTCCAAAAGGTCGACATTCTCGTCAATAATGCCGGGATCACCCGGGATATGTTGCTTCGGAGGATGACCAACGACGAATGGGACAGCGTGATCGCGGTCAACCTTCGCGGGCCGTTTTTGATGACCCGGGCGTTGACCGAGCCGATGCGCAAGGCGAAGTACGGTCGGATCATCAACATCTCGAGCGTCAGCGGGCTGATCGGCAACAGGGGACAGGCCAATTACTGTGCTTCGAAAGCCGGGTTGATCGCCTTTACGAAAACGGTCGCCCTCGAATTGGCCAATCGCAACATCACGGTCAACGCCGTCGCCCCCGGATTTATCGAAACGGATATGACATCGAAATTGGATCCCTTGATTTTACAGGGGGCCAAAGACAGGACGCCGGTCGGCCGCTTGGGGCAGCCGCTCGACGTTGCCAATGCCGTCTTGTTTTTAGCGAGTGAGTTCGCCTCGTTCATCACCGGGCAGGTGCTGACCGTCGACGGCGGACTGACTGTATGATTAACAATTAAGAATTAGGAATTAAGAATTTTTGGACAAGCAATTTTGTTGACAATTCTTGGTTTTTAACTCTTAATTTTTAATTCTTTTTTCCCATCATTAACAAAAGGAATGAAAAAGTGGCTTCAGTTGAAGAAAGAGTCGTTAATATTATTGCCGAGCGACTTGGCGTCGAGAAGGATCAAGTCAAGCCGGAGACCGACATCGCCAACGACCTGGGAGCGGATTCGCTCGACATCGCCGAAATGATGATCCTCTTCGAAGAGGAATTCGATATCGACATCGTCGAGGAAGAAGCCCAAAACATCACGACCGTCGGGCAAGTGATCGATCATATCAACAAAATGGTCGAAGCGAAGAAATAAATTAAGAATTAAGAATTTGGGATGAAAATTCGTTTGCATAACATTTCAGCCGAATAGCGATTCTCGTCATTTCGACTGAAGCGTAGCGCAAGGAGAAATCTCACCCTCGCGAGCAGGGCCGAATTCCGACTCTTTCGGCGAGGGTGAGATTTCTCGCTCCGCTCGAAATGACGGCTCCGGGGTTTGTAACCGGCTTCAGTAATCATTCGTTTTCAATTCTCGATTCATCATTATTAATTCTTAATTTTTAATTCTTAATTCTTCTATGAAGCGCGTCGTCGTTACCGGATTCGGTCTCATCACCCCGCTCGGCTGTGAAACGGAACGGGTTTGGAAGAGGGTCTGTAATGGCGAAAGCGGGATCGACAAGATCTCGAAGGAAGATTACCGGATTTTCCGTTCGAAGATCGCGGGAGAATGTACCGATTTCGCGGCGGAAGACTATATTCCGGTGCACGAAGCGAACCGGCTGGACCGGTTCGTGCAATTCGCTCTCGCCGCCTCAATCGACGCCGTTCGACAATCGGGACTTGATTTTGAAAAGGAAGATCGCAATCGCTGCGCTTCGGTGATCGGGAGCGGCGTCGGAGGTCTGGGGGAGATCGAAACGCAATACCAGCGTTTGATCGACAAAGGGCCTTCGAAGGTTTCTCCTTTTACGATTCCGAAAATCATGCCGAACGCTGCGAGCGGCAACGTTTCGATACATTTCGGTTTGCACGGTCCGAGCTATTCCGTTGGTTCGGCCTGTGCGAGCGCGGCCAACGCCGTCGCCGACGCCCTTCAATTGATTCGACGCGACGAGGCCGATGTCGTGATTACCGGCGGCTCGGAAGCGGCGCTTACGAAACTCGGTTTGAGCGGTTTTTCCGCGATGCGGGCGCTTTCCGAACGGAACGACGAGCCGCAAAAGGCGTCCCGGCCGTTCGATCGGGAACGGGACGGTTTCGTGCTTTCGGAAGGGGCCGGCGTTTTCGTGCTTGAGTCCTACGAACATGCCAAGAACCGCGGCGCCGATATTATTGGCGAGATTCTCGGCATCGGCTTTACCTCCGATGCGGCACACATTACCCAACCGGATAAGGACGGGATCGGAGCGGCTCGGGCAATGACCCTCGCCCTTGCGAATGCCGGAATCAATCCGGATCAAGTCGATTACCTCAACGCGCACGGAACGAGTACCACTTTAGGAGACATCGCCGAAACGAATGCGATCAAGTTGGCGTTCGGTCCGGTCGCGAAAAGCCTCGCGATTTCCAGCACGAAAAGTCAAATGGGGCACCTGCTCGGCGGCAGTTCCGGGGTTGCCTTGATTCTCTCGCTCTTGGCGATTCGAGATGGGATCATCCCGCCGACGATCAATCTCGAATACCCCGATCCGGAGTGCGATTTGGATTACACTCCGCTCACCGCCCGGGCAAAGAAGTGCTCCGTCGCTGTTGCCAACAGCTTCGGTTTCGGCGGGCACAACGCCTGTGTCGTCGTTTCGCGATTGAAGTAAGAGGGCAGAGGGCAGAGGACAGAGGACAGAGGACAGAGGACAGAGGACAGAGGACAGAGGACAGAGGACAGAGGACAGAGGACAGAGG
>JAVBSX010000189.1:0-4740 GCA_031556455.1 Thermoguttaceae bacterium
CCTCTGTCCTCTGTCCTCTGTCCTCTGTCCTCTGTCCTCGGTCCTCTGTCCTCTGTCCCTACCATGCCCACACAATCATCACGTCGTCATTTTCTCGGTCTTTGCGGCGGTTCCGTTGCCCTTACGGCCGTCGGTTCCTGGAAAACCGTCGCTAAAGCGTTCGGAGAACCTTCTCAAGGTCCGTATAAGATCGGCATTTGCGATTGGGACCTGCAATTGCGAGGCAATCCCCAAGCGTTCGCACTCGTCAAGGAACTCGGATTCGAGGGAGTGCAGGTTTCCTACGAACCGGAAGGGGAATTTTCGCTCGCGAAGCCGGAAAACGACCAGCTGTTTCTCGAAGCCGCCAAAAACGCGGAGGTCGCGATCGCTTCCCTCGCAATGGGCCTGCTCAACGGCCGGCCGCTCGCAACCGTTCCCGAGGCCGAAGGCTGGGTCGCCGACTGCATCAAGGCGATGTCGCGAATGGGGGTCGATCAGGCGTTGATCGCGTTTTTCGCGGAAGGGGATATCAAAGAGAAGCCGGAACAAAGGGCTCCCGTCATTGAAAAGCTGAAACGGCTCGCCCCCCAGGCCGAAGCGGCGAAAAAGATTCTCGGAATCGAAAGTTATTTCGATGCCCGCGAGCATCTGAAAATGCTTGAAGCGATCGGCAGTGACGCCGTCAAGGTCTATTACGACGAGCAAAACATGCTGACCCAAAAGTATCCCATCTATGAGGATTTGGAACTGTTGCTCAAGGAAAAGGCGATCTGCCAAATCCACGCGAAAGAGTACGATCATCGCCTCGGCGAAGGATCGGTCGATTTCCCGCGCATTCGCAAGCTGCTGGAAAAATACGACTACCGCGGCTGGTTGGTCGTCGAAAGCGCCGTCCGCGGAGATTGGAAGGAATCGCAAGCCGCCAACGCCGCCTACCTCAAGAAAACGTTTCGCGGTTAAAAAATAGAACGCGATTCCGCCGTTGGGATTTCAGAAAAAACGAACCGGGCAACAGCCGGAAGCGTTAGCGCCCGGTTATCCAGTAAGGTATACCGTAGCCAGAAGTGACGGTGGGCTTCGCCCTCTGTCAAACCACGACCTCGTTGGGTCGCTGCCGTACTGAAGACGGGGATTTTCAAATGACTTGATCCGGATTGGATCAAACTTTCGCCAGGCCACAAATTTTCCGCAATCAAAATATGGACGAAATACACGAACTTCGCGAAGCGTTGGGCTTTTCGCCGAATAACGTCAAATTGCGACGGTTGATCGCTTCGAAACTTTATGCTTTGGAGCATTACGAAGAGGCGGAAACCGAATACCGCGCCGCGATGCAGCTTGAGCCGAATTCGGCCGATCTGCAACTCGGCCTGGCCAAGACTTTTTTCGCACAGGGAAAGCATTCATACGCGCTGCTTTTGACGGAGAAGCTGGTTCAACGCGATCCGGCGGCGGAACTTGCCTTGTTTCATGCGAAAATTCTTCTCAAATCCGGCAAGAACGCCGAGGCCCGGACATTTTACCAACAGGCGATTCGCGAGAATCCGCTCCTTGAAGACACCGAACTGACGCGGCTTTTCGGGCTAACACACCGCGATCTTGTTCCGGAATCCCCTTCGGAGTTCGACGACGATCCCGAACGAATGTGGGATCCGGAGCCGATCGGCGGATTTGCCGGGGAAATCGCTCCGCCGGAGATTGAAAGACCGAAGATCAATTTCGCTCACGTCGGCGGTATGGACGCGGTCAAGGAATCGATTCGGATGAAAATCATTTACCCGCTCCAGAACAAGGAGATGTTCGCGGCGTATGGAAAAAAGATCGGCGGCGGGGTCCTGCTGTACGGCCCGCCCGGCTGCGGCAAAACTCTTTTAGCCCGGGGAACGGCGGGGGAGATTCGTTCCAATTTTCTCTCGATCGGGCTGCACGACATCCTCGATATGTATATCGGCCAGAGCGAAAAACAGTTGCATGAGATTTTCGAGGAAGCCCGTCGGAATACCCCTTGCGTGTTGTTTTTCGACGAGGTCGACGCATTGGCGGCGAAGCGGGCCGACATGCGGCAATCGGCGGGCCGGCATGTCATCAATCAATTTCTTTCCGAACTGGACGGAGCGGTCGGGGAAAACGAGGGTATCCTGATCCTCGCGGCGACGAATGCCCCTTGGCACGTCGATACGGCATTTCGGCGGCCGGGCCGGTTCGACCGGATTCTTTTCGTTCCGCCGCCGGATGCCAAAGCGCGGGCAACGATTTGGAAAATTCATTTGACCGGCAAGCCGGCCGATTCGATCGATTACGCCAAGTTGGCCGCCGCGAGCAAAGGTTTTTCGGGAGCCGATATCGCCGCCGCCGTCGACGCCTGTGTCGAATCGACGCTTTCCGAAGCGATGCGAACCGGCCGGATGCTTCCGCTCTCGACCGCGGCCCTGCTCAAGACGATCAAGCAGACACGGCCCTCGACGGCGGAATGGTTCGCCTCAGCCAGGAATTACGCGACTTACGCCAACGAATCGGGCTCTTACGATGATATCCTCGATTACTTGAAAAAACGTCCCGATTGATGACCGAATAACGGCATTACGTCATTTTCCTTTTTCCGTTTGATTATCATGTCCGATCAGGATTTTAGTTTATTGCAACGGGCTTATTATCTGCTCCAGACAAATCGGCCCCAGGAAGCCGAAAAGGAACTTCGCCGCGTGATCAACGAGCATCCCGATTTCGGTCATGCCTATGCGATGCTGGCGATGTGCCTCGCGGACAGAGCCGATGCGAAACCGGAGATGCCTCTCCAATTGGTCGCCCGGGCGATTGCCCTCGATCCGGAAAATGCCTTTGCGCATTATACCTTGGCGTTTATCCGATACCGTCGAAAGGAATACGACCGTGCTGATGCGGCCATCCGAAAGTCGATCGAGCTTGATCCGTATGATGCCGATTATCTCGGATTCCGCGGGGCGATTTTTATAGCGAGAAATCGTCTGGAAGAGGCCAAAGAGGCGTTCTTGGAAGCCTTGGAAATGGATCCGGATCATCACCAGAGCCTGACAGCCCTTGCGCAAATCGAATCGCAACTCGGCAACGTCGGGGAAGCAAGACGGATCGCCCAACACGCGGTTCAAAACTCTCCGGAAGATGCCGATGCACATATCGCCCGCGGTTATTCGTTCGTCTATTCCAACCGGCCTCGGGAAGCATTCGAAGCGTTTCGCGAGGCGTTGCGTTTGGATCCGAACGACGAATCCGCCCGGGACGGGCTGATCAGGGCGCTCCAAATGCATCATTTCTTTTATCGGGGCATGTTCCAGGTTTTCGCCTGGATGGCACGGCTTTCGGGCTCGATGCAATGGGGATTGATTATCGGTCTCCTGATCGCGTACAACGTGCTTCGCGGTGTCCTGAAACAGTATCCGGAATGGACGCCGATTCTCCTACCGCTCATCATATTATATCTGCTGTTTGTTTTTATGAGCTGGCTCAGTGCTCCGATCACCTATTTTCTGCTCCTGTTCAATCGCTGGGGACGATTGGCGTTACGCGGTCGGCAGAAACTCTCGGGGATCGTTTTCGCGACGTTTTTGCCGCTCGGGATGCTTGGCGTCCTCGCCGGGACCCGGTCGAATTTCATTTTCGTTCTATCGCTCGGTTTGCTTTTGACGATGATCCCGTTGACATGCACTTTGCGAATGGAGGATACCACAACCCGCCGGATTTTGGGAGTTTACACCTTGGCGATAGCCGGTTGCCTTTTGGCGGCTTATCTTGCCAATATGGCGATGCTCATCGGTGTCGCGGTTTTGATGTTGTTCGTCTTTCAGTTCCTGGCGAATCACCTCATCATCCGCTCGAATGCCCCACGATAACGAATGAGCCGCAACACCAGGTCAGGCCCCCGATGCTTCTGAGCCGTTGCCGTTACCATTACCGTTGCCGTTTGCGGGGAGGCGGTTCGCGACAAGGCCGAGGTCGTGCGTGATGTCCGGGTTGTCGACGATCAAGACGTTGCCGCCAAGGTCGATCTCCTCCTGGTTGATCGGCTTGCCGTCTTCCCCGAGTTGCACGTCCGCCTCGGAAGTTTTCTGCTTCGCGACGGCGAGCAACTGTTGGTACAGCATGTCACGGTCGATGCCGTTGATTTTGTGAATCGCCGTCGCGACCTCCCCGAGATAACGCAAAAAGATGCTGCGGCGTTCCCCCTGTTGCTTGACCCGTTCGCGACGATTCATATAAATGCCGAGCTTTCGACCGACGGCTTGCAACGCGAGCCGCAATTCCTTTTGAATCTCCGGATAGGCCGCGATCGCCTCCTTCGACTCGCTCGTAAACGGAACCCAGACGCTCGCGAGGTGCACCATCACCGTAACCGGGCCGCGCGGCAGTTGATTTCGCGCCTGGTTCAAGCCGTAAGACCGCCAGTTCATTTGCATCACCGTTTGCGTAATCAAGCACGCCCCGGCCTGAAATTGCAGCGGGACCCGGTTCGCGTACCGGTACACGTTCATGGTCTGCCCTTCGCTCAAATTGAGCGTCTGCATCGCTTCATGCAAATGGGCCATTTCCTTCTCTGAGATGTTTTTCGGAGAAACCCGGGGCCGGAGCTTCGCGTTTTTGATAATCTTGTCGGCTCCGTCCCCGCCGATGCCGTCGAAGTGCGACATCAGGAACAGCCGCAAGGTCCGGGCGTCGCTTTCGCCAAGCATTTCGGCGAGGCCGTCTTTCGAAATCCGGTGCATCGTCGGGCCGCCGCCGTAGGCG
>JAVBSX010000252.1:0-5906 GCA_031556455.1 Thermoguttaceae bacterium
GCTTTGAGCAGAGCTTCGAGTTCGGCAATCCTTTTGTCCTTGGCGTCCATACGACATGTTGTACACCTTTTTCCTCATTTTACCAACACCAATTTCACCGATTCGCAACTCAAACTCCGTGAACGGATACGAATTTTGTAAAAACCGCTTGACGTGGTATCAAATCCGGTGCAGTCTTGTTAGTATCAAATCTGCCACCAACATTATTTGAAAAATGGCCCCGAAAGAGATTAACTCAATATCAATTAGACTGAGTGCCAGAGCGAAGGAAATACTGGACACTGAACGGTCCAATCTTGGTCTGTCTCAGTCCGCGTACATCGAAAAGTTGCTGGAAGGCTCGCTGCCCAATATGCTCGAATCCAAGATCGAGGCCTTGCGTCTTGAGATTGAAAAACTTCGCAAGGAGATCAAGAAATAGTCATGCGTAAACTACGTCTTTACTTGGATACGTCCGTCATCAGCGATATTGACGCGCAGGAAGATTCGGAGCGAGGGGCGATCACGAAAGAGTTTTTTCAGATCGTTTCGGATGAAACCGAGGGTTTCGAGTTGTTTATTTCGCCGATGACTTTGGCAGAACTCGAAGACAGTCCCGAACCAAAGTTTGCTTTGTTTACAGCCTTTCTGGAAAAACTGAATCCCGTGCAATTGCCGAAAAATCCGGAAGCCGAAAATTTGGCGTGGATTTACATTTTGGAGGACGTGCTCACCGATACACATATCAACGATTTGACGCACGTCGCCTACGCTGTATCAGCCCGTTGTGATTATATTATCAGCTGGAACATGAAGCACCTGGTGAACCCCCGGACCATCACCCGGGTCAATGAAGTAAATACCCTCGAAAATTTTCCAAGAATCATCATAGCCACGCCGCTACTTATTACAGGAGAAAAAGACCATGAAAACGATTGAAATTCCGACCGATGATCCCGTTAAAATGGTGCGAGCGATTCGGGACAAGCATTACGAAGAAACGAAAAACATGACGCGGGAAGAAAGGGACGCATACTACCAAAAAAAGGTCATGTCGTTTGAAAATCGCAAGAAACAGGTTGATCCCGCTGATTACGATTTTCCGTTTTTGTCCAAGAAATAAAAAAGCCGGGTGTGTGACGCGTCTGGAAAATTTTTGTGAGTTTTTAAGAAAACGCTTGATATGTCTATACAACGTATTACAATACAAGCGTATGGACAATGTAATACGAAAGGAACACATGAACGCGGCGATACGGAAAATTGAAAGCATTCGGTTTTCAGATGAAGAAAAAGAGATTGTCTCGTCCTTTGCCGAGAAGCATGGGATGAATTTTTCGGAATACGTTCGTCGAGCCGCAATGGGCGACATTCCGATCCAGAATGATCGAATCGAAAAAATGTTTGAAGAAATCCGCGGGGAGCTGAAGAAGCTAACCAAGAAATAAAAAGGCTGTTCCCCGAGGCCTCGTAAACTTCATGGGAACAGCCAATCTTGTCCGAAACCTTAATCCCGGAACACCTCTAACTTTACCATTCTTGTGGTGAAAGTCAAGGTGTTCCCAACCCAAAAGGAGAACATTGTCTATGAAATCGCCAAAAGCGAAATGGAAAGATGAACGATACCCCGGGGCATCGTATCCGTATCTTGTCTATCGTGCCTCGAATAGCATTGTGCTCGCAAGCGTGAGCCTGGTAGACAATTTTGAATTTTCGGGAACAAAAAAATGCCTTTCCGCGTCGCTGTGGATCGTTCAGAATTCGGACCACGAACTCGACGTGCGACGGTTCGGAACCAACGAAGCTGACGTCGCTAAAAAATGGGTGCAGAAACGCATTCGTGACATTTTCAAAGGCTTTGAGTAAAGCCTCTTCAACTCCTTACCCCCCCCTCAAGCAAGGACGCTTGATTTCTTAGGCCACGGCCGGCCGGTTTGAAACCTCATCCCCCTCAACTGCGCTCAGCTTGCGCGCGGAAAGGATTTTGTTATGTCGACTGAACATAAAACATGTAATTACTGCGGTGGCGAAGGAAGGGTCGAATGCCCTTGCTGCGACGGACGCGGAGAATTTGAGATCAGCGATAGACCTTTTGCCCGTGCCGCCTTTTGGAAACGCGTTGCCTACGAAGCTCTAACGTTTCATTTGCCTGCCTACGCTTTCGCCTGCGTTGCTTACTTCATTTTGTTCAGGATCGGCTTTTTCCCGTTTCGACTTTAGGAGGTCGTCAATTCAGCTTTTGATGCAGCTGTAAACGTCACCTTTGCATAAAAACGCTTACGAAATGTACCTGATCCTCCCCGCCCCGCCGAGCCTGAACGATTACTACATCGTCCAACCGCGAGGCAAATTCGCCGCAAAGGTGGTGTCCAAGGCCGGAACCGTACGACAACCGCGTTCCGCCTCGCGGCCATTCGCCCCGGCATGGACTCCCAAATCCATCTGGTTGTTTTAAGGAACATCATTCCCGTTCATCTTCCGGGCGGCCTCCTTGATTTTCCGCATACTCTTTTCCGCGTAAATCTCAGTCGTCTTGAGGCTGGAATGACCCAAGAGCATCTGGGCAGTCTCGGCGTCGTGCTGGTCGCGAGCTTCGGTCGCAAAGGCGTGTCGCAGCTGGTTGGGCGACCACGGCTCGGCACCGGCCCGGATCGCCGCCCGATCGATCGCCAGCTCGTAGGCCCGCGTCGAATACCGCTCGTTGTGTCGGGGCGGTTTCTTCGCCGCCTTCGCCCCCCGCTTGACCTGCGACGGCTGGACCGGCGTTTTCCGGGCGGCCCGCTTTCGCTCCGAGATGAGCCGGACGGTTTCCCGGGGCGAAAAGATGTACTCTTCGGCCGGGCGGTGCCGGTATTTCTCCAGGATCTCCTGCGCCCCGGGCGTGATCGCGATATGCCGCGCCTTCTTTTTGTGCTGCATCTTGTGCTCCCACGGCGTGTAAACCCAAACGTCGTCGGATTGGTCGATGTCGCACCACCGGAGGTTGCATACTTCGGACGGCCGACAGCCGGCTAGCCGCTGGATGCGGACCATATCGTCGATGGTTGGCGGGAGATGCGGCAGCGTTGCGGCGACTACCTCGTCGGCGACCGGTTTGATCGGCTCGGTTTCCCGGGCTGTGGTTTCGCCCTCCCGAAGCCCGGTAACGTAACGAAGCGCCCCGGCGACCGATTCCGAGACCAACTCGTTCTCGACGCCCCAGCGGAATATCTGCGCAACTCGCGATGTTCGGCGATTGACTTCGGTTCGGCATAATCCAGCCTCGACAAATTTTTCCCGGACTTTTTTCAGGGCAAGCGGGCCAAACTTTGCAACTGGAAGATCGCCGAACAAGTCAAGAAGCGGCGGGGTTATATTGCCCCGAAATCGCTCGTAGTTTCCGGTTGAACGACCGTTTTTCTGGTAGTGGGTTTCCGCCCAGTCCAAAAACTTTACCACCAACATGGAAATACTGATGCCTTCCGGTGCAGTAAAAAAGTCCAGCGTGTCCGTTTTGGTGTCCGCGTCGGCCAATTTTTTGATGAAATCGGCGTAGGCTTTGCGAGATTCCGGCGATTTGTACCTGCCGGGGAAATAAGAGCGCTTCGGCTTACCGCCAACACGGATTTCAACGAAACCAAGATCGCGGGTCGAGTGCTTCCGATACTTCGGAATCTTTGTCATTTTGCGTTTTTTGATTGGCGTTTTTGCAAAAAGCGGACACGGTGTCCGCTTTTAAGCACTTTACCAACTTCGCAAAAATTTGTCAAACACCTCGTTTTGCACTGCAATTTACGGTGTTTTTGTAATGGGCGTACATGGACTCGAACCATGGACCTCGTCCTTATCAGGGACGCGCTCTAACCAAACTGAGCTATACGCCCGATATCGCGGTGATCTTATTACAAAGCCGCGCGAAACGTAAAGAGAACATCTTAACTTATGGTTCTCTTTTTCACAACAGGGGCCTCGTGCAAATTTTCGTTGGTGCCGATCTTCCGAAAAAACTTCGGACAATGCAACCAAAGCCGCGACCGTGAGAGAGCGATTTCCGATTCGTTTTTTTATTTGACGTCCGGCAAAACCATTATCATTGTTGTAAGTCCGATTTTTCTTGCAATCGACAATTTTTTCGCGATCCGTGTAAGCGTTGTATATTTCTCGATCTTCCTTGATTGCCGGTTTCTTTAACTACAAAAATCAAAAATTCCCGTCGAATTCCCCGCGATTCATTTGCTTGCTACGAATTATGACCTATTTTTTGTTCGAATGAGTCTGTCGGATTTTAAAGTATGATATCATAAGTCCCTCAACCGCCCAGTACGTTCACCCCCTTGGTGCAACAGGAGAAACCGTCAATGAACGACATGTCCTTGGTCCAGGAATTCGTCCAAGAAGCCCGGGAATATATCGACGAGGTTGAACCGAACCTCATCGAACTGTATCATGGTTCCGATGATCTCGGAGAAGTCGATTCGGAACTCATCAACATGATTTTCCGGCTTTTTCACTCGATGAAAGGGAGTGCCGGTTTTCTCGCCCTGACAACCGTCGTCGGCGTCACCCATGAGGCCGAAACCCTGCTCGATAAAATCCGCAACGGCAAGCTCCAGTTGACCGGGCAAATGACGGAAGTCCTTTGCCGTGCCCTCGATCTCTTCCGCGACATGCTTGATCATATCGCGGAAACCGGGGAAGATAGCGGTTTCGAGGACCAGGCGGCCGGGATCATCGCAAAACTTAAACGGCTTGTCGCCGGGGAAGACATCTCCGACGATGCCGGAATGATCGGGACGCCGCAGGCGGTTCCGGGACCGTCGCCCGAACCCGAGGCTCCCGCCGCACCGGCGAAACCAGCCGCGTTTTCGGCATCCGAATTTTCAATGGACGACGTGCCCGCGACGTGCATGATTTCCGTCGAGGAGATTATGGCGTTGCAGGCGGCCGCCGTCGCCGAAGAAGAGGCCGATAAAAAGCTGGTCGAGGCCAAGGCCGCTGCCGCGCCGCCGAAAAAAGTGGACGAGGGTTTCATTTCCGAAGCGACGGCCAAATCCGGCGACGCCGAATCCAAGATCAAGGAAGCGGCGACGACCTTGCAAATGTCCCCCGAAATGCGGATCGGTTTCGTGCAGGAAGGGACCGAACAAATGGACGCCCTCGAACAGGCGTTGCTTTTGGTTCTCGATGAGAGTGTCGATAACGTCGAGCCGCTCAAGGAAGCCTTTCGCTACATTCATTCGTTCAAGGGGAACTGCGGTTTCATGGGCTTGAAAGATTTGGAACATCTTTCCCATACGATGGAAACGCTGTTGGATTCCTTGCGTAACGGCGAAGTCCAGCCTTCGGAAAAGAACGTCGGGAAGCTGTTGAGCCTGCTCGATGTGCTGCGGGATGCGGTCGGCGATCTGGAATCGGGCGGCAACGGGCACATCAAAGACCTTGCGTATCATGTCCGAATGCTCAACAGTTTCATGTCCGGAGAGTTGGACGCTGTCGCCGCCGCTCCGGCGGCAGCCGCCCCCGCGAGTGTTCCGGCCAAAAGCGCCCCGAGTCCGGCTGCCCCGGCTCCGGCGAAAGCGGCCTCGCCCACACCCGCTTCGGGCGGTGGGGGCGCTCCGAAAACCTCGGCGACCAAACAGGACATTCGCGTTGATTTGCACAAACTCGATGCACTCATCAACCTCGTCGGGGAACTCGTGATCGCCGAGTCGATGGTAACCCGATGTCAGGCGGTCGCCCATGTCGAGGACGAGTATTACAATCGGGCCAAGCACCAGCTCCGCCGGATTTGCGACGACATCAAAGACGTCGCGATGTCGGTCCGGATGATTCCGCTCTCGGCGACGTTCCGCAAAATGATCCGTTTGGTGCATGATTTGGGGACGAAATCGGGAAAGAAAATCAAACTGAACCTGATCGGCGAGGAAACCGAGGTCGATAAGACCGTG
>JAVBSX010000317.1:0-3903 GCA_031556455.1 Thermoguttaceae bacterium
CGGACCGAGCACGTCCTTTGGCGATTGGACCATTTGCCGCTTGATAAGATTTCCCCGAAAGGCGCGATGATCATGATCGGCACGAACAACACCGGCAACCCGAAAAACACTCCCTACGAAATCGCGCTCGGGATCAAAGCGATCGTCGAAAAGCTGCAAGCGAAGTACCCGGACATCAAAATCGCCGTGCTCGATGTGTTCCCGCGAAGCGAAAAGCCGAACGACCCGTTGCGGCTGAAGGTCGATGAGATCAACGCCAACCTGCCGGATCTGCTCAAGGGAATGAAGAACGTTCACTTGATCGACATCAACGCGAAGTTCCTGGACGAAAAGAAGGAATTGTCGAAAAACATCATGCCTGATTACCTGCATCCGAACGACATCGGCTACAAAATCTGGGCTGAGGCCGTCGAACCGCTGCTCCCGTACGCCCGATAAGACGAGCCGCGAGACGAACAATCATCAACAACGAGTCGCAAAACAACGAGCCGCGTTCTGTGAACGCGGTTTGTTCCCATTCGTGTTGATACGTTTCTCACGATGAGCGCAACCGCGTGCACGGCACGCGGCTCTTTTTTCGCTCCCCGATTCAAATGACGGTCTCGCAATCCTTGTCCGGGGGTTGATCGGCGAGAACCTTTTGAGTATCATCCTCTCGAAGTTTTTGCTTTTCTTCCCACTTCCCACTTCCCACTCTCTTCATGTATACGGCAAAACACGAATTTCTGATCGGAATCGATTCGGACGGTTGTGCGTTCGATACCATGGAACTGAAGCACAAAGAGTGTTTCATTCCGAACATTATTCATTATTGGGGACTACAAGGGGTCAGTAAATATGCACGGGAAGCGGCCGAATTCGTCAACCTTTACTCGAAAAGTCGGGGACTCAACCGTTTTCCGGCACTGATCGAAGCCCTCGACTGGCTCCGGCGACGGCCGGAAGTGCAAGCCCGCGGCGTCACGATCCCCGACCCTCAGCCGCTCAAGGATTGGATCCAAAAGGAAACGAAGCTGGGCAACCCGGCGCTGAAAGCGGCCGTCGAGCGGACGAACGACCCGATTTTGCAAAAGACGCTCCAATGGTCCGAGGCGGTCAATGCGACGATCGATGAGATCGTCGGCGACGGCGTCCCGCCGTTCCCGTTCGTCCGCTCCAGTCTTGAAAAAATGCAAGGCCGCTCCGACGTGCTCGTCGTTTCCGCGACGCCCCAGGCCGCGCTGCAACGGGAATGGGAAGAGCAGGACCTCGTCCGGTTCGTCGCCGCGATCTGCGGGCAGGAAGCCGGCACGAAGCAGGAATCGCTTGCCTTCGCCCGGCAGGAAGGGAAATACGGCGAGAACCGAATGCTGATGATCGGCGATGCTCCCGGGGATTACAAGGCGGCGAAAGCGAACAACGCCCTGTTTTTCCCGATCAATCCGGGCGAAGAGGAAAAAAGCTGGGAGCTCCTCGATTCCGAAGGGCTGGAGCGATTTTTCGACGGGACTTTCGCCGGAGCATACCAGGAGCACCTCATTGAAATCTTTAACGGTTTCCTGCCGGCTCAACCACCCTGGGACGTGATTTAGTGATCCTCACGCAAAAATCGAACACGACAAACAGCAGCCCGAAGCGTCAGCGCCGGGTTGGCCTCGCGTTTCCGTATGAGATAACCGGGCGCTGACGCTTCCGGCTGCTGCCTCAATCCGAAATTTTTGTAAAGATCAGTATTCGGCGAACGAAATTTTTAAAAGATTTTTGTAATTATTCCGGTTGTTCAACCGTTTTTATGTGGACAACGCTTTGGAAAAAGTGTAGAACAGACCGGAGCGAAGCGGTTTTTCGAGCATTTTTCAGGCTTGTTGGTCTGCGCGAAAATTTTTGCCCGGCACACAAAACCGCCCTTTCCCTACAATTTCGTCCGTTCGGGGAAACCGAACGGCATTCTCAAGACCTTTTCGGAGAAAAACATGTTGAAATACCGTTCTTTTTTGGGAAAAGTTCTGCTTCCCCCAACGTTCGTCCTGTTTTCGTTGGTGATATTGGTCTCTCATGCCGCGGCCCAAAAGATGCCGATGGGTCTGAAGTCGCAAGCCCTGGTTCCGGTCGTCAAGACTTTACAGAAAGAGTTGGCGCCGTTGTTTACGGAAGAGGTTCAGCCCGGGAAGTGTCACCTTCTCGATGTAACGGTCGAAGTCAAAACGAGCGCTGAAAAAACGTCGACGACTAAAGTTCAGCTGAGTCTCGGGGATGAAAACAAATTCCGCATGAAGATCGCTCTCGGTTTCTTCGATATGGAAATGCAATGCGGACAGAACGACCGGCCCTGGTTGGTCAGCAAAGGCGGCACTGTTTACCTTGGCAAAACTCCGGTCGCGGCGGGGGAAGACGGCTGGATTCTGCGATTCGTCGACGACGATTCCCGCGAGGCCTTGGACGCCTCGTATACGCTGCTTAATAGCCTCGTTTCCTTCGCCGCAGGAGACGGCAAACCCGATCCGAGTCTTAAGATCGTTTACGATGAGAAGGCCGACTCGAAAGTCCTGAAAACGATCGAAATCGAACCGGCGCTGAAAGTCACGTTCGGAAAATTGGCCTACAACGTTCCCCAAAAAGGTAAGATGTTCGACCCGCCCAAGGGGAAGGTCTTCGAGGTCGAAACCGAACAACTTCAACACGCCCTTTCGGGGATGTACAGTTTCGGGATCGACAAGTTCAACATTCCCCGGCTGATGCAGCCATTGCGCTGGGATACCAGCGACCCGGACATGCTTCTTGAAGCCAAGGCCGAAAACGGTTGCGGGGCCTTGTTCACTTGCCAAGGGAAGCGGATCATGTTTGTCGAGGGAACCCCGGCCGAAATGGGGACCGCCCAGGGGCAGCTTCTCAAGGACGATGCCAAGAAATTAATGGACCGTGTGATGTACGTCGTCGGGACGGGAGACAGCATCAATTCGGACCGTTGGTTCTTCGATCTTATGGAAGAGGTCGAGCGACGGACGAAACCGTTCACGGAAAAAAGCATTTATGAAGAATCCGCGGCCCTCGCGGCGGCGATCGGCGTGTCGGAGCGAAACGTAACGCTCGGCAACCTTTTCCCCGAGCGGTTTCATTGCAGCGGCGTCGCGGTTCGCGGCAAGGCGAGCGGCGACGGGAACGTGTACCATGCCCGCGTGCTCGATTACATGACCGAAACCCTTTTCCAGGACAAGGCCGTGTTGCAGGTTTTCTGCCCGAAAGGCCGAAATAAATGGATGAGCGTCGGATACGCCGGTTTTATCGGCTCGGTCACGGCGATGAACGAAAAGGGACTCGCGATCGGCGAAATGGGGGGCGGCGGCGGAAACAATTGGGACGGCATTCCCTTTACGTTCATGTTCCGCGAAATCATGGAAACCTGCTCGAATGTCGATGAGGCCCTCAAACTGGTCAAGAGCAAAAAATTGACCTGCGAGTATTACTATGTTTTCAGCGACAAAACCGGCAATATGATCGGATTGAAATGCAATGCTCCGGACAAAATTATCGAACTCAAGCCGGGCGAACAGAACCCGATGCTTCCGAAAGTCCCAGCCGATACGGTGATGATGTCGGCGGGCGGCCGGGCGGAGCTCCTGAGCAAGCGGCTGCACGAGCAATTCGGCAAGATCAACGCCGAAAATCTGATCGAGATCGTCAAACATCCCGTTGCGATGAAGTCGAACCTGCACGACGCGATTTTCTGCCCGAACACGCTTGAAATCTGGTACGCCGACGCCGGCGACGGGACAATGGCCTGCTCCGAGCCGTATGCCCATTTCAAATTCGACGAATTGTTGAAGGCTTACGAAGACTCGAAGTCGAAATAATAACATCAAACTCGCCGGTTTTCCCGAACGAGCCGCGGTCGAGGATCGCGGCTCGTTGCGTATGTAGACATGC
>JAVBSX010000035.1:0-18091 GCA_031556455.1 Thermoguttaceae bacterium
CCAAAAAAAAGGCAAACGGTTTCATTGTCCTGCGGAGCTCCGATAAGGATTCTAACGAAAGGGAATTAAATATTTAATTCCACAGTCTAACCCAAACACCCTGTTTTTGCTCACAAAGGCACAAGGCACAAAGAACAACTCAAATTTCTCAATTCCTTTGTGATCTTTGTGCCTTAGTGAGAAAAAATATTGAACTGTGGAATCAAGTATATAGTTCCCTAACGAAAATACTCGACGGCGTTGCGGAAGATCGCGAAGCCGTCGCCGATTTTCGGTCGCTTTTTCGGTTCGAACCGCGTCCAATGCGGATGCTGCAACGGGTCGATATGCCGTTCCGGGTGCGGCATCAGGCCGAAGACCCGGCCGCTTTCGTCGCAGAGGCCGGCGACGTCGGCCCGGGAGCCGTTCGGGTTCTTTCCCGGGGCGTATTTGAGGACGAGTCGGCCGGAGTTTTGCAGTTCCGCGAGCGTCCGATCGTCTTTCGGGACGAACTGCCCTTCGGCATGGGCGATCGGCAGGTACATCGACTCGATCCCGCGAAGGAAAACGCACTTCCGGGAATCGCTTTGCAGTTCGACCCAGCAGTCCCGGTACATCCCGGAACGGTTCCAGGTCAATGTCGCGGGCGCCCCTTCGGGCTCGTCGCCCAGAAGCAGGCCGGATTTTATCAGGATTTGAAAGCCGTTGCAGATGCCGAGGATCAGCTTGCCCGCATCCTTGAATTTCCGGAGTTGCTCGGTCAAATGGTGCCGGAGCAAATTGGCGAGAATCTTTCCGGCGGCAACGTCGTCGCCGAAGCTGAACCCGCCCGGAAAGCAGAGGATCTGGAACCGCTCCAACACCGAGGGGTTTTCCAACACCCGGTTGATGTGCAGCCGCTCGGTTTCGGCTCCCGCCAATTCGAAGGCGTAAGCGGTTTCAAGATCGCAGTTGGTTCCGGGGGCACGAAGAATGAGAACGCGAGGCATGAGAAGTGTAATGTAGCGGCTTTGCAGCTTAGCAACTTAGCGGCTTAGAAAACACGATTTCCAGCCGTTTTGTCGCTAAGTCGTTATGCCGCAAAATTGTTAAGGTTAAGTTTCAAGTTGACTAAGCCGCTGACTGCTAAGTTGCTAAGCCGCTATGGTCCGCCTGTTGCGCTGGGGGTAAAGTCGCATTTGTCGGTGACCAACCAGGAGTTGTTTGTTTTTTCGAGTTCGACGTTGAAAATCAGCCGCTGAACGCTTGAAAATCCGGCTCCGAGGCCGTCGAACGATTTGACCGATTTCGTTTCGTAATGCACGACGGCGACGAACCGGATTTTGGCGATCGGGGGGGTGAGCATCCGATCGACCTCGACCTTGAGGTCGAAAAACTTGGCGCTCGAAACCTTGACGATTCCCATATACGTTTTCGCTTTGGAAATGGTGCTCACCGCCTTGGGGGAGAGGAAGGTCTCGACTTTTTCGAGATCGTCCGCTTCAATCGCGGCGGTCAAGGCCGTCAGCATCCGCGTAACGGACTTCTGGTCGGTATCGACGCAATAAAACAGCAGCAGGCCGATCCCGACGGGGACGACCGCCGCGAGGAGCGTGATCCCCAAGGTCTTGAGGTCCCGATTGTTCAGGAAAACGGTCCCGCCGATTGCCGCGATCAGCAATCCGAGTCCCAACCAAATCCAAAGATGTTCCGCGAGAAACGACATGAGCAACCTCGAATCTTCTTATAAAATTTCCGACTAGGATCTCATTATAACCGTCCGTTCGTTCTTGACAAGAAAGGCGTTTTTTTCGAGCCCCATACGTCCTCGAATTGGATTCGTGAAAAAAGGGTAAATGTCGTGTCATTTCGAGCCCCACGCTTCGCTCTGGGCAGGCTCCGGTCGAAATGACGGCCTCATTTTTACGACCTTATAGCAATCGCCTACCTTGTCAAAAGAGAACGCCGTCCCATCGCTAAAACTTTCGGGAATGTTCCGGGACGAGCAGCGTGAGGCGATTTTCGACCGTTTCGATTTCGAGCGGCAGCATCCCGCCCGGATCGCCGTCCAGTTGGTAGGGGACCTCCGCCTCCGAAACGATCCGGAACGTTTTCGCCTGCTTCAAGACGACGTCGGAGAGGATTCGGTGCAGCCCGCCGCATTGGGCGAAGGCGGTGTATTTGAGCCCTTGAAATACGGACCCGCCCCGCATCATCGTCAAATCGAGCTGGCCGTCGTTTCCCCGGGCATGCGGGGCGAGCGGGATTCCCCAGCCGTAACGATTCAAGTTGAAGATAAACGCCCAACGGGCATCGTTCGCAACGGTTTCCGATTCGGAATTCGCGGCCTCGATCGTCATTTTCGGGTATTTGTAATCCGACAATGATTTGAGGACCGGCTTAATGTAAGAGAAATAGCTGATGTGCGCCCCTTTTTTCGCGCCCTGTCGATAATTTTCCTCCCGCTGGGCATGCACCTGCCGGACGGTGTAGGCGTCGAAACCGCAGCCGACCATCACGAGGAAGAGCCGGCCGTTGGCCCGACCGGCATCGATCGTGAGCAACCGCCCCTGGGCGATGGTTTCCGTCAGTCTTTTCGGCGTCGAGCCCCAGCGAAAATGTTTGGAAAGAAGGTTCGCCGTTCCGGCGGCCAAGAGTGTGATCGGCGTTCCCGGTTCGGTCCGGTTGACGAGTTCGGCGGCCGTTCCGTCCCCGCCAACGCCGACCAGAGCCCGCAGCCGGGCGTTTTGATGCAACTCGTTCGCCCGAGCGGTGATCTCACCCAGATCGGTTCCCAGTTCGACCTGATATCCCCGCTCTTTCAAACGGTCGCGGAGTTCCTCGGCCCGTTGCCGGGGCGAAGAACGTCCCGCCTTGGGATTGACGGAAATCAACACATGATCGGCCGAAGCGGGAAGTTTTTCTGACACGGAACTTTGGAAAAACGTACTATCATAAAACGAGCCGGGGGCTGTGCCCCCGGGTTGTCTCAATTCGAGTTGTTGTCTTTTTTGCGCGAGGAACGAAACCGGGACCGCAGGTCCCGGCTCGTTATTCGAGATCGTTATTCGCGCGTCACTGCTCGGAAAGACGGATGTCGCAACCTTATTTCGGCTGTTTTTCCCGCTGTTCCTTCAACACTGCCCGGCGGCTCAGCTTGATCCGGTTTTGATCGTCGACCGCGATCACCTTGACCTCGAAACGATCGCCGACCTTGCAAACGTTGTGTATGCTGTCGTCGTATTCGTCCGAGAGTTCGCTGATGTGGCACAGCCCGTCGCGACCCGGGAGAATTTCGATAAACGCCCCGAATTCCTTGATGCTCGTAACCTGCCCGTCGTAGATCTTGCCGACCTCGACCGAAGCCGTCAGCCGGTTGACCTCGTTGAGGGCCGCCTGGGCGCTCGCCTCATCGGACGAAGCGATGCTCACCGTCCCGTCGTTTTCGACGTCGATCGAAGCCCCGGTCCGTTCCTGGATCGAGCGGATCGTTTTGCCCCCCGGTCCGATCAGCAAGCCGATTTTTTCCGGATCGATATGCGTCTTGAACATGCGCGGAGCGAATTGGGAGATGTCTTCCGCCGGGCGGGGAATCGCGAGCAGCATTTTCCGCAGGATCGCGATCCGGGCTTCCCGCGACTGTTTGAGCGTCTCGGAAATGATTTCCGGGCTGATCCCGGCGATTTTGAGATCGAGCTGAATACCGGTGATGCCGTGCTGGGTTCCGGCGATCTTGAAATCCATATCGCCGAAATGATCCTCGTCTCCCATAATGTCGGTCAATAGCGTCCATTTGTCCGATTCCTTGACCAGCCCGACGGAAATTCCGGCGACCGGATTCGTGATCGGCACGCCTGCGGCCATCAGCCCGAGGGTCGCCCCGCAAACCGAGGCCATAGAGCTGGAGCCGTTCGATTCCAGTATGTCGGAAATGACCCGAACGGTGTAAGGAAAATCGTCGACTTCCGGCAAAACCGGCTTGACGCTGCGCTCGGCCAAGGCCCCGTGCCCGTATTCCCGTCGGCCCGGCCCACGGTACGGCTTGCATTCCCCGACCGAAAACGAGGGGAAATTGTAATCGAGCATGAACTTTTTCGTGTAGTCCTCGAACAGCCCATCGACCCGCTGCTCATCCCGGGCCGTTCCGAGCGTCACGGTAATGAGAGCCTGGGTCTCACCGCGTTGGAAAAGGGCACTGCCGTGCACTCGCGGCAAAACGTTGATTTTGCAATCGATCTCGCGGAGGTCTTTCGCCCCGCGACCGTCGGGACGGGTTCCGGAAAGAATCTGATCGCGAACGACCTTTTCTTCCAGTTCGTTCCAAGCGGATTCGAACAGATCGCTCGTCCAAACTTCCTGCGTTTCCGGGATCGGGTCCAAGGCGGCGCCTTCTTCAGGAACCTCTTCGTTCCCGACCGGTCCGTTGACGATCGGTTTGATTGCCGGAACTTGCGGGAAAAATTCCTCTTTCGCCTTCGCCTTGAGATCGGAGCAGGCCGTGTACCGGGGCGCTTTGCCGACGGTCCGTTTCGCGGCCCAGAATTGATCGTAGTATTTTTCCTTCAGCTTTTCGAGCAATTGTTCGACCGGCGGGGCGGTAAACTCAAGTTTGACCGGGGCGACCTTGCGCACCAATTCGTTTTGCAGTTCGCAGATTTCCTTGATAAAACCGTGGGCGGCATTGATCGCCGCGTACATCACATCTTCCGGCAATTCCCGGGCGAAGCCTTCGATCATGAGGACCGAATCCATATTTCCGGAAACGATCAGGTCCAGTGAGCTTTCCTCCATACGATCGAAAGCCGGGAAGGGCACGTATTCGCCGTCGATCAGGCCGATCCGGACCGAAGCGAGAGGGCCGTTGAAGGGGAGCGGGGAAATCGCGACGGACATCGCCGAGCCGATCATCGCGAGAATGTCGGGATCGACCGTCCGATCGCTGGCCATGACGAAGGAGAGGACCTGCACTTCGTTGTAAAACCCTTTCGGGAAAAGCGGCCGCATCGGCCGGTCGATCAACCGCGAGGTCAGAACTTCTTTGAGACTGGGGCGGCCTTCACGTTTGATAAACCCGCCTGGAAACTTGCCGGCGGCCGCGACCCGTTCGCGGTAATCGCAGGTCAAGGGCAAAAAGTCGGTGCCCGGCCGGGATGGTCCCGTCGCCGAGGCACAAAGAACAACCGTATCACCGTACCCGATTAAAACACTCCCCGCCGCCTGTTTCGCCAATTCGCCTGTTTCGACCCAAAGTGTTTCCTGCCCGATTTTTTTTTCAACTCTGATTTTCAATTTCTTACCTTCTTCTTCCAATAGGTCGGGATTCGAGAATTTTGTCCGAAAGAATCACAATCCGGCAATAATTCCCGCTTGCCCCGAGAAAACATTACTAATAATATAAACAACTAAGGGTCGGAATCCTGATTCCGAAAACCTTGAATCGCGGCACTGTTCGACCGCTGCCGGGAAAGTAGTACAAAGTCGTGAAAAAAACCTTCGCCAAAAAACACGACGTCATTTCGACTGAAGCAACGCGCAAGGAGAAATCTCACCCTCGCGAAAAGGGAGGGAATTCCGAGTCTTCAGGCGAGGGTGAGATTTCTCGCTTCGCTCGAAATGACACGGTATTTTACTTTTTTTTCGCGAAGCCCAATTCAATGACTTTGCAGCAGATCCCGGCTCTTTTGAATGTCCGAATCCCTCAAGATTCGGTACCAAAAACAAAAAAGTCAAACACCCTTGTTCTCTGCGATTGAGGGCGGTTGACTTTTTTTGCAACAACTACTTCCGGATGCCGAGCGATTGAATGATATCGACGTATCGCTGCGGTTCCCGGGTTTTAAGAAAGTCCAAGAGACGTCGTCGTCGGCTCACCATCATCAACAGGCCGCGGCGGCTCGAATAATCCTTTTTATTTTCTCGAAGGTGCTCGGTCAAAGCATTGATTTTTTTCGTAAGAATCGCGATTTGTACTTCCGAAGAGCCTGTATCTTTCTCAGAACGCTTGAATTTACCGATCAACTCCAACTTTTCCTCTTTCGTCATAATCGTCATGTTTTTTCCTTTTTTCGCCTCCACAAATTTCTTTTTGAATAAATGACCGCAGTTCCGCACTCGATATCCGCGAAAAACAATCACGAGAACTTTACGAACAATAAATTTAGCAAATTACATAGGAATGACAAGGAGGGGAACCGGGGGAGAAGAATGGAATCATGGAACCGGCATGTTTTCGCACAAAAATCAGGCCGGTTCGGATTCCGTACGAGGGACATTGAAAAATCATCGCATCATCAGGTCGACGGGACTGGCCGACGGCGAGACGCCTCCGCCCATGCCCCCGCCGAAGCCGCCCGCTTTGTGAGGTCTGTTCGGCCCCCCTTGCATTGCCCAATCGAGCGGCGTTTCGCCTGCCTTGTTTTTCGTCGAAATCGAACACCCTTTTTCGATCATCAGTTCGATCAGTTTCCGGCAATACTCGCGATTGTGATCCCGGGTTTCATAGGAAATCTCCATTTCGATTCCGCTTTTGGTGACCTCTTTTCCTGGGGCGGCGGCCGCGAAATGCAGGATCGTATTCCCTTTGTTGTCGACCGTTTGAATGTCGGCCCCGGCATCAAGAAGTTTTTGGAATAGCGCAATCCTCTGTTCGATGGTCGGGCCGGGAACGTCTTTCGTGCCTTCGTCACCGTCTTCCTCTTCCCCGTTGTCTTCCGTCGCATCCTTTTTGGGGGGCGGCGGGGCCATAAACGAATAGAAAACGCAATAATTCAACGCCGTCCAACCGTTCCGGTCTTTCGCGTTCAAATCGGCTTTCGCGGCAAGGAGCAGGTCGATGAGTGATTGGAATTTCTCGAACGAACGCAACTCTTCCATTTGCGACAAAAAGACGACTTCCAACGGCGAGGTCCCGCTCGCATCCCGCAAATTGGGGTTGGCCCCGGCCTCAAGGAACAGCTTGCACAATTCGACGGTTTTCGCCCGACGTGCAGTCTCCGGAGGCTCTTCTTCATCTTCGTCGTCATCCTCGTCGTCGTATTCAATATACGGATCATCTTTGGGGAAAAAGGCTGAATTGAACGGGCCGATGATCCGGAATGGAGACCGATTCAACGGAAACAGGTCGGTTTTGGAAGAGTACAAATGCGGTTTGTCCCGTCGGATCAATTCGTGCAACACGGTACATTTTTCGTTTTGACGAACGTTGAGGTCGACTTTCTTTTCGATGAAAAATTGACACAGTTTCACGTTATTGCTTAAAGCGGCGACGAACAACGCATCGGAAGCGCGAATCGCCTCGAATCGAAAATCGAATTTCGCACCCGCCTCGAACAGGATTCGGCAGAGTTCGACATTGCCCAGGCAGGCGGCGAAATAAAGCGGCGTTTGCGTGAGCCGCCCGATTTTTTCCGGGGCGTTCACATCGGCCCCTTTTTGAATCAGGGCATTGAGGATTACAGCGTTCTCGTTCAGAATCGCGTAAAAAACGGCCGGTTGGTTGCGTCCTTTTTCCGGCATGAGGGCTTTCGGGTCCGTTGCCTCAATCAAAATCAAAGCGGCTTCGGTTCGATCATTGGCGATCGCGACCTCCAGCGGAGTGTAGACCGGGTTTTCAATAAAGATCGTTTGACTGGGATTGGCTCCGTTTTCCAACAAGAGCTTGCACATGGGAACATCCCCGGCCGCCGCGGCGAGGAAGAGCGGCGACATTCCGTTGTTATCCGTGTCGTTGATGTAAACCTTTCCCGTCCCGAGCAGGTCGGAGCATACCTGCAAATCGCCGGAACGGAGCGCCGCATTGAACAGTTTTTTTGCAAGGGAATAACTATCCTGATCCAACTCGGAAACATCAAGTCCGGGCCTAACCTCTTGGGCGGGAAGTGTTGCGTTCCCAAAAGAAAGAAAACCGAACAAAACCAAAAGCAGGATACAAATTTTTGTCGTTTTCATGTCGGGGCCTCGATCAAATGCGGGATGGAAATATCTCAAAAACGGGAATTCAAAATTTTTTCGCTGACATGTTGAAACAAAAGTGTAAATGTAACGAATATATTATTGCACAACTCCAAAATAAAAGATAGGTGGATTGCGCAGTTTATTGCGAGGCAAACCGCCAGTCGTCTGCCGTCGGTTAAGTAGGCAACAAAGAGCGTCCAAGAACAAAAGCCGGAAAGCAGCGCAGCGTATTGACGGACTTTTCCAGGAAATAGAGCGCCAATCAACCATCAATACACCGAGTACGGCTCCTTTCCGGCTGTTATTGAAATGACGAAAACCTCCGTCAAGTTTGCTTAACGAAAATGCCGATTTCGGCCGGGGGGTAAGAACGCCGCTTTTTCTCCGGGATTTCAAACGGCAGCGATGCGAAATCGAACCGGGAATCGGCTTCGATCACGAAAATCGAACCTTCCGGGGCGGCCTCGGAAAGAATCCTCAGCATCTCAAGCACCGCCTCCTTTTTAGAGACGAAAAAATCGTAAGGAGGGCTAAGGAACACCAACCAAGGCCCCTGCGACTCGAATTGCTCCCGGGTTTTCGCCCAATAAAAGGCGTCGGTCGAGAGCAGTCGGCAGTGTTGCCCCAGTTCCAACGATTCGATGTTGAGGCGGGCGTTCTTCGCCGTCGGGAGATGCAGTTCGATCATCGTCGCGAAATTCGCGCCCCGGCTGATCGCCTCCAAAGAAAGGGCGCCCGTCCCGGCAAACAAGTCGATCACCTGTTTGCCGCGAACGTCCGGGCCGATCAGGTTGAAAACCGCCTCGCGGACGCGGTCTTTCATAGGCCGGACCCGGTTGTCGCCCGAATAGGCCAACTTGCTCCCGCGAAACCGCCCGCCGATAATCCGCAGCCCCAGCGCCTCTTTTTCCCCGGGGGTGCTGCCGATATTCCTTTTGCGGTTCATAAGACTAACGGTGTTCAAAAAGCCAAATCCAAAAAATAAGGGAAAAGGACCGAAAACAATCCTTTTCCCTTTGTCGTGTCTCGAACGGATGATGCCTCAAATGAGACGCACGCATCCAGCCTTCAACCTTTATTCCAGTCCCCAGGCTTTAATCAGGTCTTCCGCGCCGATCGTCATTTTTCGAAGCTGCTCGGCCATTTTTTCCTTGGTTCCGCCGTCGGCCTTGCCCAATTTGGCTTTCATGTGAGCGTATTTTTCTCTTCGTTTACGACGTTTTCTCAATTCTTTTTTTCTTTCGCTGATCGACACGATGTAATTCTCCTTGACAATAATTACGGGGTTCCAACGGAAAAAGGCGGGCACACGCCCGCAAAGAGCGTTTCTCGACCCAAAATGACAGCACAAAATTAGGCCAAAACCATCTTTTTGTCAAGGGGGAAGGCCAGAGCGGGCGATTTTCCGAAATCTTTACTGTGCGGATCGTTTCGCCTACTTGCACAACGAACGCCTTTTAAGATAAAATGAGAGCCCGGCAATTTTCGGCGACCGTATTTGTTGTTTGGCGAAAGACCTTTCGATTATCGTTTGAAAAATTCGTAAAGATGAGTTTACCATTACAAGATTCCGGATTGATTTATTCGTGCCTCTCCGAGGACGAGGATTTACGCGAAATCGTTGCCTTGTTCGTCAACGAGATGCCGAGCCGGATCGCCAAAATCGAAGAAGAATTTTCGTCGCAATCCTGGTCGGAATTGGAGCGGACGGTGCATCAACTCAAAGGGGCGGCCGGCAGTTACGGTTTCGCCCAATTGAGCCCCGCGGCGGGAGCCCTCGAAACCTTGATCCGCGACGAAGCCGATATCAAGGAGATTACCGAAGCCAAAGACGGGCTCGTCCAGCTCTGCAAACGGATTACGGCCGATGCGCCGAACGGTTAGTGCTCTCTCGAAAACTGAAAACGCGGAGTACCGGCTAAAAAAGACTTCCCACTTCCCACTTCCCACGTGCTTTTATGTCGGATTTCAACGAATTGGTCGAATCGACCCGCACGGAATTTGTCAAACGCTTCGGAGTCGCCCCGGTCTGGTACGCGGCCGCTCCCGGTCGGGTCAACCTGATCGGCGAGCACACCGATTACAACGACGGATTGGTCCTGCCGATCGCGATTGAGCGGTGTACCGTGATCGCCGCCGCCCCTTCGGAAGGCCGTCGGGCGACGCTTTTCAGTTGCAACACGAAGTCCTCCGCCGAAGTCCTCGTCGAAGGGGAAATCACCCCTTCGGAGAAGGTCGGTTGGCCCAGTTACGTTCAGGGGACGATCGCCTGTTCCCGGGAAGGGGGCGTCCAGGTCGATCCGTTTCTCGCCGTGATCAACTCGAACATTCCCCTGGGCGGGGGACTTTCGAGCAGTGCCGCGCTCGAAGTCGCGACGGCGACGCTGCTCGAACAAATGGCCGCCGTTCGGCTCGATCCGATCAAAAAAGCCCTGATTTGTCAAAAAGCGGAACACCTTTTCGCGAAAATGCCTTGCGGAATTATGGACCAGATGATTTCCGTCCTCGGACAGGAAGGGCACGCGATGCTCTTGGATTGCCGGACGAAAACCCCGAAAATGATTCCGATGAGCAACCCGGCCGTTTCCGTGATGATCGTCAATTCGAATGTCAAGCACAAATTGACCGGGAGCGAATATCCGACCCGGCGCAACCAGTGCGAAAAGGCGGCGCAGATGTTGGGAGTTTCTTTCCTCAGGGATGCGACGCTCGAATCCCTGCGGGCGGCCAAAGCGAAATTGACCAGGGAATTCGGGAGCGATGTCCCGTTTCGCAGGGCGAGACATGTGATCACGGAAAATCTCCGGGCCGCGAATATGGCCGAAGCTCTCGCGAAATCCGATTGGAAAACCTGCGGCAAGCTGATGTATGCCTCCCACGATTCCTTGCGGGATGATTTCGAAGTCAGCTGCAAAGAATTAGACCTCTTGGTCGAAGTTGCCCGACAAATCGGTCCCGAAGGGGGAATGATCGGCTCGCGAATGACCGGCGGCGGATTCGGCGGCTGTACGGTTTCGCTGGTCAAAACGGACAAAATCGACACCATTACCCAGGCGATTCGAAAAGGTTACAAATCCCGTTCGCGACCGGAGCCGACGATTTTCGTGACCCGGCCCGCGAAAGGCGCGGCGATCGTCCGGTTATAGCGAGAGAGTTCGTTTTCTCAACCACTCCCATGAAATACGCGATTATCATCCCCGACGGCTGCGCCGATTGGCCGATCGAATCCCTCGGCGGGCGAACGCCGCTGCAAGCGGCCCGAACGCCGCATCTCGACGCCTTGGCCGAATCGGGCCTCGTCGGTTGCTCGGGGAACGTCCCCGCCGAACTGCCCCCCGGCTCCGACGTCGCAACCCTCAGCCTGCTCGGTTACGATCCGCTTCGGGACTACACCGGCCGGGCTCCGCTCGAAGCCGTCGCCCAGGGAATCGAACTGGACGGCCGCGACTGGGCGTTCCGCTGCAATTTGGTGACGATCGAAGCCGGGATAATGCGGAGTTTTACGGCGGGTCACATTTCGACCGAAGAGGCGACTGAACTCTTGAAAAGCCTGCAAGCGGAAATCGCACCCCGGTTCTCGTTTCCGCTCCGGTTTCTCGCCGGGGTCGGATATCGGAATCTGATGCTCTTTTCCGATACGAGCGGAGCGACTTTTGACATTTCAAGCCGAACCGCCCCGCCGCACGATCATACCGACAAGCCGGTCGAGCCCGCCTTGCCGAGCGGGCCGGGAGCCGAATTGTTGCTCCGGATCATGCGGGAAAGCCGCGAGGTTTTCGCCGATCATCCGGTCAACCGGCGGCGGATCGAAGAGGGAAAATTGCCGGCGAGCCAATGCTGGTTGTGGGGGCAGGGAAAAAAACCGAATCTCGAACCGTTCGCCCGACGTTTTCGGAAAGAGATCGGCACGGAGCCGCTCCCCGGCGGAATGATTACCGCCGTCGATCTGCTCCGGGGGATCGGAAAACTGATCGGCTGGGAGCAGATCGCGGTTCCCGGCATCACCGGCTACGTCGATACCGATTACGCCGCGAAGGGCCGTTTCGCGGCCGAAGGGCTGAAAAAACACGACATCGTTTGCGTGCATGTCGAAGCGCCCGACGAAGCGGGACACGAAGGAAGCCTCGAAAAGAAAATCGCGGCCCTTGAGGAAATCGACGCGAAGATCGTTCCGCCGATCGTCGAAGCCCTCCGGCGGTCCGGCGATTGGCGGCTGCTTGTTTCGCCGGACCATCCGACGCCGGTCGCCCTCAAAACGCACACGCACGGGCTCGTCCCCTGGGTTGTCGCCGGGAGCGACATCGCGCCGATGTCCCGCGACGGTTTGGACGGCCCGCCCCGGTTCGACGAGCCGACGGCGGAGCGTTCCTCTTTCCGTTTCGAGCCCGGTTGGCAGCTGATGCCTTGGTTTCTGAAGAGCCGAAAATAATCGGTTTCAAAGAGCCGCACGTACTCCGAAATACCGCGGCTCATCTTTATGGACTCGATGTCATCATTTCGACTGGAGCGGAGCGTAAGGAGAAATCTCACCCTCGCGAGCTGGAACGAATTCCGACTTTTTTCGGCGAGGGTGAGATTTCTCGCTCCGCTCGAAATGACGACGGCGGGGCTTTCTTTTAAAACGTCAAATCCCTGAATGCCGCTTTTTTCAAAATATTCAAAAATTCCTCTTGCAATTGACTTGAGTGTATGACATAATGTAAGACAATCAAGTCGCGAACGAATTTGAAATTTCAAAAACGAGATCATTTCACGTTTTCGTTTATACGAGCCCCGAGCGTTAGCGCGGGGCTCGTGAGAGCACGGCACGCCATTGTCCTGAAGGTCGGTAAAAGCCTGTATTGAAAGGCGATTCTTATGAAAATCACGCTCGATTATCACAGCAGCGAGCCGCTCACCCAACAGGCGGTGTTGCAAATCAAGCTGCTGATCGTTACGCAAAAATTGAAGCCGGGCGAGCGGCTCCCCTCGGTCCGGCAGTTGGCCAAGGACCTGAACCTCAACCCGACGACGGCCAATCGCATTTTCTCGCAGTTGGCCCAGGAGGGGATCGTCGTCCTGCGACCCGGGACCGGGGTCTTCGTCGCGGACGGCCCGAGTCCGTTTTCGGCCGATTACATTCAAAACGCTCTCTCCCGCCAAGCACTCGGTTTTCTCGCCGAGGGCTTTCGTTTCGGATTGAATTACAAGGAGATTCAATCGATTCTCGAAAAGCAGTACAAGAACATCTTTCCCAAAGGAGGTCCGCAATGAGCGATCCGAACGAGGTGATCGGAAAAACCGAAGAGACGATTCCGCTGCCGGAAAACGCGATCGAACTCAACGAGGTGAGCCGGACCTTCGGGTTCGGGAACGATGCGACGTTGGCCGTCGACCGGCTCTCGCTCGCCGTCCCGCAAGGCTCGGTGTTCGGCCTGCTCGGTGCGAACGGGGCGGGGAAGACGACGGCGATCCGGATGATGGTTTCGCATTTGCGGCCGGATCGCGGGACGGTTCGGGTGCTCGGCCGCGACCCGAGCCTGCACGAAGAAGCGATTCGCCGGCGCGTTGCCTACATTTCGGAAAACATGCAGCTCCCGAATTGGATCACGATCCCGGAAGCCTCGAAATTGTGTGCCCGGTTGTACCCGAATTGGAATCACCAGGCGGTCGAGCGGCTCACCGAACGGTTTCGCCTCAACCCGAAAAAGCAGTACCAGGAATGTTCGAAGGGGCAGCGTCGGGCGATGTGCATTTTGCTCGGGCTGGCCCAGAACGCCGACGTGCTGATTCTCGACGAGCCGGCCTCCGGGCTCGACACGTTGGCCCGCCGCGATTTCCTGCGAGAAATTCTCGAAATCGCCTGCGAGGAACGGCGGACGGTCCTGTTTTCCTCGCACATTTTGGGTGACATTGAACGGATCGTCGACCGGGTCGCGATCCTCAACCGCGGCCGGATGATCGTGCAAGGAGAGTTGGATTTGCTGAAGGCGAATGTCCGCAAAATCACGCTCGCGGCCCCGGCGGAAGCGGCCGCGTTCGCCGGAATTTTTCAAACGCTCCGCTGCGAGCCGGGCGAGCGGCAAAGCGAGGCCGTCGTATTGGATTACACCGAGGAGAAAATGGGCGTCTTGTGCCGGACGCTCGGCATCACCGATTTGAATGCCGTCGAAGTGCAAGGGCTGAACCTCGAAGACCTGTTCGTCGAAGCGTTGAAGGTTAAAGCGTAAAAAACGGAGAAAAAAATATGAACCGTGTCATTTGTCAACTCATGTTCCGGGAATGCGGTTTCTTCGTGATACCGATTTTGCTGGTGCAGTTGCTGTACGTGCTGTTCGTGCAGGATCCGCTGCGGTATTTCGACACCGTGCTGTGCGTCTTGAACGTCGGGCTCGGCTTTTTTCTCGCGAAGCGGCCGTTCGCCGACGACGGGGGCGTCCGGGCGTTCATGTTTTCCCGGGCGTTTAACCCTTCGCGGCTGTTCCTGGTCCGTTGGCTCTTCGGGCTCTCGGTCCTCGCCGCGATCACGCTCACGCTCGGGCTGCTCATGGGATTGGGAATCCGACAATCGCTCCAACAAAGCCTGTTTCAAAACGGCTGGTATCCGATGGTCCGGTTCCAGGAGTTGCAGGTTCTCTGGACCGTCGGGATCGCGGGGCTGCTGTCGTACCACACGACGCTATTTTTCGTGATTCGCAACCGCTTCCTGCTCAAACCCAAGCTCGGCAAAGCCGCCCTTTGGACCCGACGGCTGTTGAATCTGCTCATCGCCGGTTACGGAATCGCCGTGTTGATTGTCCTTCTTATCATGGGGGGTGCCGACATTTTTATTCATCCTCCGTATCCCTGGTTTTTTCTCCCTTACCTGTTGTTGGTTTTCGGCGTTCCAGCGGCGATTCAAGCCGTGCTGATCCCCTGGTTCGGCCTGTATTGTTACAACCACCAGGAAGTGGAGTCGTGAGAATAAATCAACAATATCCCAACAACAAGAGCCGGGGGCTTACGCCCCCGGATGATCGACTCATCACCCGACCGTGTTTATTGCTCTCCGCGAAAAATTTGGACCGGAGCTTCGAACTCAACCCTCGCGGTTTCGGGGCTTTCGTCGCTTCGCTCAGGAAGCCCCTTGGCTCAATTTTTGTGCGGAGCACAGTAAGACGGAACGCCTCCGGGGGCATAGGCCCCCGGCTCGTGAGCTTTCAATAAAAAAAAGAAAGGACCTGACCATGAATACCCGAACGCAGCCGTTTCCGATTCGACTCCTCTCGGCGGTCCTTTACCTGCCGGTCGCGATCGCGCTGGGGTTATTGCTCAATACGATGTTGAAAACGCCCGATCCTTTTATGGATAAACATCATTTCTCCTTGGGGATTTCCGTTTACCATTGGCTATGCATTCTCATGGCCGGATTCCCGGTTTTTGCGATATTGCTCCTCCTTTGGAGAGGAACTTTACGGCTTTCCTTCCTCTTAATGATAAGCCCTTTGGTCCTGGCGATTCCGATCGGCACCATCAATCCGGCCGTCGTAAAAATCGCCCCGGAAAAACGACTCATCAAGTTTCTGAGCGAAGCTTATCCGGCAGGAACCGAGGTCTATTGCAATGGCGTTGCGTTGGGGAAGGTTCCGTTTTCGATCAGCGTCGGCGAACTGTTGAAAAAGGTCGCTCCCTGGACGACGCCGCCGAAACAGGAGTGGTTCGACCCCAAGCTCAACCTCTGCACCTGGTTCCCCTGGGACACCTTCCTGCGCGAACGGTATGAGGAGATGCAAGCGTTCGAGGAAGAGTTCGACAATGACAAGGACAGATACTTCCAAAGTCAATATTGGTGGCGGCTGGAATTTCAGGGAGCGAACTTCTGTTTTTACGGCGAGAGACGCTCGCACTTCGGGGATTCCTTCGAGGAAGTCGGCGATTACCAACCTTTCGACCGGAAAGAGAATGTCGTTCCTTCCCTGTTCGCGCATCGGGATTTGCTCCTGGACGTTCTTGATCAACTGAACGAAGAGGAAAAGAAACTCTGGGTCGGGCATGTTCTGAAGAATTTTTCGCTTTTGGGCCGGCGAATCCTTGTTCAAAAAGAATCTCCCGAGCTGAAAGAACTCCTGGATGCCGCCGCCCGATCGGCTTACGGCCTCTCGGAAAAACCGACCGTCGAGGAATGTCGTCAGGCTCTGCGAAAAATCTGCCAGGAAGACGCATTCCGCAAAAATGACCGATTGCCCGGCTTCTTTCGCGTTTACAGTGCAGGAATCCCGGACCCTTTTCGTAGCAGTGTTGACTATTCCTTTGATTCGTCCGCCACTTCGAGAACGATTTTCCTTGCTCCCCGGGCGATCGAACAAATGGGGGAGGCGACCGTCGAACCGCTGCTCGAATTGATGGACGAATACTGGTATCGCGAAGATTGGGATTCCCGAGGCAACATCGAGCCGTTTTTGTATGCGGCTCATGCACACACCGATCCGGTGCTGTTCGATTCCCTGATCCGATATTACGCCGTCACTAAGTTCGACAACGAGGCCGTTTTCGAGAATCAAAACGAAAAGGTCGCGGGGCTCTTCCGGAGCGTGTTCGAACGAAGAGACTGGTGGGATATCCCCTCACTGTTTTCCTCGGGCGAAACGGCTCGCGCGGCAAGGGATGTCTGGTTTTATTCAAGATTTGTGGATGCGAGTCATTTCAGCAATCCGCTGCTCGAACCGGTTCTTCGCGAGATGCTGGAAAAGTATCTGCCGAAATGTCACCCGAACTTTGGCATCGGCCTTCTTCGAAAAATCTATCTCCCCTCCCGCTGGAATCGCGAGGGGACGGATCGTCAGGAACTGCTGCGATGGGCCGAATCCCTGAACCTTCCCGGGTACGATCCCTCGATCGATGAAAAAACCTATACCGCGTTGTTCCAATCAGATGAATCTCGCAAATACCCTTATCTCAAGGGACACATCGCCTCCCTGCTTTATCCCGACGACGACAGACGCAACGCGATCACCTTCCAGTTGATCGATACCTGGCTCAAGAATCATCCGGAGAAAAAACTCGAAGATTTCTTCGCCGAATTCGTCGAGAACGATACGGCGATGAGCGATAAGATCGCGCTGCTGCAAATCCTGTTTTACCAGCCGTTTTTCGAAAAGCCGGAGGAAGCGGCCGAACTGCTCCGAAAAATCTGGAACGATCCCGAACAGCGGAAAGACGTTCTCACGGCCTTGTCGCGACAGTTTTACGCCGCGAACAATTTCATGAATTTCAATCTTATACAGGAAACTGAACGGGGCAAACGCGCTGTAGTAGCAACAAAAGGCAGAGTAAAATCCAATTCCGAGGACTCCGGGGCATTACGAATTCCGGGAGTGTACGGCGATTTTTCCGATCGCGACAATTCCTCTAAAACGACGTTGAAATTTTCGGAGGCGCTTTATCCGATTTTCGAGGAACTCACCGACGAGGAAATCTGCATCCCGATCACCCGGCTACTGGCCTTTCAGAACCCGCCGCGGGCGATCGAAGTGCTCAAGAAATGGGCCGCCCTCGACAACCCGCGAATTCAAAAGGCGGCGACGGAAACGCTCGCCGAACTGGAACTGCGCGAGAAAATCCGCTCCGAAAGCAAGCGGCTGTTCCTCGAATTGGCAACCGGAAAGATCACGCCGGACGATTTGATCCCGAAACCGACCCCCTGGGTTTGGCAGGACGGGAAGTATGTCCCGGGGCAGTAAGGCGACAAAAAGAGCCGCATGTGTAGCGAAGCGCAACTTGCGGACCTTGTACACGCCTCAACACCGGCGTCTGCGCCGCTCGGCTAAACGGGTGCTAAACGGTCGGGCGCGCTTCTCTCACGAACGAACGGCCGTAGAACCGGGCGACGGTTTCACCCTTTTCGTTGGTGATCGGGACTTCGTAACTGGCCAGGCTCCTGGAACGGTAGGTTTCCTTCGCCTCGGCGAACAGCACCCCACTCCGGGTCGGTTTCAGGAACGAAAGGTTGGTTTCGATCGCGACCTCGGTCGCCTCGCCGGTGTTGCTCGCGACGGCGAACGCGAAGTCCGCCAACGTAAAAATCGCCCCCCCCTGAACGATGTCGACACCGTTGAAGTGTTGGTCTTTGACCTCCAGTTTCGTCTTCGCGTAGCCGGGGGCGACTTCGAGAATCTCGATGCCGACGTACATCGCGAAGCGATCCCGCTTGAATTTTTCGATC
>JAVBSX010000416.1:0-4076 GCA_031556455.1 Thermoguttaceae bacterium
GTCCGCAAGGCGAGCGACGCCTTGGCAAAGCCCTACGGCGAACTGCTCGACCGCCTGCCGACGGAGTCGCATTTTCATGTCGACGAGACGGGCTCCAAGGAAAACGGGCCTCTGCCAGGCGGGCGTTTGGAGCTTCCGCTCGCGGAACGATTGTGGAATTGGCGGGAAGAGTATTTTCGGTAACCGTTCACGCAAAAACCTGGAGCGCGGGCGTCCCGCCCGCACAGTGGGAGGCCGAAAAATCCTTTGCATCCCCGGGATCCGCTTCGCGATGATATCTGCGGGAAGGAAAATTATTCCAAATATCGATAGCCTCTTGCAGGCGAAACGCCTGCCAACCCAGAGGCGGGCGGGACGCCCGCGCTCCAATAGGAAAACCCGCGTCCAATAGGAAAACCGTGAACGGTTACCCGCCAAACATTTGTCGATCCGCAGCAGGGACAGGCGAGTTGGTGGCATTCGATGGTGAACTCGACGCCGCCGGGGACGATTTTTTGTTTGGCGAATTGATAGCCTCGAATGCCGGGCATGTGATACAATAGTGTTGCGGACATGGTTGATTCCTCTCAAAGAAAGAGTGTGGTAATCCCTTCGATGAGAACAACTTGTCCGCGTTTTTCAATACTTTATAGACGAGGCAATAAAATGTGACCCGTTGTCTCTTTCACAATTTGACATGGGGCCGCGGCATTTTGAATTCCGCTGCGCTTCATACAAAATGTCGCTCCGTTCATTTTTTATCGCCGGCACAATAAGGAAAGGTACGCACTTCCCCGATGAACCGTTTTTTACATTCTTTCTCATTTTTTTCAGGGAGATTACGAATGCGCAAGTTCCTCATTCTTTTGTCCGCTGTTCTTCTTGTATTAACGGGCTCCGTTCTTTCCTTGAATGCAGCCGAAACCCGAACCTGGAACGACAGCTCCGGGCTGTTCAGCGTCGAAGCGTCTTTGGTCGGCATCGACGGCAAAAAGGTCAAACTGAAAAAATCGGACGGCAAAGTCGTCTCGCTCCCCCTTGCCAAACTCAGCGAAGAAGACCAAAAATACATTTCCGACCTTGCCGCCGCCAACCCTTTTGAAGGGGGCGAAGAAAGCGGCGACGAAAAAGCATCGAGAAGACCTTCGCGTCGCCCGGCAAAGCCGGGAGAAACGGGATCGGCCGCCGAGGCCAAAAAACTCGCGAAGTTCCCGCTTCCCAAGCCTGTCGATTTGGAAAAAGTCCCCGAAGCCGGAGGAGCGGCCGAAAATTCCTGGTCCTGTCCGCCTGATCCGGCACCACTCAAAACCTATTCGCAAAAAGTCAAAAATCTTTCCTTTTCGAACCGAGGCTTGCCGGAGAAGGCTCACCCTTCCCATCGCGAGTTTTTCGTTAACCCGGGAACAGGCCAAACGGTAATCGCATCGTTTGAGGCCAAAAGTATCGGCAGCCGCAAAGACGCCGCGAATCATCTGACGCGAATCTTTCTCGGCGATGCGTTCGCGGGGACGACCGTCTATTTCGATTCGCCGCTTTTGCTGAAGCCGTTCGGACTCTCCCCGGACGGCAAGAAAGCCCTTTTTTCCCAGGACTCCTGGGAATTTTCCGATAAGGAAAGGAAACGAGAGCTTCATATTCTCAAAGTTTCTCCCGGCCTTTTAGAACCTTTGGTTTCTTACGAACCGTTTTCGTACTGGAAGCAGGACAACGAGCGGCATCTCCCGGCGACCGAGATCCAATGGGCCGACTGGGTCGATGATGATCATGTTTTGGTCCTTTCGAGGGCAGGCTGGTTGATTCTCCTGAAAACCGATTCCGGGAAAGCGGTTTGGAAATTCAAAACGGATGCTCACTCGAACGTCTCCCTCTCTCCCGGAGGCAAGTATTGTCTCGTTCCGAAAGGAAGCGACGTTTTTTTGTTGGAAACGACCGCCGGAACCCCCGTCGGGCGATTGGGAGGACTGCCGGACAACGCCTTTGTGATGAGGTTCGGCTTTTCCCCCGACGGAGAACACATTGCCGCCTGCTCGGAAAACGGAGCGATGATTTGGAACGCAACCGACGGAAAATATCAAGAGCCGTTTTACGTCAAGGGAAGTTTTCTGGGGCAGTCGACCGTTTGGGTCGATAGTCGCTATTTTTTGCTCGGTTCGCGATTGATCGATTCGAAAAAACAGACGCAGGTTTGGAACTATATCGGAATCAACCGTAATCTCAAAACGGCGGGAGAGTATTCCTGGTGCTTTTTCAGCCGCTATGGTGATGATTCTTTTCTCGTTCCCTTCGTCCTTCCGCATCAGGAAATGGATCAAAGCGGCGAAACGACCTTCGCGGTCGATTCGGGGACGGGTATTGCCCTCGTTCTGGACCCGTCCGTTGTCGATGATCGGGAAAAAATTCAGGACAATTTGAAAAAGAAATTCGAGGCCAACGGCTGGGTGCTCGCCGAAGACGCCCCGATCTCCGTCGTCCTGAAGGTCGAAGAAGAAAAACCGAAAACGACGGAATACGTAACCGGCTCACCTTTTCGGTTGAGTCCCATTTTTCGAGGTGGTGGTACGGAAATCGAGTTCAAGCCGATGAAATACAGCATCGCCGTTCAAAAAGGGGACGAAATGCTCTGGGGCCAGTATTATATAACAACGCCGCCGCAGCATGTCAGCTTGGACCAAATCAAGGACACCTCGCTCCAGGAAATCGTCAAAGAATCCCTGGAGGAGCAAAAGTACCAAAAATGGTTTGAAGAGACGGAATTTCCCAAAAAAATCACGCTGCCGCCGGACCGTAACAAGGCGTCCCTGGTCTCGGAAAAAGGGATCGACGATGCCGCCGCCAAATTCGTTCCCGATGATCGACAGCAGCAAGGCGGTTTACGGCCTATGAAGGGACAGCATGCCCGAGACCCTTACGGTTTCCCGTAAGGGCCGAACTCGGCATCGGCGTCTGCGCCGCTCGGCTAAACGAATTGACATTTTCAACCTATTTTCGGAGATTTTTTATGCCAATGATATTTCGGTTTCTTGTTTGTTTCGCGTTGTTGTTCGGAAACGTCCTGCTGCTTCAAGGAGCGGAGCCGCAACGGCTTTCGCGGTCCGAGAGTTTTCTCGGCGTGCATTTCGATTTTCATGCCGGGCCGGATTGCACCGAAGTCGGCAAAAACACGACCCCGGAAATGATCCAAAAGATCATCGACATGGTCAAACCCGACTATTTGCAAACCGATTGCAAAGGGCATCGCGGCATGTGCAGTTATCCGACCAAGGTCGGTTATCCCGCTCCGGGAATCATCGGCGATCCGCTCCGGGTTTGGCGTGAGACGACCGCGAAAAACGGCGTCGGGCTGTACATGCACTATTCCGGCGTCCTCGATATGGAAGCGGTGATCCAGCATCCCGATTGGGCCGTCGTCGGGGCCGACGGAAAGGTGTTCGACGCCTCCGATCACATGCAAGGGGCGACCTCGGTGTTCGGCCCTTACGTCGATTTGCTGCTGATTCCCCAGCTCCGGGAATTGGCCGGGGTGTACGGCGTCGACGGCGTTTGGATCGACGGCGAATGTTGGGGAACGGTCCCGGATTACGGCGAAAAAGCTCAAAAACTGTTCAAGGAACAAACCGGCTTTGCCGAGGTCCCGAAATCGAAAGACCAACCGCATTGGCGGGAATGGTTGGATTTCAACCGGGAAGGGTTTCGCAATTACATGCGACATTACATCGCCGAGGTCAAAAAGACGAATCCCGAATTCCAGATTTGCGGCAACTGGGCGTTTACCGATTTGATGCCGGAGCCGGTTTGCGTTCCGGTCGATTTTCTTTCCGGGGATTACTCGCCGCAGGACAGCGTCAATTCGGCGCGGATTTCGGCCCGGTACATCGCGACGCAGAAGATGCCCTGGGATTTAATGGCTTGGAGCTTTACAACCGTTGCCGATCCGGAAGGCCGGCGGTTCAAATCGGCCGACCAGCTTTCCCGGGAAGCGGCGGTCGTCCTCGCGCTCGGGGGTGGGTTTCAAGCCTACATCACGCAAAACCGGGACGGCTCCGTCGATTTGGAGAAGGTGATCCCGATGGGCGAAACCGCGAAGTTCTGTCGTGCCC
>JAVBSX010000133.1:0-3208 GCA_031556455.1 Thermoguttaceae bacterium
CAAAAATTAGCGAATACGATTGAGGCTTTATGCTACCAAAGAACAATTTGCCGGTCAATCGACACAAGAGAACTGCAAAGTTGAATTTGTGAGAAGATGGAAAAAAGAGGGGCGTCATTTCGAGCGGAGCGAGAAATCTCACACTCGCCGAAGAAGCCGAAATTTCGGCCCTCGCGCGAGGGTGAGAATTCTCCTTACGCTACGCTTCAGTCGAAATGACGAGACTTTGCAGTTCTCTTGCACCCTCTCCGTCATTCCGGTTTCCGACTCCGATCACGAATCGAGCCAACGAACGAAATCAGGTTGTTCCTCTTCGGGAAACGCGGCTGCCGTTTGGAGGCTGAGCGGGAGCGGAGCGGGCGTTTGTTCTCGGATCGCTTCTTGAATCAGGGCGGTTTGATGTTGGATCAGGCAACGCCGCCGCGGATGCTTCATCGCCGAGGACATGCGGTCCCAAATTACGTCTATCGGCTCTTCCGCGACGTTGCCGAACGAGAGCGGCGTAAAATCGCAAGGGCAGACCTCGCCGGCAGGATCGATAAACAGGTGTCGTGTTCCGGCGGCGCAGCCGAACAGCTCCGGGCTCTCGATCTCGTTAAACGCACAAACTTTCGGCGGCAACCGGCCTTGCCCGTCTTTCTTCAACGAGCGGTTTGTTTTTCGGTGAAAACGGCGAATTTCTCGAATCTGTTCCGCCGACAAAAACGGTGAATCGCTGCCGCGTTCCGTATCGGCCAGCCGCCCACAGGGCATCGGCTCGATCAAGCGGAACTCATCGACGCGGAGTTCTCTCGCCTTTTCGTACAATTCCCGGTATCGCCCGGTTTCGACATTCGAGCGATCGGCGAGACAATTGACGCAGGTGTAAAGTCCGACCTTCTTCGCGACGGCGAGGGCTTTTTCCGCCGTACGCAAAGAGTTCGCGACATTTCGCAAACGGTCGAACGCTTCGGCCTCCGTCCGGTCCAAACTCACGCAGACGGCCCAAAGTCCGGCGGCTTTCAGTTCGGTTGCCCGGGGTTCGTCGAAACCGATCCCCGAGGTAAACAGCATCGCCTCGCCGCCGCCGGTTCGGATCGCGCGCACCATTTCGGCCAGGTCGGATCGCAACAGCGGCTCGCCGCCGGTCAACCCGAACAAGCTCGCCCCGATGCCGTGCAAGCCTTCGATGGTCCGGAGCCAAACCTCGCCCGGCAGTTCCGCTTCGCGCCGGTTTTTGATGCTGCAATGCCAACAATCGGCCGGGCAGCGCGAGGTGATCGCCAAATAGGCCGAGACCGGCGTGTATTTCCGGCCGGAAAACTGGTTCGTAAACAGGCGGTCGAACGCCGGGCCGGGAAACGGCGGCAAAAAGGTGTTCAAGACCCATTGCCCGTCGTGCCGGGAAAGGTGCTCTCCGGCGAGCCAACGCAAAGCATGCCGCAAAAACATCAGCCGTTGAAACAGACCCCGCGAGAGTTTTTCCCGAGCGCCTCCCCGGAGTCGGCCTTCCGTGCGAAGCTGCCGAAAGACCCGGCGCGGCGTTTCCGTGACGCGGCGGTCGAACACGATTTTCAGCAAGTTCAGCGTTTGTCCTAAAGACATGGTTTTTTCGCGGCGGTCAGCATGATGTAATGATGTTCCCAGCCGGCTTCGGTCCGGTCGAGCTCGGCGGCGAAAAAATCGCGAACCTCACCCGGCTCCCGAAGCGGCAACGCGGCGTCGAACCCGGCGAGAACGCCGGTCCCGAGCAACCAATCGAGCCGGTTTTCCGGCGGCGGTTCGATCGGCGTCGAGCCTTCCTCCAGAGAATCGATTCGGAATCGGTTGCGAATCAGTTCGCGGCTCAAGCTCGCCCGATTTTTCGGGAAACGAGGCCAAAGCGCTTTGCCGAGCGTTTCGGGGAAACGCCGCATCGTTCGGCGGAATGCCAGGAACACGGCGGGCAGGGTTTCGAGGCGGTTGACGACGACGGCGAGCATCCTTCCGGGGCGGAGCACGCGAGCGGCTTCGGCGATGATCGAGGCCGGATGGGAGTAGCCGATCGCCCAGCCGGAAAAAACGAGCCCGGCTTCATTATTTCGGCGCTCGCGCAAAAAATCAAGCATCTCACCGCAACGGAAATCGACCGCTTGTCCCGAAGCGGTGATCTTCGATCGGGCCAACTCGATCATGTTCGCCGAAATGTCGACGGTGAACAAAGGGGAATCGGGATATTGATTCCGCAAATAGGCCGTCGAGTAACCGCTGCCGCAGCCGAGTTCAAAAATCGCGGCACCCTCGGATAGCGCCGCCGGCAGCCGCTGGTGCAGCCGATCGGTCGTCCGCGCAAGGTGTCGCAGCCAACGCTCATCGTAGGTTGTCGCGACCGTGTCGTAACTCTTCGCGAAGTCGTCCGGACGGAGCCATTCTCCGGAAACCGCGAGGCGTATCGCCCGGAGGTTCAGCCGCAGTCGGTTCCAGAAATCACGCAACATCCTGAGGCTCCGGTTGAAGCGGTTCCGCCGCCGGGAGTGGTGTTGGGAGTCGCCTGAGGGCGAAAGCGTAAAGGATCGTCGGAATCAAAAGCCGCAAGGGAGTGATAAGGAAGATGCTCATGATGATCGAATGCAGGAGGTTGAATATGATCATCACTTTTAAGGCTTTCGCGAAATCCGCTTTGGTCAACAATATCCGGAAAAAGATGTAAACGGCGACGAGAACTCCGAACGAAATCGGGATGCCTGTTGAAACGAAAATTTCGGTAATAAAGTTATCCGGATTGTATGGACCGTCATAAGAAAGGGAGAAGAACATCACCAACCAAAGCAGGACATGCCCGACGGCGGCGAGATGAAACTGGAGCACCATCCCGATGTTGAGCAAACGCTGTTGGCGTGTGGTCGGCAACGTTTTAGCGGGTTTTTCGCTCATTTCCTGATTCTGGCTGATGTCGTTTAGTGACCTTCAGGTAAAATCGAACACGTCAAACAGCAGCCCGAAGCGTCAGCGCCGGGTTCGTCCCCCGTTCCTGCCTCGGAAACCGGGCGCTTACGCTTCCGGCTGCTGCCCGATTCGGAATTTTTTGAAGATCAGTAAAATATTTTATTCGTCGGCTTCGTCGATCTCCGATCAACAAACCTGTCCTCCGTCCTCTGTCCTCTATCTTCACCCTGTTGCTTTTTTCTCGGCGATGCCGGTCAGGAAATTCTGGAACAGGACGAAAACCTTGCCGTCTTCGATTTTGGTC
>JAVBSX010000028.1:0-10091 GCA_031556455.1 Thermoguttaceae bacterium
TTCCAGTTTTCCCGCTTCGATTTTCGAGAAATCGAGAATCTCGTTGATGAGAAACAGGAGCGATTCCCCCGAAGATTTGATAAACTGGGCGTATTCGTATTGCTTGGTGCCGAGTTCGGTTCCGAGCAACAAATCGGACAGGCCGATCACCCCGCTGATCGGTGTCCGGATTTCGTGCGACATGTTGGCCAGGAACTCGCTTTTGGCCAAAGAAGCGGCTTCCGCGGCTTCCTGGGCGATCATTAATCTCCCGTTCAGCTCCCGGGACGATGCGAGGGAATTTTGCAGCATCGCGAAAAAGAAAACGCCCAACAGGACGAGCGTGCAGATCGATCCGAGCAAAAGGAGTGTTTTGTTTTCCAGCTGCCGGGTATAGGCTTCCCAATCGTCGACGCGAAAATCGACGCCGAGAATCGCGTCGATTTGGCCGGCTCTGTCGTACAGCGGCGAAACGGCGGTTACCCAGCGGCCGTAATCGTCCGAGAGCACGTCCGGATCGATCGCGGTTTTTCCCTTGAACCCTTCGCCGTAAACTTTGTACCAGGCATACTCCCCTTCCTCGAGATACGGAGTGAACGGCGGGTCCCCTTCCTCCAGGGGACCTTCGATCATTCCGTCCTGGTTGATATCGACCGGGCAACTGCAAATAAATTCGACTTGCTCCGGCCCGATCAGCCGCAAGGTAAAGACGTAGCCGATGATTTGCGTATCGCGACACCAGACCGTATGTAAATCGATGATCCGATTGTAAGCCGCCTGGTCGAAGTTCGCTCCAGGCCGCAATCGCTCGTGCCCTAATTTTTCCGTTGCATTGGCGAAGGCCTTCGTCAGGCTGCAAAGATATCGCTCCCAGGTCTGGCGTTGGGCGAGATCTTCGTGTATGACCCGCTCAAGTCCGACGGCGAGGACCGTGAGGTACAAAACCCAGGAAATGACGATAAACCCGGGGCCGCATTTTTTGTAGATGAGCCAAACGGTGAGCCCCAGCATCGCGACGATCGCGAGAAGCCCCACGATCAGGACGGTTGGATTAAGGGAAAAAAAATCGTAATGCATACCCTTGAATCGTTGAGCCTTTGAAAATGCCGCCTGCTTTCTCTTGGGAACAGGCTCCGAGACCGGGTAGTATCGTCTAAATTTCGGCCAATTTCAACCCGGCGTCGTCGATTTCGTACAACAAAATTTCGTCCGGGCAGATGCTGCCGCGATGTTTCGAGACGTACATCGCCCGGCGGAATTTGATACCGTCCCGGATTTTGCCCATATAGATGATCGTGTTGGCTCCGGCCAGCAAATCCCCCTCGTCGAGCGGCTTTTCGATCATCGCATCGAGCGAGGTTTCCGGCGAGGTGTACAGCACCATGCAGCCGACCTGATCTTTCGGGTACAGGTGCCGTTCGATCGCGGCGGCATGATCCCGATAGTGCTGTCGGAACAGATCGCGGGCGACCCATTCGGGATCCTTGCGGATGATCTGGTGATAGACGTATTCGAACAACTCGAATTGAATCGACTCCCCTTGGTGCTCGACCGGCTCGATCCCGTCGACGACGAACCGCCGCACGCCCCGGACGAAATGCGAGAAAAAGTACGCGATCGTCGCATCCAAGTGTTTGGAAAGCTCCGCCTGCCAATCGTGCCAAGCGTCGAAATCCAAATCCCGCTTGTTGACCCGTCGGCCTTTATACGCGAGCGCCCGGAAATAATCGCCGAGCGGCCGGTCGGGATCGAAAAAACCGTCCGCCTCAAACCGCCGCTCGGAATCCTCCGTTTGCAATTCCCAGCCGCAAATCCGCTTTGCGTATTGATCATGCCCCTGGGAATCGGCCCGGGTCAGCATGTCGAACAGGATCCCGCGCCGCCCTTCCTGGGACAACCCGGCGTTGGCGAATTGGATCCCCATTTGCGTTTTACCGATTCCGGAAGAGCCGACGAGCACGGTCATGGTTCCAGGCAACAGCCCGCCGCCGAGTCGTTCGTCCAATCCGGGAACACCTGTCGAAAGTCGCATGAGTAGAGGATAGAGGGTAGAAAATCACGAGCCGGGACCTGCGGTCCCGACACGTCGGGTTTGCAACTGAGCCGGCAATTTTGCACAGGCCCATATTTTTGATTGCAATCTAAGCGGTTTCGGGAACGCTTCTCGCCAAATCCCGCAACAATCGCTCAACCTCTCTCACGTTCGGAAGGTTGAGGAATCCTAAATCGTAAACCGCGCTCGGGCCTCGCTGCTGTGCCGCGGAAAAGGAAGGAGGACCGTAAAAATAAATGTCGCCGAAACCGTTTCGCCGTTCCTTTCGCGTCAAATCCGTCAGTTCGTCCGGCTCGAAGGAGCGGACGGTCGTCGAAAAAGTCCCGCCGGCAAAGATGATCGCCCGGTGATCGGTGATCGCGTAAGCCGTTCGCTTCATGTTGCGGTACATTCCCAACGGCGTGCTCAAAAGCCAAAAGCCGATGAGTACGAACGGGACACCGAAAAGCGGAAACAGTGATTGCGGACCGGAAAAATCGGGGATTTTAAATCCCGAGGCCCCGCATATCCAAAAAATCGCGAACGCCGTCCAGGGAATCGCGAACAGGAACGCCCCGGTCGAATGAGTTGTAAAGTATTTCGGGACCGGCTGCCCGGTCCAAACCAATTGTTCTCCGTCCTCCAACTCCCGTTCAACTTGCTCTTGAAGGTACAGGGGAAGAGCGTTCTTTTCAAATCCGAAAGGTAGTGACATTTTTGAGACAGGGGACAGAGGATAGAAAGTCACGAGCCGGGACCTGCGGTCCCGACACGTCGGGTTTGCAACATTGCTCCGTTTTCAACAACGTCGCGATCGTGCAAGCGACTACTTCCGAAAGGCTTCGAGCACTTGTCTCGGGGAAGCGGTCCCGGTCGTTCCGAGTTGCCGGATCGTGATCGACGCGACCAAATTGCCGATGAGGGCGGCTTCCGCGAAACCGGCTCCCGCACACAAAGCCGCGACGATGCCGCTCGAAGTCGCATCCCCCGCCCCGCAAATGTCGATCGGCCCTTCGACCAACACGGCGGGGACCTTCGCGACCCCCTCGGGGCTGAACACCCATTGCCCGCGAGGGCCGAGGGTTACGAACACGGTCCGGCCGGTCCGCTCCATCATTTTTCGACCGCACTCCTCGATAATCGCTTCCGGCGGCTCTTCGGTCTTCGCCGTGCCGGAAATCCGGTCGTATTCCGGATAAAACGGGGCGACGACCTCGAAATGGTTGCATTTGATCAGCACGTCGGAAAAACGGGCGATCTGTTCCCGCGAATCGGCATAAATGATTTTCGGCCTGTTTTTGCGGCCGAGCTCCGCGATCTTTTCCCGGACCCGATCGGTAATCACCCCGCAATTCGGCTGCGTAACCTGGTCCATGACCATGATCGCATCGACCTCTCCGGCGATCGTATCGAGCGCTTTTTCGATCTGAAACTCGACCCAGGGAGGGAGCGGAGCACGGTTTTTGATATCTTCCCGGTTCAACTCCCGCTCGACAATCCGGCCGGCGGCGTCCTTTTCCAAGAGCATCGGCTTGATGTAGGCCGGGGTGTAACGCTCTTCGACCGCATACAAATGCTCAAGCTCGACGCCGAGTTTCGTCAGTTCCATTCTCAATTCGAGCCCTTCGCCGTCGACCCCGGTCATACCGACGGCGTAAATCGTCCCGACACCGAGAGCCCGAAGGTTGTTGACGACGGTCCCGGCCGCCCCGGGGCTTCGGCGTTTGCCGACGATCTGGTAGGCGGTCAAGCCCGTTTCGAGCGACGGCTCATGCAAGGCCGGGTCGATGAGCAGATAACGGTCCAAAAAGTAATCGCCGATCACGGCGATTTTTTCGGACGGAAAATGATCGAGGATTTTCTGGAGTCGGGCGAAGTCCATGGTTCGAAAACGGTCGGGGCGAAGAGAAGGGTGAGAACAGGTATTGACGATTCCAATGCCGATACCGTCGACGGTATGAACAGTAGGCTTCGCCCTCTGTCAAACCGCGGCCTCGGTGGGCCGCTGTCGGGTTGAAGACGGGGATTTTCAATCAACTTGAGTCCATTGTACGGCGAGAAGACGAAAAATCAAGGCAACCGAAGGCTTGTCAAGAGAACTGCAAAGTAAAAACGACGAACAAAGGGTGGGATTTACTGATCTGCGCGAAAATTTTGATTCGGTTGGCAAGCGCGAACACTCGCGATCCCTTGATTTTTGAGACTGCGCTCCGCTACGTCTTGAAAATCAAGGGCCAATTTTTATGCACAGACCAGTAACATAGCAAATGGCGACCCTGAGTCATGAGCCGCAATCGCTTCAGAATACGTAAAACAAGGAGGTTTTTCCATGAATTCCGCTCCCAACGCTCAGGCTTCGCTTTTTCAAACCCCTGCAAACGCCTTTTACAAAATCTCCGACCCCCGCGATCCCAGAGGTGTAAGGCACGATTTTCACGGAATGATCGTCTTCATCTTTCTCGGTATGCTCGCCAGAATGAATGACAGCGCCCATATCCAACGTTGGGCGGCCAAACACTGGCGCTTTCTACGCGGCTCACTCGGCTTCAAACGGACCAAGCCGCCGGTCGAAACCACTTTTTCCCGAAATCTCGCCCACGTTTCCGTTGAAGAATTTCAGGCCGCCTTCGCCGAATTTCTCAACGCCGTTCTTGCCGAATCCGACGACAATCTCGTCGCCGCCGTCGACGGAAAAGCGGCCAAAGTGATGGTCGACGATAACGGCGATCCGTTGTTGATGCTCAACGTTTTCGTTCACGACCTCAAAGTCGTGCTGGACCAATGGTCCGTCCGCGGCGACAAGACCAACGAACCGGGCTGTTTGAAAAAACATCTCGAAAAATTATTCGACGCCTATCCGGGGTTGAAGCTGTTGACCGGCGACGCGGTTTATGCGCAACGTCCCTTGTTGGAAGTGTTTCACGAACATGGCTGCGACTCCTTTTCAGCTCAAGGAGAACCAGGGCGACGTCTATGAGGCCGTGAAATACTGTTTTCACGATGCCGCGAACACGGAGCCGGATGACGTGAGTTTGAGTAAAAAAAAGGAGCGTTTTGGGCGGCAGCGCGAATATCGCGGACGAACGCTTGGCTTGTTCGAGGAGGAGTTGATCGGTTTCGGCTTCGATTTGTTCGGTCGTTTTGTCGTTGTCGCGGCATGGAATTTCCTTTCGTCGGGTGAAAGGGATGAAAAAACACCTCCCTCTATTCCACCCGATCACCGCAGTCGCGCAGCCCCTTTTGCGCGCACCCAGAGAGCCTTACTGAAACGCCTTGAGACGATCCGGAGAGTGACACATGCCGCAGAGGAGCGATCTCGGAGCGACCAGGAGCGGTTTTTCGCCGATTTGGTGCAAACGATGACACATCGTACAGCTCTCGAACGCTGTAAATTCGTGCCCGTAATGCTGCCGCGTAAAGTCTTCGATGGTATGGCATTGGAGACAAACGCCCGCACCCCGGAACTCTCCCGCCTCGCACGAAATCAGCGGGAAGCCTTTTTTCTCCCGTTCCGAATCGTCGGGAGCAGTCAAGTCGAAATCGGGCTTTTCCTCAATCCGGGGAAAATGACAGTCGATGCATTTCGCGGGATCATCGATTTCGGGATGCGAAAAAAAACGCGGGTCATCATTTTTCGCCCCGCCGCTTTCCTCCAGAACGGCGGAAGCAGGCTCTTTTTGAAAGAAACCGATTTGATCGATCACTTCGGAGCCGAGGAGATAGCAGAGATAAATGAAAAGACCGATCCCGATGAGCAGGACCGGAATCTTATCGGCTCCCCAACGGGTCGGTTCCGGGATAGGAGCATTCGGCGGAATAAATGAGGCGGATTCTTGCATGTCGGAGAACGGATTGATTGTCGCGGCGATAGGAGAAAATTTATCCCAACCGGAACAAGCGGGCAAGGGTCTCCAAAAAACCGCTCATTTCGTGGTGCGGGATGTCGTCCCGGAGCGATTCGAGGGGCGGGTGCAACAGCTTGCCCAACAGCCGGTCGAACGCGTATCGGATTTCTTCCTTTCCCTTTTCGTCCAATTCCGGAAGTTTGTTGAAAAGGCGTCGCAGTTCCTCTTCCTTTCGCGAATCCCAGTCTTCGCGAAGTCGGCGGATGAGCGGTCCGGTTTTCCGGTGCCGGATATCCCGCAAAAATCGATCCGTTTCCTGCTCGATGATCCGTTTCGCCTTCGGAATTTCCTTGTCGCGGGCCGCCCGATTTTTTTCGCAGGCAGCCTTGAGATCGTCCAGCGAATAAAGATAGACGTCCGGAAATTCCCCGACCGCCGCCTCGATATCGCGGGGAACGCCGAGATCGAGGATGAAAAGCGGCCGGCTGCGCCGGAGCAATTCGATACGCCGGAACTCGTCGCGGGTCAAAACCGGTTCCGTCGCCCCGGTCGTGCTGATCAGGATGTCGGCGTTTTCCAATTCCTTGAACCGATCTTCCCAGCCGACGGTTCGTGCCGACCATTTTCGGGCCAGCTCTTCGGCCTTGGCGCGACCACGATTCGCGATCGCGATCTCCCGAGCTCCGTATTCCCTAAGATACTGCAAGGTTTCCTCCCCCATCTCTCCGGCACCGAAAAGGAGCGTTTTTTTGTTTTCGAGCCGCTCGAAAAGCACCAGGGCGAAATCGACGACGGCGATGCTCGGAATGCTGACACGCCGCTGGTACAACTCGGTTTGCGAGGCGATCAATTTCGCGATTCGCAAGGCGGCCTGAAACGAGCCGTGCGTGATCGGCCCGACCGAACCGACGTCGAGGGCCGTCTGGTAGGCCGCCTTGACCTGGGCGAGTATCTGCGGCTCCCCGAGCACCATGCTGTTTAAACTGGCGGCGACGGAAAAAAGGTGAACCGCGGCCGCCCGCCCTTCGAGGTCGAGAAGGCAGGGCTCAAGCAATTCCTTTTGATCGGGGGCGAGCTTCTTTTCGCGGGAAAGAAATTCAAACAGTTTTTTCGCTCCCGGGAGCGGTTCGGTTTCCGATGCGACATACAGTTCCGTGCGGTTGCAGGTCGAAAGAAGCACCGCTTCCAAAACGCCGTACTCATCAAGCCAATGTTGCAGGGCGACGGTGACCTGCTCCGGGGAAAACGCGAGCGTTTCCCGGACATCGAGCGGGGTGCTTTGGTAATTGATTCCGACGAGACGAAAGTTCATTGATATTTAGCCGGTACTCCACGCTTTATTTCGGTACTCCGCGCACTATGCCCGTCCGCTCCAATGGGCCGTTCCGCTCAGGAGGGCGAAAACGAGGATGCAAACAAGAAACAGGAAACTCAACAAGGTCAGCAACGCGATTCGGGAGCCTTCTTCCGCCGGACGGTAGACGGCGAGCGTCCCGAGAAACGCGATGAGAAACAAAAACAGCACCAACGTTCCGCCGACCAGCGGATCGACGAACGAGACCGACTCTTTGCCCCCCAGCGCGATCAAATGGTTGAGCAGAATTCCGGAAAAAATCCCGATCGTGAGCATCGTCAGCGAAAACCCGATCCCGTGGGTGCAGGCGGTTTTCGACCATTCCAGGCTCGGGAGTTTGAAGCCGGAATCCGAAATTTGCTTTCTCTTGAGCCGTCGCTTTTGCTCGAAATACATCAAACCGCAGACGAAGCCGAAAAAAACGGAAAGCGTCGCCAACAGAAAGGCAATCCCGTGCACGAATCGCCAGGTTTGGCCGACGACGGGCACGGGCAAGGGGGTGGTTTTGGCCCAAAACGTCCCGCCCGCGATCAACCCGAGGACAATCGGGAAGAGAAAAAGGCCGAAAGGGATTTTCGGATGAAAGAAAAACAGGTACAAATCGATGAGAACCAGCCCCCAAGCGAGGAGGAAGAAAAACCCCTGCACGTTGTTGACGAGTCGGGTCGATTCCAACGTGATTTGGTGGTGATACAAATAGGCCGATTGAGCGATCAGCCCGAGGACGGTCAAAACGACCCGCAGCGTGTTTCGTGCCGGGATTTTGTAAAAAAACCGGGCCAGCTCCAACACAAAAACGAGCAAATAGGTTGCCGTAAAGCAGATGATTTCGACACCGGAAAGCATTTTTCGTGATTGTATGTGAGGTGTTACGAGCCGGGGACTGCGTCCCCGACTGCCTCAATTTGAATGATTATCTTTTCTCGTAGGCATTGCAGTCGGGACCGCAGGTCCCGGCTCGTGATGCGGAAATTTTCGTAACTTCTTTTAATCCAATCCGTTGCGGACGGCCCAGACGGCCGCCTGGGTTCGGTCGACGAAGCCGTTTTTCCGCAGGATGTTTCGCACATGCTCTTTGACGGTTTCGACGCTGATTTTCAATGTTCTCGCGATTTCCTTGTTGCTGCGTCCCTGGGCGATTTGTTTGAGCACCTGGTTCTCCCGGCTCGTCAGCACCGGCTTTTCGATACGGTTTTTTTCTTTTTCGCCGCGAATTTTCAGGGAACGCAGCGCTTTCAAAACACTCGCCCGCGAAATGTCCCGGAGCAACACCTCGTTCGCTCCCGCTCCCAACGCCTTGGTCGTGTCGCCGAGGGAATAGGCCAGTATCACGCAATCGGCTTTCGTCGAATGCTCCCGGATGTCCCGGAGAACGCCGTTCTCGCCGGAATCGACGATTTGCAGGTTCAAAAGGAGGGTGTCCGGTTGCAATGTTCGCAAAACCGACAATGTTTCCCGACCGTTCGCGGCCTCGGCAATGATTTCGAATTCGGAATTCCGGAAAAAGCATTTCAGCCCGGTTCGAATCACCTCCTGGTTTTCCGCGATCACGATTCGCATTGGTTTTGCTACGGTTTTGACCTTTTGAAAAATTTCGAGCAAGAACAGCAGCCGAAAGCGTTAGCGCCCGGTTATCCAACACGGAAACGCGAGGCAAACCCGGCGCTGACGCTTCGGGCTGCTGATTGCCGATGATTTCGGTAAAACGAATCTCCAAACGGCTGGGAATATTACATGTATTCCATTCTACCAAATTTTTTCAACTCCCCTTGATTTTTCCCTGAATTTTGTTAAATTTCTCTCGAAAGCTAGGCTGTGTACATACGGGCTGCTTTTTCTGCCCTAGAACGGTTCAATAATTAGTTTGCGGTATTCATTCCTTGAAAGGTAGCGACCAACGGGAGCGGAACGCGGCACACGAATTTTTGATTTGATCTAAAATACTCCCTGATAGCTCAGTTGGTAGAGCAAGCGGCTGTTAACCGCTGGGTCGTAGGTTCGAGTCCTACTCGGGGAGCTTTTTCATTTCTTGAAGGGCTTTATCGCAAAAAGCTGCCCTCGACTCCGATTTTCTTTCGTAATCAAGGAGAACCTCTCATGTCAACGACGCGACGCACTTTTCTCAAGCAAACGGCGATTCTCGGAGCGGCGGCGGTTTGCTCCCCGCTTTTCGCGGGGCAATCGGTCTCCGGCTCGAAAATGAAACTGGGGCTCTGCACCTACCAGTGGGGGAAAGACTGGGATGTGCCGACGCTTTTGGCCAACTGCGAAAAGGCGAGGATTTACGGCCTCGAATTGCGAACGGAGCACAAACACGGCGTCGAACCGCGGCTCTCGACCGCCGAACGGGCCGAGGTCCGCAAGCGGTTCGCCGACTCGCCCGTCGTTTTCGTCGGGTACGGAGCGAACGCCGAATATCATTCGTCCGATCCGGCGACGGTTCGCAAAAACATCGAATTGAGCAAGGAATTGGTCAAACTGGTCGCCGATTGCGGCGGTTCCGGCGTCAAAGTCAAGCCGAACAACCTTCCGAAAGACATCCCGCAGGAAAAAACGATCGCCCAAATCGCCGCCTCGCTCAATGAAATCGGGAAATTCGCCGCCGATTTCAACCAGGAAATCCGGTTGGAGGTGCACGGACAATGCTCCAAACTCCCGATCATGAAATCGATTATCGACCAGGTTTCCGAGAAAAACGTCGGCATTTGCTGGAATTGCAACGGCGAAGACCTTCAGGGGGAGAGCTATAGTCAATAGTTGTGTTTGGGAATTTTGAAAAGTTTGCTGGGTCGTGGAATCCGGTGAACGATTTCAGGCTTGATTTCTCAGAAGAATCGCTCTCTCCGCGTTCGCCCGATGTTTTGATATTTCTCCAAGGATC
>JAVBSX010000011.1:0-4746 GCA_031556455.1 Thermoguttaceae bacterium
GATCCTTGGAGAAATATCAAAACATCGGGCGAACGCGGAGAGAGCGATTCTTCTGAGAAATCAAGCCTGAAATCGTTCACCGGATTCCACGACCCAGCAAACTTTTCAAAATTCCCAAACACAACTATTGACTATAGCTCCTGTTTTCATAATGATCGGCGATGTCAAATACATTTCTCGTAAATTTGTCAAAGGAAATCCTGACGCAGCTTGGCCAAATTTCCTCCAATGCCAGAGCTAACCTGCCAACAGCGTCCGGCTGGCTACGGGGACCTTGCAGGCAATTGTGTTCCGAACCGGCAATCGCACGTATTCGCGTGAATAAAAACGGCGAAGATTTGGTTTATTACATTTGCCGAGGAATCTCTTCCGCCGTAGATGTTGATAATCTGGTCAGTTATGGAGCCCCGATTGGAAGGCTGGCTTCTCTACCTCTCGGCGAAAGTGCAATTGAGCTGCCTGCCGATCGCAAGGGAAGGAGTTTCAAAACCGTGATATTTCATGTCTTGGAGAAAGCGATACTGCGACCGGAAGAAATTTCCAGCGGATGGGATTCACGTCCTACGGTCGTCGAAACGAAACAGTGGGAGTCTCCGATGACAATTGATTCGCTTAGGGTTCTGCTTTCTGAAGCGGAAAAAGGAAGTATCGTTATTCCCACGGCAAAAACATCGCTGCCGGACATTGCGAGCCCTGAAAAAACGGCAGATAAGATGACTTCTCTTGACATCGATGATTTGTCTCGCGAATCTCTCATGCTTCTTGAGGAGCCGCAAAAATCCCCCGAAACATCAACCGTCGCAACCAAGGCCGTCGTTGGTGATGCCGCCGGTCCCACTGATGAAACGAATCCGAACATCTTTGAAGGACTACGGCGAAGTGTTCTCACGAAAATGGAATTACGGGATCAACCCATTTTGGATCAATACCAAGACGAAATTTTTCGTTTGCCTCTCGACATGCGATTGCTGATCCTTGGACCGCCCGGTACCGGCAAGACGACGACGCTGATACGACGGTTGGGGCAGAAAATTCGCTTGGAGTTTTTATCGGAACGCGAACAGCAAATCATCAAAGAGGTTGGGGCCAAAAGCAAATTGCCACATCATAAAAGCTGGCTGATGTTCACCCCTACGGAACTTTTGAAGCACTACCTCAAGGAAGCATTCGCCCGAGAAGGGGTTCCCGCTTCGAATCTGCAAATCCATACTTGGGAGAATTATCGGCACGAGCTCGCGAGAGACACCTTCGGTATCCTGCGGACTTCCAGAAACGATGGGTTCGTTTTGAACGAAAAAAATTCCATCCTCAAGCATGATGTTCAAGATCATCTCGTCCAATGGTACAAAGACTTTCACGGGTGGCAACTCAGATGTTATTTCCAGGATGCGGCCAAAAACGCAGGCCGTTATCTTGAATCCGTCAATTTTTCCGAGATTCTCGACCAGAATCGGAAGGAACTGGCGAAGATCGATGATAATTTGAAATATACGACCGACCGTGATCGCCAGAAAGAACTTGTCAAACACAGGGATCCTTTGGAAAACCGGATTCAAGCCACTGAAAAATTGCGAGATGCCTTGACCGTGGTATCGACGCTCAGGAATATAACGTCATTACCCGATTTGATTTCCAAAATTCAAGGGATAAAGTCGATGGTCGCGGAAATGAACAGATCGAAAAAAACGGTTGCTCTGTCGCCGATCTTCGACAATCCGTTCAAGCAATATATCAAGGGTCTCTCCAAGCGATATGAAGCCTTCCGAAAGTTGAGGCAAAAAGAAGGCCAGTGGTATCGACCTGAGGGAAATGCGAAACATTACCTCCATCCGCTGGAGCTCGATATGATCTTGTTGGCCGTCCTGCGATCCATCCATTTCCTGACCGAATCGGCATGGTCAAGTCTCGATATGCCGAAATGGTCTTCTCTCAAATCGTATCAGGATATTTTCCGGAATCAGATTCTCGTCGATGAGGCCACGGATTTTTCGCCGATTCAGCTTCGTTGCATGGCCCTCCTTTCGCATCCCAAGTTGTGTTCGTTTTTCGCGTGCGGAGATTTCAACCAGCGTATCACTGATTGGGGGACGCGGTCTTTGGAGTACATGAAGTGGATTTTTCCCGATATTCTTGTCAAAAACGTCAATATCGCCTACCGTCAGAGCAGCCAGCTTCATGCCTTGGCCCGCAAAATCGTCGGGGAAAAAGGTCAGGTTTATCTTCCGGAACATATCGACAACGAGGGAGTGGCTCCGGTCTTGTTGGAACATTCGTCGGGCGAGTCGGTCATATCGTGGTTGTCCCGGCGAATCTGCGAGATCGAGAATTTCGTCGAACAGTTTCCTTCGACGGCGGTGTTCGTCAATTCCGAAGCCGAGGTCGAACTGGTCGCCGGTTCACTCAAAACCGCTCTTGCCGAATACAATATCCAAGTCACGGCCTGTCACGGCGGGCAAACGGTCGGCGAAGAAAGTAATGTTCGCATTTTCGACATTCAGCATATCAAGGGACTGGAATTCGAGGCGGTTTTCTTTATCGACATGGATCGGTTGGCCAAACGTCATCCTACGCTTTTCGACAAATATCTTTACGTCGGGGCCACTCGTGCCGCCACGTACTTGGGGATCACCTGCGGGGAAGCGTTACCTTCCGTCATGGAAAACCTTCGAGAGCATTTCGGACGCGACTGGCAAACTCCCTAAACTTATAGGAGCAGAATTGGATTATCCGACAGTTGGATCAGAGTAGCGGCCGGTGATTTCGTCCCATCCCGGATACCGTTTCCCGAATCAAGCGGGCAGTCTCATCATTCGACTTTCGCGTCCGATCCAATCTCGCGATAACCGATACCGCGAATATCTCTGTTTTCCCGGCAATCAAACGCCGGTTTCTTGCCGATTTTTCAAAAATCTTGGAAAATTTCTCTAATTTTTTTTCGACTTCAGGTCTGTTTTCGCAGCCTTGTTTATCTAAATCCTTTTATAGCAATGGCTTAGAATAAATTTGAAAACGAAGGCTTCCGTGAGCATAAGACCGAAAACGGTGTACTTATATAGTATGGAGAGATGTTTTTCCGAAGCGAATTGAAGGTTTTGGAAGCTCCGTAAATCATGCCTATAAGCCACGTTACCGAAAGGAGTCAGAAAAAATGAATGAAATTCTAACGAAAAAAGAAATCGCGAAGAAATTGAAAATCAGCGAAAGAACCATCGACAATCTCAGGCGGAGCCAAGGCTTGCCATTCGCCGTTGTCGGGCGGTCGATCCGATTTGATGAGGCGGCAATCGACGATTGGTTCCGGAAGCGGCAGGATCAAAACCTGTCCGATACTGAAATCGTCAAAGAAAAACCTACGGACCGTAAAAATCCGTAGGCAAAGTGTGCTTCGGGTAGCAGCCCGAAACTTTTTATTTCTCGACATCCGAAAGTTATCAAGAAACGGAGGAATTATAGACAAAATGAAATCCTTTGACAATCGGAAAAAACATGGACTTGAACTTTTACTCATAACGACGGATAATACTCGATCAGTAAGGATAGCAGTGTTACCGGATAGAAAGGAGACTCAGTAATATGGCAACACTACTTACAACGAAATCGGGGGCTTGGTACGTCCAGTTTTACGACGGTCGAGACCGAAAGACGATTACTCTTCCCCTGCGGTTCGATAAAAATACGGCGGAGGAATTGCAACAGACCGTCAAACGGCTCATCTACTGCCGGGACAATGTGATGCCCGTCGATAAGCGAACGTTGGTTTGGATCGATACGGCCCCCGAAATCATTCGGGAAAAATTGGCGAACGTCGGTTTGATCTCGGCTCCGCAAAAACAGACATGTCTGGAACTTTGGGATACGTTTCTCGTGGAGAAAGAAGAAATCAAACCAAGCACGTTCGAGATGTACGAAACGTCGCGGCGGCGGTTTTTCCAGTTCTTCAAAGAGGACAGACAAATCTCAGCTTTGACGCAATCGGACATGTTGGAATGGAAACGTTTTCTCAAGAACGACTTGGCCGAGGCGACGGTTGCCGGGACGTTCGCGAAAACGAAAGCCGTGTTCAATTGGGCTGTCGCAAAAGGTTGGATCGAAACCAGCCCCATGAACGAAATCGGCGGCGGTTCCTATGAGAATTCGGAAAACGACAGGTACATCGAAGTCGAGGAATACCTGAAACTTCTCGAAGCGTGCCCCTGTCAGGAATGGAGGGTTATCATCACCCTTGCCCGGATCGGCGGCTTGCGTTGCCCGTCGGAACTGTTACGACTTCGGTGGGAAGCGGTCCACTGGCACAAAAACATGTTTAGTGTCGTGAGTCCGAAACTCGAACACCACAAAGGGAAAGGATGGAGATACGTTCCGTTGTTCCCGGAGGTTCGTCGGGAGTTGGAGGCGTTGCGTTCGACCTACGAGGGAGAAGAACCGGCGTTCGTCATTAACCGGTATCGCGATCCGTCGCAGAATCTCGGAACTCAATTCGCCCGGATTGCGAAGGCGGCGGGGCTGAAAAAGATTCCGAGACCGTTCGACAACATGCGGGCGTCTCGGGCGACGGAGGTTTACGCCGAATTCGGTCCGAAGAACGAGGAAGCGTGGATCGGGCACAGCAAAAAAATCGCCTTGCAGCACTATTTGATGGTCCGGCAGGGGGATTACGCGAAGGCCGCGAAACTGGAACTGACGGACATTTCCTACCAATAACGTGATGTTTCTACTGCTGTTCCGGAGGGCGTTCTACTGCTGCGA
>JAVBSX010000351.1:0-9424 GCA_031556455.1 Thermoguttaceae bacterium
GAGTGTTGATTGTGCTGACAATAAACGACACGTTCTATCGTTAAAAAACGAGACACATTCCTTAAAGCATGACCTCAATCGGAGGCAAGGTCGTTTTGATGCGGGGAATGAAACGGACCGGGAACGAACGAAAGCCGATCCTCAAACACTTGGACAACCTACCCCGCCGTCCAAGTCTTTGTATATTTCAAAGCGTACGAAAGTATTTCGGGATGATTTCCGTCGAAGATCGGCTTTCGTACACGTGATACCTACATCAAAGGAGTTGCCTTTTGAACGATTTTCTTGCGTTAACAAGTTGCGACTGAAACGCAATTCATCTTTTTCCTCTCGGGAAACTTCCTTGAGGAAAGAAGAGACGGAGAAGATCAAACGAGGACTCACGTCGATGTAATTGTATACGAAAAAAATTATAAATTCCGAAAAAGGAAAAAGAAATACCCCGTCAATATTTTTCAGAATAAAAAAACAATGGTTTTTTTGGGGATTGACGTACAAGAATTTTTTGAAAAAACGACAAATAATGAAGAGGACAGTTAATTTGTGCGACAAATATAGCCGTCTTTGCCATTTTTTCCCGCTGCGCGGCTAAAACGCAAGCGGCAATGTCGGCCGCAACCGAACATGCCGCCTGCGCTGTCCAAGTCCGATCAACCGTCTTTCGCCAGTTTGCGGAACGCTTCCAAACCACGGGCGATCGTCTCGTCCGTCGCGGCGTAGGAAATGCGGAAATGCGTATCCTTGCGACTGAAAACGTTGCCCGGAATGATGAGCATCGAATAATCCTTGATCGCTTTTTCGACGAATTCGCTCGCCGTCCCCCACGGGGCTTTCGGGAACATATAAAACGCCCCTTCCGGTTTGACGATTTCGTAATCGTCTTTCAAACCGTCGTACAGCATGTCCCGTTTGTGTTTGTAGTCTTCGATCTGCTCGTTCATATCGACGTCGAGGGCGGCAATCGCGGCCAGCTGCCCGACATGCGGGGAGCAAACGAACGTGTACTGTTGGAATTTGAGCATCTGCTCGATCAGCACTTTCGGGCCGTGCGCGAACCCGACCCGCCAACCGGGCATCCCGTAGGTTTTGCTGAACCCGTCGAGAACCAGCGTTTCCGGATTGTATTCGGCCGGCGAAACGAATTCCTTATAGCAGAATTGGCTGTAAATCTCGTCGCTGATTAAAAGGATTCCTTTGTCCCGGGCCAGTTCGGCGACGGCCTTGGCCTCGTCCCGGGTCGCGACCTTGCCGTGCGGGTTGGCCGGGGAGTTGAAAATAATCGCCTTCGTTTTCGGCGTGATCGCATCGGCGATTTTTTGAATGTCGAAATTGAAATCCGGGTATGTATCGATTAAAATCGGCGTCGCTCCGACCATTTTGATGACCGCGTCGTACATCACGAAAAACGGGTCGAAGAAAATGACCTCGTCTCCCGGCTCGGCGACGACCAGCAGCGTCAAGCAGAGCGAGCCGCTCGTTCCGCTGGTAATGAAAACCTCCCGATCGGCGTGATTGTATTTTTTTTGGACTTGCTCTTTCAGTTTTGCGCGAAGAGGCTCGATCCCCTGGGTCGGGGTGTAACCGCTTTTCCCGGCTTGAATCGCCGCGCAGGCGGCGTCTTTCGCGGCCTGGGGCATATCGAAATTGGGTTGCCCGATCGAAAGATTGATCGGATTCGTCAATTTCGCTCCGAGGTCGAACACTTTGCGAATTCCGGACGCTTCGAAAGCGCCGGACCTTTGGGCGAGCCAACGATGAGACATGGTCGAGGTTCCTGCTTTTGAATAAAGAAAGTGCAAATCAACGTCGATTTGCCAAAACATTGTACGTCAAAACAGCATTTTTGCAACCCGATGCGATTGGGCGTGAGGGGCGGATTGTGAAGTCGTTGAACCGTTCGAAAGCAAGGCTGTCATTTCGACTGAAGCGCAGCGCAAGGAGAAATCTCACCCTCGCGCGAGGGCCGGAATCCTGGCTTTCTCGGCGAGGGTGAGATTTCTCGCTTCGCTCGAAATGACGCCTCGGTTGTCGCAGGTCGGTAAGAAATCGAAATATCCGACTTTGCAATCGTCTTGGATTTGCCCAAGGTGTTCGATTATCAGCGGACAGCTTTACCCCAGATTCCGTTCCAACTCCTCCGCGATCGCGTCGTTTTCCCGCAGGGCGGGGGCGATTGCCGCCGGGGCGAAAACGCGAACCCGCTTGACGTAATCGTCGAACTGTTCCCGGGCCAGGGTCCGGACGACCGGCGAAACCGACTCGAGTGGGCGATACCGTTTTTCCTTCGGAAAAAAAACGTCGATCCGGAGTTCGACCTCCCTTTGGATCGGCGGGGCGTCGATCAACAAAAGCGGCGATTCGATTTCGGGATCGGAAACCGACCGTCGCGAACAGACGGAGCGGGAAATCCGTTCGGCGAGGTCGCAGAGCCAGTCGTAGGGCCGGCCCGCCAATTTTCGGTAAATTTCCGGCCGTTCCGTGATGCTGAATTGGGCGACCCGTTTGTAAAGACGACGTTTTTCGCCGAAAAGCCCTTCGACCAACGCCTCGGCAGGGCTTTGCCGGGCGGCCCGGCGGAGCAGATCGACCATCTCCTGTTCCGTGCTCGTAAAACATTGGTCCAAATCAAGCCGCTCGAACACCAGCCGGAAGGCCCGCTGCAACATCGCCGTCGCCGAGCGAACCCCGTGATGCCAATACACTTCGTTGAACATCACGTAGCGGGCGAACACCATCAGCTCGGCCGCCGTTTTTCCCTTCTCGGAAATCGCGAGTCCGTCCCCCGCCTCGTTCAGGCAAAGGCTCGAAATCAACCGGTTTTGGTCGAAATGCCTGCCGTAAGGGACCCCGGCGTGCAGGCTGTCGCGAAAAAGGTAGTCCATTTTATCGATATCGATCGGCCCGGAAAGAATGCTGGACAGCAGCCGCGAAACCGGATCGGCGGCAATCTCCGGCGTTTTGTTCAACAGGGCGACGATTTTTTCCGGAGCGATTTTCCAATCGTCCCGCAAAATTTGGGCAAGCTCACCTTGCGTGAGAAAACGGTTCGCCGCCGCTTCGTGATCGGGAACTCCCTTGATCCGAATATCTTCGAGAGGATGACAGAACGGCCAATGCCCGATATCGTGCAGCAAGGCGGCGACGATCAGCAGCTCCGCGTCCTCGGGCGAAACCATTTCGGTAAACCGCGAATCGTAGGCGAGCCGTTTCAAAAGCATGAGCGCGAGCCGGTACACGCCGAGGGAATGTTCGAACCGGGTATGGTGGGCGGCCGGGTAAACGAGGGAAACCAGCCCGACCTGGGAGATGCGGGCAAGCCGTCGGAACGGAGCCGTGTCGATGATCTTGCGGACCCGGCCGGTGAGCGGGATGTCGAGTTCCGGCGGGATGCGAACCAGGGCGTCGCGGGAATCGAGACCGGCGATTTCGGGAATATCGAGAATGCTAAGACGATGAGACATGCCAATCGGGTGCGAGGGCGTTTCAAAATCAACAGAAAACAGCAGCCGGAGCGTGAGCGATCGGTTTTCCGAACGGAAACGCGGGCGAACCCGACGCTGACGCTTCGGGTTGCTGTTGGGGAAGAAAACGAACATAAGCCAAACCTTCGAAAAACACAAGGCTCGGGGCGAGGATTCAAGGGAACTGCAAAGTCCCGTCATTTCGACTGAATCGCAGCGCAAGGAGAAATCTCACCCTCGCGAAAGGGCCGGAATTTCTGCCTTTTCGGCGAGGGTGAGATTTTTCGCTCCGCTCGAAATGACGAGGTCGGCCGGGGCTCATCTTGAAATACCGATTTGCAATCATCTAATAAATGACATCGGTTTCGAATTGTAATATTCCGAGAACCTGTTAAAATGGATGGGTACTCGTTGTTGCCGCCCCTTTTCCGGATCACCGGTGTTTCCCCATGTTACGGACCTTGGCCGATTATTTTCTTCGTTTCTTTACCTCGAAAAGCGACGCGGTCTTTACCCCCTGCCCGCCGAAGAGTCCGTCGATCACGCGGGAAGATTTCGCGCAACTGCTGATTGACCAGGCCGGAAAAATCAAGCCGGGCATCGAAATCGTTTTCGATTCGCAGGAATTTTCCTTGAAAATTCTCTCGCAAGAGCAACAGCTCATGTACTTGCATAATGCCTATTTGGAATACTCGCAAGTCGCCGAAGAGGACCGCCCGGCGATCCTCAAAAAATGGCTGCGGCATTTTCTTTTCCTGAAAACGATGCCGGAAGATTGGGAAGATGTCGTTCCCGATCTCCTCCCGGCTTTGCGAAACCGGAGCTATTTCGAATTGGCCGAACTGCGGTTCCGGGAGCAGGGCCGGGACTTCGCCCGATTTTCCTACCAGGACGTCGGCGATCATTACGCTCTCGCCGTTTCCTACGACATGCACGATTCGATCGTGATGATCTCCGACCGGCATTTGGAAGATTGGGGGATCACGTTTTTCGAAGCTATGGAAATCGCGATGCGCAACCTCCTCGAAAAGGAATGCGTCTTTACCTGCCTGAAACTCGAAGAAAAGATGTTCGTCTACTGTGCTTCAAGCGGCGACGGATTCGACGGGACGCGGCTGGTCCTGCTCGAACAGATCCGGAAACTTCGGGTGCACGGGGATTACATCGCGATGGTCCTCAACACCGATTCGCTGCTGATCACCGGGTCGGAGGATCAGCTCGGGCTCGGCTTCTTTCTGAGCCAGGCCATGGAAGGAAGCCAAAAGCCGCACGCTCTTCCGCCGTTTCTCTTGCGATTGGAAGGAGAAGAATGGGTTCCCTGGTTGCCGCCGGAAACGAATCCGCTTTACAAGCCGTTTTTGAAGTTCCGGATTTTGGCGATCGCGACCGATTACGCCCAACAGCAGGAACTTCTCGGCGGAATTTACGAAAAGGAAGAAAACGGTCCGGCCGTCGCCGGTTTTTTCGCCGCGGAACGGGAACCGGCGGGGACGCTGTTGACTTACACGCTTTGGGGAAAAGGGTGCGAGGCCCTGCTGCCGCAAGCCGAATTTGTCGGTTTTGTCGAAGAAGGGCGACGACAGCCGGTTTTCATTCCCTGGAAAATCGTCCGCGCCGTCGTCGGCGATCTGATGCGACCGCTTGAGGATTACCCGCCGCGGTTTTTGGTCCGCGAATACCCTTCGGAAAAAGAAATGACCGAAATGCTCGCGAGAGCGGAATCGTGAACGGTTCCGAGCCGCTTTATTTCGGCGCGAGGATTGCAAAGTTGAACACGGCAAACAGCAGCCCGAAGCGTCAGCGCCGGGTTAGTCCCAACTTTCCGCATTGGATAACCGGGCGCTGACGCTTCCGGCTGCTGCCCAATTCGAATTTTTTCTGAAATGATCGACTTTGCAATCGTCCTGTTATTTCGAGCAGGGGACTTGTTAAATTTTGCCGATCCCTTACAATTTCGTGAGATTTTCCTTCATTTTTGTGGGAAAGCATTCGGAGGGTAAGCGAATGGCTAGCGGCCTCATTGGAAATGAGGTGCCTCGAAAGGGGTTGCGGGTTCGACTCCCGTGCCCTCCGCTTCAAAAAGAGCCTTGAAATCACGGGATTTCAAGGCTCTTTTTGTGCGCGTTTCGGTTTGAGGAGCGGCGGAGAAGCAATGTTATTCCAGCCAATCTTCGACATGCAACGCCGGCACGTTGTCGAAATCTTTGACATTGTGCGTGACCAAGGTCAGGTCGTTGGCAAGAGTCGGCGGCTAAACATCGAGGTATTGATGGTCCGTGAACATGAAAAACGATCTTGCGTTCTGAAATGCTCCAATGACGTTTCCGCGAGACGGGTTTTATCAATTACCTTGTTGTTGCAGCATGAGGACAGCGCCGTCTTTCGCGGATTTCAGGAAGAAAATCACGACGATAAGTGCCGCAATAACAGCCAAAAAACCGACATAGGGAATAATGCAGGCACAGACAAGGACGCAGTAGGCAAGTCCGAGTCCCTCGTTGACTTGATATTGAATTCCACGCTGACTGAATGTTTTGTTCAGGTCTTCTCCCAACCCTCTGAAAGCGACGAAAATCCAGTAGAAGTTGAAAAATGGAATGAAACAAAAACCGACCGCCTTGCCGGGAGTGGTTCGGGCGATGTCGGTCGGAACCAGTTTCCATAGTTCATAGATCAACATGTACATGAATACGGCACCGGCGATGACGCCGAAAATCCCAACAATGAGAACACACAGCGGTAAGCCTGCAGCCATGCAAATCCAAAACACCATGAAATAGGTGTTCAACTTCTTAATCTTGTCGGCGGCACTGCCGGAACTGAGTGTCAGTGCCCCTTGCGGCGAAAACGGAGGGGGGATTCGCTGATCCGGCGGCGGGACAAGCACGCCTAACTCGGTGTCAGCGACTCTGCCCCACGTTGCCATACCTTCTTTCCAAACCATGTCATAGGGACTCAAAACACGGGTTTTGACCAAATTCATCATTTCTTCTTGCGAGATCGGTCCGACCTGATTGCCTTTGCTGTTGTAATGCCACATAAACTGCTCCCATTGAATTGAAAGTGTCGTTCATTTCGTATCCCTGTTTTGAAACGCATTCGCTGGCCGTTTCAGTATGGCGATATTCTAACGAGAGTCGTCGGAAAAGAAAAGACGTCTGTGTTTCAAAAATCAACGCGCCAAGGCGGCTAAAACGCAAGCGTTCAAAAGGGCGGATTGGTGACGAATGACCAGTGTTGGGGTTTGAGACCCGCCTTGATCGGGTTGTCGTTCACATAACGGATCGTGCGGTGAACGTCGGCGGGCGTGCTCAAAAACACCTGCCAACAGCCGCGAGCCCAGATCGTTTCGCCGTCCGGGAAAATGTTCTCGTCCCGTAAACGCTCCTCGGCGGCGGCTTTGAGCCGATCGGCGATTTTCTTCGCGGGAAGCATCGAGCGCCCCAAGACCAGGTGTACGTGTTCCGGCATGATCGCGCACGCATGGATCGGATGCTCGATCGTCGCGAACCCCTTGGCGACCGCGAGAGCTTGAACGCCGTTCAAGAGAACCGGCGGGTTCTTCAGTTCCTTTTTGATTTCCTGCCGCTTCGATCGATCATGCGGCTTCGCGGCCAAAGAACGGCGGGTCTCGACTTTCGTCGCCTTGCCGCCGGCAAGAAACAAATCACGGCCCCCGGTATAGGTCGACCAGGAGCCGCGAGGATCGTTCGGGAGCCAGAAACCGTACATCGACAAAACGACGTGGGTCGCCAACACCGTCATGATAAAACTCTCCATCCGCTTGCGTTTTCGCCGCCAACGGCGCGTATTGCGCGCTGAAGCGGCTAAAACGCAAGCGATTTGTTAAACTATTTGCAGCAACACTTGCAACCGCATTTGCAACCGCAACCGCAGGAGCACTTCTCGTCCTTTTTCGCGGCGGCTTTGTCCTTCTTTTCCTGGATCGCGGCCTGGGCGGCGGCGAGTCGGGCGACCGGCAACCGCAGCGGCGAGCAGCTCACGTAGTTCAAACCGACCTTGTGACAGAATTTCACCGAGGCCGGATCGCCGCCGTGTTCGCCGCAGATTCCCAACTTGATGTCGGGTCGGGTCGACTTGCCCTTCTCGATGCCGATCTTCATCAGGCCGCCAACGCCGTCCTGGTCCAACGTCTGGAACGGGTCGGCCGGGAAAATGTCCATTTCCTGGTACTCGTTGATGAAGCTGCCGTAATCGTCGCGGCTGATGCCGAGACCGGTCTGCGTCAGGTCGTTCGTTCCGAAGCTGAAGAACTCGGCGCCCTGGGCGATCTGGTCGGCGGTCACGCAGGCTCGCGGAAGTTCGATCATCGTTCCGACGAGGTAGTCGGCCGTGACGCCAGCCTTCTTGAAGACGGCCGAAGCGGCTTCGCGGATGATCTTTTCCTGGTTGCGGAACTCCGTGATGTTGCCGACGAGCGGGATCATGATTTCCGGATGGCAATCGATGCCGTCCTTGATCACGTTGACCGCCGCCTGGCAAATCGCGGTCGCCTGCATCCGGGTGATTTCCGGATAGACTATCCCGAGACGACAGCCGCGGTGCCCGAGCATCGGGTTCGCTTCGGCGAGTTCGTGAACACGCTGGGCGACGACGTCCTTGCTCAGCTTCATCTTCTTGGCCAGGTCTTCCTGCTCCTTGTCTTCGTGCGGAACGAATTCGTGGAGCGGTGGATCCAAAAGGCGAATCGTAACCGGTCGGCCCTTCATTTCGCGGAAGATGCCTTCGAAGTCGGCCTGCTGGAACTTGAGAAGCGGCTCAAGAGCCTTTTCCCGTTCCTCGACGGTTTCCGAGAGAATCATCTTGCGGAAGTCGTCGATGTGGTCGAAGAACATGTGCTCCGTCCGCGTCAGCCCGATCCCTTCGGCACCGAGGGCGATCGCCTGGGCGGATTCCTTCGGGTTGTCGGCATTCGTCCGAACGCCGAGCTTGCGGAAGCGGTCCGACCAGCTCATGAGCTGATGGAAGCACTGGTACAGCGGGGCATCCTTCGGCTTCAGTTCCTTCGTGAAGAGGACTTGGAGAATTTCCGACGGGGAGGTCGGGACCTGTCCTTCGTAGACGTTTCCGGTGAAACCGTCGACGGAGATCCAATCGCCCTTCTTGAACGTCTTGTCGCCGACCTTCATCGTTTCGGCCTTGTAGTCGATCACGATCGCGTCGCAACCGCAAACGCAAGCCTTGCCCATCTGGCGGCTGACCAACGCGGCGTGCGAGGCGGCACCGCCGAACGAGGTCAAAATTCCTTGGGCGACCTTCATGCCACGAAGGTCTTCCGGGGTCGTCTCGCGACGGACCAGGATGATCTTCGCGTTGTTGTCCTTCTGCCAAACCGCTTCGGCTTCGTCGGGCTGGAAATAAATCTGGCCCGTCGCGGCACCCGGTCCGGCATTGATCCCTTTGGCCAGGGCGGTCTTGCCTTTCAGTCCGGCGCCGCTGAAGATCGGCTGGAGGAGCTGGGTCACGTCGTTGGCCGGAATCCGAGCGATCGCCATTTCGGGGGTGATGAGCCCTTCGTTGACCATATCGACGGCGGCGCGGACGTGCGCGAAACCGGTCCGCTTGGCGTTACGTGTCTGGAGCATCCAGAGCTTTTGGTTTTCGATCGTGAACTCGATGTCCTGAATGTCCTTGTAGTGGTTTTCGAGGATCATCGCGACCTTCGAGAACTCATCCCAGGACTTCGGCATGTCTTTGCCGAGCGTGTCTTCGATCTTTTTCGGCATGCGGATACCGGCGACGACGTCTTCGCCCTGGGCGTTGATGAGGTAATCGCCCGTGATGCCGGGCGCCCCGGTCGCCCCGTTCCGGGTCAGCGCGACGCCGGTCGCACAGTTTTCGCCCATGTTGCCGAAGACCATCGCCTGGACGTTGACGGCCGTCCCCCAATCGTGCGGGATGTTGTTCATCCGGCGATAGACCATCGCGCGGTCGTTCATCCA
>JAVBSX010000141.1:0-8053 GCA_031556455.1 Thermoguttaceae bacterium
AACCACTCGCCCCGGATTCGAAACAGTGGGGAGGACGGCGGAAAGGGGCCGGGCGACCGAAAGGACAGGGCCGGTTTCAGGGGATGCCGACCAAGAGCTATCGGCTGCCGGCAGCCTGGGAAGGCGACATCGAACAGCTGATTTTGGTCAAAAATCTCGAACTTGAATATTGTCTTGAAGAATCTGAGGCGAAAGACAAGAAAAAGGCTTGAACCGAAAAAATTCCGGCATAAAATCGCCGAAGTGCTTGCACGACGCGCGATGCAAAAAAATGTGTTGCCAAACTTGCACGACGAGCCACAAGAAAAAACGATGCCTAAAAAAACAACGAAAAAGACCTCGCGAAAGAAGGAGCGGACAGACGCCAAAGGCCGGACAGTTGGACAGATAAAAAAAGAGCTGCTCGACGTTCTCCGGAAAAGCATGGGAATCGTTGTTCACGCATGTCGAAAGGCTGGGATCAGTCGCTCGACGTTTTACAAATACCGCGAAGACGACCCGGAATTTGCCGCCGAGGTGAACAGCATCAACGAAGAGGCGGTTGATTTTGTCGAAAGCGAGTTGCTAAAAAATATCGCCAAGGGCGACACGACCGCTCAGATTTTCTTTTTGAAAACGAAAGGGCGGCATCGCGGGTGGACGGAACGGGTTGACATGACCCATGAGATCAAGCAAAAAATCGCATTCGACCCTGACGACGAGGCTCCATGAGGCTCACGGACGCACAAAACAAAGCGAGAAAACTGCTCGCCTGTGAAGCAATGTTTATCATGCTGGCGGGCGGGTCGCGATCCGGGAAGTCGGTTTCAATTATCCGGCGAATGGCGGCCAATGGTTTGCGGGTTCCGTGCCGACAGGTCATTCTTCGGCGAAACCTCAATACGGTCAAGTCGTCGATCGGAATGGACACCTTGCCGAAGGTGATCCAGATGCTGAAAAAGCAAAATTTTATCCATTTGAACAAATCGGATTGGATTTTTACGGTTCACGGTTGTGAGGGGGAAGGGTCGGAAATCTGGCTGCTCGGGCTCGACGACAAGGAGCGGGCCGACAAGGTGCTCGGAATGGAGTTCGCGACGATGTTTTTTAACGAGTGTTCCGAGATTTCCTGGGACTCGTTTGAAACGGCGAAATCGCGATTGGCTCAAAATGTTCCCGGGCTGCGAAATCGGGCGTATTTCGACTGCAACCCGCCAAGCAAAACACACTGGACACACCGGGCGTTCGTGGAGAAAATTCACCCCGTAACGCGAGTTCCGTGGCCCGATCCGGAAAACTGGCAGTGGTTACGAATGAATCCACAGGACAACCTCGCCAACCTGCCGCAGGATTATATCAAGTCGCTGGAAACGCTTGCCCCCAAAAAAAGACAGCGGTTCCTTGCCGGAGAATGGACCGACGACGCGGAAAACGCCTTGTGGAAGCGGCACATGATCGACCCGTATCGGGTCAATGTCATGCCGACCGATCTGGAGATGGTCGTCGTCGCGATCGACCCATCCGGCGGCGACGGGCCGGGAAATTGCGATGCGGGAATCATTGTTGCCGGGAAAAAGAGGATCGGAGCCGACGATCATTTTTACGTGCTGGCCGACGGAACGACGACGGGAGCCCCCAGCGCATGGGGAAGCGTCGCGGTTAATTTGTACCACCAATACAAGGCAAGCCTGATCGTCGCGGAAGTCAATTACGGTGGGGCGATGGTTGAAAGCGTTATTAAGAGCATTGAGGGCGGCCGACAGGCTGGATACCGTGCGGTCACGGCTTCAAGGAGCAAGATCGTGCGGGCGGAACCGATTGCGACGCAGTACGGCCGGGGGCTGGTGCATCATGTCGGCGACCTGTTGTTGCTAGAGGATGAGATGTGCTCCTACGCAGGGCCGGCCGACGACAGCCCGAACCGAATGGACGCCCTTGTTTGGGCGGTTACGGCGCTGATGGAAGGCGGTTCAGGCACAATCGTCCAGGTCTCCAATCATTTCGGATTTTAAAAACATGAACAGCACCTACGAAAAATTTGTGAACTACTGGCGGTTTGTCGGCGACGTTTACGACGGGACCTGCGAAATCAAGTCGCCGGAAAAAGCGAGGCTCTACCTGCCGGAACACCCGTCGGAAATCGGGCATCCGGAGCGCTACGATATTCGCTTTCGCCTGACGCACTTCGAAAACGCTTTCCGGCCGATCGTCGATGCCATTGTCGGCATTATGCAAAAGTGCCCGGCGTCGGTCAAGTTCGGTGTCGAATCGGACGATGAAAGTCCGAAAGAGGTTCGCGACCTCGACGTGTACGGTAACACGCAAAATGACGGGCTGTCCGGTCTGAAGCGACGGCTCAATTTCGCCCAGGCTCTTTTTGGCCGGGCCGGACTATTGTTGGACATTGCGACCAGCAAAGTCGGCGAATTCGACGGACGAAATCCACAGTTCGTGATCAAGGAATACGATTCGCGGTGCATTCTTGACGGCGAAACCTGCATCTCGCCGATTGACGGAAAGGTCAGGCTCAAGTGGATCAAGCTCGACGAATCCAATGACCGGTTCGACCCGCAAACGAAAAGCCGAAAGCGGTTTACGCGATATCGAATTTGCGGTATCGACCGCAGTGGTTTTTACTACACGGTAACCCTGGAAGGCGATGATGCCGATTCGCAGTGGCAGAATTTTAACATCGATAGTCCAGCGAATGCAAAGTATCTGGATTTCAACGGAATCAAGATACCGTATGTGCCCTTTACTGTCTGCAATGCGAAAACAATTGGGTTCGACGGCTGGGAGACTCCGCCGTATTACGATGCCGCTCAAGCGGTGATCGATGCTTACAACAGCGACTCGTTCTACCGCCGGGCGATTGCGAACCACGCGACGCCGACCGTCGTCGTCACCAATGCCAAGCAGCTGGTCGACAAAAACGGCAAAGAAATTCCGCTCGAAATCGGTGGCGTTCTCTGGTTGGAAAATATCAGCCAGAACCCAGCGGTTGTGGATATCCTTCAGGCAAGCAGCGACGGACTTGCGGCGATGAAACAGTCGAAAGACGACATTCTTGACGGCCTGAAGCGGATTTCGGTTCAAGACCTGCTCGACCGGGCCGGGGCGAATTCGTCCGGCGACGCGATCCAACTCCGGATGATGAGCGGCACGGCGAGCATCGCGGAGATCGATCTGGCCGGCGGCAAGGCGATCGAGGAGCAGCTTTGCTACGCCGCGTATTGGGCCGGGGCAACCTGGGAGGATGTCGGCAAGCGAATCAGCTACAAGGTTGACACCTCTTACGCCAAAACGGAATTCTCTTTGGCCGAGGTCGTCAGCCTGATGATGGCCAACGCGACCCAAAAACTGCTTTCCCCGCAGGCGGTTTATGAACTGATCCGGCAGAAAGCGCCGGGGCTGCCGATCTGGGAGGACAACAAGGCCCAATTGGAAGAAATTCAGGAAGTTTTGTAAATGCGCTCGCCCGGCCAATTGGAGTTTTCGTGTGATTTCGGCCCGGCTTTTGCCGCCGCGATGAGAGAACTCTCCGAAAAATTATTCGATGATCCCGACACCGTAGTTCCGTGGTCGGTGGTTGTTGACGGCAAGGTGGTCGAATCCGGCGTTGGAACCCGACAGGAAGCGACACAAGCCTACGAACGTGCTAAGCAAATGAAAGATACACATTTTAAAATCGAGAGCAATGACCAGCGTTAATATTCTCGGCGCGGACTACGAACTGATCGTCGATCACGACGAGGAAAACACGAAGTTGGACCGCGCCGACGGATACATCGAGTATTGGTCGAAAAAAATCGTTTTCGCCCCATGTAAGCATGACAAACTGACCGCCGAACGAGCGGACCAGTACGCGGCCAAACTCGTCCGACACGAAGTCGTTCATGCTTTTTTGCACGAATGCGGCATTGAAGAATATGCTCGTGATGAGCGGCTGGTTGGCTGGATCGCTCACCACCTGCCGAAACTCAAGGTCGCCTGCGATGCGGCAGAGCTGGCGGTTGTTGATGAAATTGCGCCGAAGCCAGCGGATAAAAACAGCCTGATATACCACCGAGACCCACAGGGCGACCCGGGAGAGAGGTGTTCCGTCTCGTTTGACTGGAACATCGAACACTGCGATGGCGACCAATGGATCGGCAAAGTGAACGGAAAGGCGGTTGCCGGTGGCACAATTGACGCGGTTTGCCAGCGGCTTCGAGAAAAAGGATGCGACATTCCGGAGAATCTGGAAAAAATCAGCGTAAAAAAGTGATCGGATTTTTAGGTTTTGTGGTAAAATGGGAGGCTTCCGCCCATTTCAGCCCGCACCGCGAAAACCATGAAAAAACACCCGATCGAAGAACTGAATATTTTCCTCGTCAGAATCCGAAAGAAGATCGAGGAGCGAGAAAAGGTCATCAGGCTGGCCCGTAAAACGCTTGACGACGCCATTGATACCGGATCAATTTGTCAGCAATGCTACCCAGACGACGACGAGCAGTTGCAAGGAGATTTGAATTCGATCTCTGAGATTTATGCAGAAACCGAAATGATTATCGCCGAACAAAAGTTGGCGATAGAAAGATTCAGGGAATTGGAGCAAATAGGTGAGCGGCTCAGAGATATTGCAATTCCTGCAACATTTGCAGGGGGTGGCGAATGACATTGCCAACACGATGACCGACTTTCTGGCGGAAGCGGATGTCGCGACCGTCGTGCTGGTTCAGGCGGAGCTCGTCAGTTTCGACTTGAGCGACCCGATCAAGGCCGTTAAGCGGCTAAAAGAATTTGAAAAGAAGCTATACCCGATCCGTGCCGCCGCGTTTGAAAAAGCCAAATCCGCGTTTTTAGTGACGGCCGGCCAGGTTGGTTCCGTTTCCGCCGGTTTCGCGGCGAAAGAGATCGAAGCCGCCTTGCAAAACGAATTGGATATCCGCCGGAAGCTGTTCAACCCGGCGATCAGCCCGGCGAAAATCGACGGAATCCTGAATTACACGCACTTCAGGAGCGGTCCGAACGGCGCGGACACGATCGGCGGTTGGTTCAAGGCCTGGCAACAGAACGACCTGCACCGGATCGTGTCGAAGGTCAAACAGGCGACGGTCGAGGGGCTGGAGCTCGGCACGCTGATCCGACAAATTCGCGGCTGGAAAGATAACAAAGGAATAGTCCACGAAGGAATCGCCGCCGTTACCCACAAGTCGGCCCGGACGGTCGCTCGGACGCTCATCAACGGCGTTGCCAACGCGGGCAAGATGGAAATGTACCGCCAGAACGCCGACGTGATCGACGGCGTGAAATGGCTGGCGACGCTCGACACGCGGGCCTGTCCGGTTTGTGCGAACCTGGACGGCCGGATTTGGACGCCGGACCAGATGGACACGGTCACACGGCCGCCAGCTCATCCAGGGTGCAGATGTACAATGGTTCCGTACATCGACCTCGGGCCGGAGTTCGAGGGAACGCGGCCGGCCGAGGTGAGAAATTTTGACCTGGACGCCGAGGAGAAGTATAATAAAGAACGGGACGCGAAGATCGAAGCGGAAAAAAAGCCCGGTAAGCCGTGGAACGAGCTGACCTACGAAACGCGAAAAAAGAAGCGATACGAGGAAATCAATGCGTATGAAAAGAAACACGGTGAAGGAACCGCGTACCGGCAGGTCAAGTCCTCGACGGACTTTCGAGAACATTTTGAGACACTTTCGGCGAGGGATCAGCGGGAGTGGTTGGGGGCCGATCGATACGAGGGTTACCGGCTCGGAACGCTCAAAACGATCGACTTGACGATGCCGGACAATAATTACGTGCGGAGCGTCGATGATTTACGGCAGGCTGGGCTTATTCCGGAAAAGAACCGATCTACCAGGCGGTCCCAGGCAAAGAAAGGCGAGACAAAAGATCGGATTGAATCGGCAGCGGATGTTGAAAAGTACCTGCGATTTGCTGAGACAGGCTCGCAGCGAAAAGAATCTCGCGAAATTGAGCGGCTCGAGACCCTTTTGAAAGAAATGGAGCTCGCCGGACGGCAGGGCGATAAAGAGTATGGCGACGCGACGACCTGGCTTAACAAGCGGCAAAACAAACGAGCGGAACAAGACCGACGGACGATTCACGAGCACATCGCTCCGGTTTCGGGAGAAATTACGCGGGCGGCGGAAATCAAGTTTGAAAATGATTTGTGCAAACGAATCAAGACGCCATCGGTCATGGCGGAGGGAAAGGACGGATTGCGGTTTGCTACCAAGATTATCGACACATACGACATTGCAATAGACAAGCCGCTGCCGAAGTTCGTTTCCAAGAGGTCGAGAGCCGAGTATGACGGCGATTCCAACGTCCTGGATATCGGACGACGTGCGGGCATAAGACAGCTTGTCCCGCACGAGATGGGGCACTACATCGAGGAAGGCAATCGCGAAATTCAAAAACGATGCAAGGATTTTTTTGAAAGAATCACCGATGGGAGCGAGGTTCGATCTCTGAAAAAGGATTTTCCCAAAGACGGGTACAGCGATGATGAGAAATACAAGCCTGCAAATATCAGCATGCCGGAGTACGCGACGAAGATCAACCCGGGCGGCAGCACGGAAATTCTTTCCGTAGGGCTACAGGAGCTGCAGCGCGATCCCGTCGGGTTCTCTCGCAATTACCCGGAATTTTTCGACTTTATCATCCAAACCATCAGGTCCACAAAAAATGAATAGAATACCTCTTGCTCGTTTGGTAAAGGGAAGCCGCTCTGCGGTCGCCTATTACGACGACTACTGGGACGATTACTGCGAACGCGACACCACGGGCGACCCGTCCGTGCCGGCCGTGCAGCCGGACGTTGTCGTGGAAGGCGACGCGGAGACTGTGTCCGAATTTGAGGATTTTCTTTTGAGTAAAGAGCGGCATCTCCGTGGATATCACGCATATCCGTGGTCTCCGGGCGTAAAATTGGCCCATGTGTTTGCCGAGCAGTTCGGGTATGTTTACGAAGACATTTTTCCGCAGGAGCTTCGGGATCAAACCGCCAAAGAACATCACCCGAACGCCGTATATTGAAGGAGCCCTGCATGGACGCGACACTGGAGCCGCTCTTGACCGTTAAGGAGACCGCCGAATATTTGCGGATGCACGAAGAGACCGTGCGACGAGAGATTAAACGCGGAACAATCCGGGTTATTTTTGTCGGTCCCAAGCGCGGCAGTGTTCGCATCAAAGAGTCGGAAATTCTTCAGTATCTCGAAAGTTCCAATTTCTTTAGCGAGAAGCGTGATGATTGGTCTCGTAATCCGTCTTCTTTACGCTGAATGATTTTTCAATCTGACAAAGGTAGTGATTAATAAATTTGGAGCGGATCGAATCCCCAGATAAATAAGCACTCAAGTCCGTTTGTTCCATGTCTGTTTTTGGGTCGAACAGATAACGGGCAACCATCGAGGCCTCCCAAAGCGGTCGATAATTTCGCCACAGATGTTGAAAATTTTTTACTGTTTTCAGCAACCCGTTGCGTTCGGCATGGTCCTTCGAATGGATAGGCCGTTTTTCATTCGATGTCAATCCGTCGATGTAAAAGATGCCTTCCACTAAATGAAGAGCCTTGTAAAACGCAACTGTCACGACCCAAGGCGCAAAGTCGTCAGGCGCAAGGTCGTGATTCGCCACCATGCAATCGAGAACGACTTGATTCCGTGTTGCAGCTTCTTCGTGTGCTTTGAGATCAGGCATTACAGGTAAAATCAACAATACCAATATTGTTTTCCCAGTCAATAAATGCTTGGGCTGCATCACTAGAGCAACGTGGAATCGCCAGAACGTTCAGTGTGATCAAATTAAAGTTTGGGTCATTACTGACTTCGATATCCAAATCCGTGAGTTTGCTTGAGAGCTCGAAATCATACGGCACATCCTTTTGCATGACGACAAAAAGAAAATCGTCAAGCGACTGCACTCGAATATCTGCGCGGCAAATAAAGCTGGAGTGTTCCACGCTCCAGCTTTGAAGCCTTTTCAGTAATGATTCCGACTGTTTTCCCAATATCCTCATCTGGCTCTGCGCAGCCGACATCATTTGGCCCAAGGGCGACGATCGCTC
>JAVBSX010000163.1:0-4971 GCA_031556455.1 Thermoguttaceae bacterium
GCATGGGCGTCGCTTTTTTTGCAGTCGAATTTTTTCCGGAACATCGTCGCCCGATTTTGTTCGATCCCCTCGGGGAGTGTCATGAATTCGCCCTTCCAGCCGGAATCGCCGATCAGGCCGATGCCGAAGCGGGCCGGTTCGCTCCACGCCGAAACGTCGTCGCCGTTCCAGGAACGGACCTTCCAGCACGCCTGGACGTTTTCCGTCAGCGGCTTCCCGGCATAGGAAACGAAGACGGTTTCCTTCGAGGCGACCTTGCCGGAATTCCAGAGATCGGCGTCGTTTTCGTTCAGCGATTCCGGAGAACGCGCGACGAGAATTTGGTAGGCCGTTTGGGCGCCGCCGTTTGTCGGCGACCGCAGTTTCCAGCTGAAATGCGGCAGCGCGGAGTCGATCGCGACGGGATTCGTCAGATTCTCGCAGCGAAGATCCTCGACGACAATCTGGGCGTTCGCGGAAACGGTGAGGAACAAGGAGAGGACGACGAACGATAAAACGTGAGATTTGTGTTGCATGATGATGTGTTGTATGCCGTAGCCGGTTAAAATTTCCGTCTTCAATACGGTAGCGGCCCAACGAGGCAGCGGGCTGACAGAGGGCGAAGCCTATCGCCCCTACCGGCTACGGTATAAAAAAGGATTTCGGAGGAACACAACAATACACGAAATCATCGAAAAACGCAAACACCGCGTCGAATTTCGCGAGGACCGGTGTGCAAAAAGGTTGTTGCGTTATTGCATATCACCCGAAAAAATTGATAATGAAATTTCTTCTTTCGAACGGAGACCGTTCCATCCGAAACTCCCAACCCTGATGAACGCAATGGTCAATCACGTCAAAACAATATCCCTTTGTTTTCTCCTTGCATTCGTTTTCTGTTCGGCAATCCCGGCGAAAGCGCAAAATCACGCGGATCGGCAGGAATTGAGCGACCCGAAATCGTTCTCGATGATCCTGATGGGGGACCCTCAAGGTTACGTCAAGTACGACGTCAACCAGCCCATCCTCGAATTGTGCACGGCGTGGGTGGCCGACAACGTCGAACGACTCCAAATCAAGGCCCTGCTCTGCACGGGCGATCTCGTCGAGCAAAACGAGAACATCGTCCTCAACCGCACCAGGCTGAACCAGACGAGCCGCGAAATGTGGGAGGCTTGCTCGCGTGCGTTCGCCCGATTGGATCACAAGGTTCCGTACATCGTTTCCTGCGGCAATCACGATTACGGATATCGGGCCGCGGAAAACGGCATGACGCGATTTCCCGAGGTTTTTCCGTTTGAAAGAAACAGGGCCTGGCGAGATGTCGTTGTTGATGCCTTGCCGAATCGCAACGGAATTCCTTCGCTGGAAAACGCGGCGTTCGAATTCGACACGCCGGGCTGGGGCAAGGTTCTCGTGATCACGTCCGAATTTTATCCGCGCGATGAGGTGTTGGATTGGGCGAAAAAGCTGGCCCAAAGCGATCGGCACAAGGACAGCCGGGTCATTTTCATGACACACGCCTACATGCGGCAAAAAAACGACGGCGTCCTGCTCGACAAACACGGCTACCTTCTCCAACCGGGCAATACCGGGGCCGCGATCTGGGAGAAGCTGATCCGCTCGACGCCGAACATCCGTATGGTCCTTTGCGGTCATATCGCCGACGGGAACGGCAAGTTCGAGGACAATGTCGGTTATCGCGTCGACAAGAATGACGCCGGCAAAGACGTTACTCAAATGATGTTCAACGTGCAAACCCTCGGCGGCGGCTGGGAAGGGAACGGCGGCGACGGATGGCTGCGTATCCTGGAATTTTTGCCGGACGGAAAAACGATCAAGGTCCGGACCTATTCGCCTCTTTTCGGGATTTCGCCGAGCACGAAACACCTGGCTCACCGCACGGAAGCGCACGACCGTTTTGATATCGTTTTGGATGAGTGAGTCGCGAAAACAATTTGGACGGTTTCATTCAGAGCCGCGCCCGTAAGGAAGCGGTTTTGCAGGGACTCCGCTTCGGGTGTAGTAAAATCCAGGAAATTGCTTAAGATTGCCCCAACGGGGCAACAACAAGATAGCCGGGGGTGAGCGGTACCCCGCGAACCCCCGGTGCTCGGACGAATGAACCAATCGCCCCCAACGGGGGCGCACAGGGCGGTTTTTTGTGGCACCCCGTTGGGGTGCAAGGGGTTTTGCACTTTGTTTCCGGGGGTTCCGCGAGTACGCTTCACCCCCGGCTACCTTGTGGGCCCCCGTTGGGGGCTGGAAAACTGCCCCGAAAATTTTACTACACCCCTCCGTTTCCTTACGGGCGCGGCTCCGATTCATTTTTTATCTGGAATTCGTTATCATGAGAATTTTGATCTTCGGCGTGGTGATGCTTTTCGCCGTTTCGCTTTTCGCCGTTTCGCTTTACGCCGCCGAGCTGCGACCGGTCGATGTCGAACAGGCGTTCGTCGAGCCGGAAACCGAAGCGACGTTCCGATTCGTCGCCGAAAGCGGCGGTCCCGAGTCGACGGAATTCCGCGTCCTCGACGCCTGGGGGGAGCCGATTCAAACGGTACAGGCGGTCCGGGACGGCGAGGCGATGGTCCTGACGGCAACGCTGTCCCGGGGGTTTTGGGAACTCGAATATCCGGCGAGCGGGCAACGTTTCGGCGTCGTTGCGCTCCCGGCCTTTCGCGGAAAACCGGATCCCTATTTCGCGATCGACGGAGCGTTCTCCTGGCTCGTCCGCGAAGACGCGATGCGGGAAGGGCTCGTCAAAGTGGCGAAACGCTCCGGCATCGGGATGATCCGCGAACGATTGCGTTGGAACGCCGTTGAGCCGAGAGAGGGGAGTTTCGACTGGGAAACGAAAGACCGTTACGACAAACTCCGCGCCGTCTGTCAGGCGAACGGCGTCGCGGTCCTCGAACTGTTTCACGACGCCCCGGCCTGGGTCGGCACGATCGAAAAATATCCCGACGACCTGGTTAAGACGGCACGATCGTGGGAAACGATCGCCAAACGCTGGTCGCCGACCTGGGGAGCCCTCGAAATCTGGAACGAACCGGAGATTTTCTTCGGAGGAGAACTTCCCGCCGACCAATACGTTCCGATGGTCAAGGCGATCACATACCAATTGAAGAAAGCGGGAATCACAACCCCGATCTTCGGCGGTGTGATGGCCCACTTTGAAAAGGATTGGCTCGACACCGCGGCGGAAAACGGGCTGCTCGATGCCGTCGACGGGTTCAGCTTTCACACTTACGACCGGGCGCCGAGCATGGCCCGAATCGCCGGGGAATATCGCGATTGGTTGGCAAAACACGGCAAAGGTTCTTTGCCGCTCTGGTTGACCGAATGCGGCAGGCCGTGGAAAAAAGGGCCGAAGCGCCCGGAAATCGCCGAGGACTGGACGAGCGCCGTCGACATCACCATGAAAGGCGTCGAGTCCCGGTGTTGCGGCGTCGACCGTTATTTTCCATTCGTTTACCCGTATTACGAGGAGAATGACAACAACTTCGGGATGATGGACAGGCTCGGCACGCCGACCCGTTCGTTCGCGGCCTATGTCCAATTGATCCGAATGTTAGCCGGAACGGTGTACACCGGCGGCTGGAAGATCGACGAACCGGAGATTCTTCGGGCTCGGACTTTTTATAGGCCGGAAAACGAAACCGTTCTCGTTTTGTGCACGGGGAAATTGGAAACGCCGACAAGTTGGCCGCTCCCCGGCAACGTGCGCGGCGTCGAATCCGCGACCGGTGAGCCGATCGCCGTCGGCCCGGACGGAACGATTCCGCTCGCTTCGGAGAACCTGGTTTACGTCGTTTTGGATTCGGAACGGCGACCGGAGTCGGGGCTTTCGACGGCCGCGGATGCGATTGCCGTCAAGACGCCCTCGCCGATCGTTTTGCGATACCAGTTCGACAAGGAGCGTGTCCTCGCAAGGCCGCAAGGTTACACGCTCAAGCGAACCGATGAGAAACCGTTGCCGATCGCGATTCGTGTGTTCAATCTCGCGGATCAATCGGAGACCATCTCACTTCGGTTCACGGCCTCGAATTTGCCGGTCGAAACAAAGCCTGTCTCGGTTCCGGGCGAAGGCTTTGCCGATGTCGTCTGGGAGCTTCCGCCAAGTGTCCCCGAATGGGCTCGCGGCGAACCGCTGAAAGTTCGGATCGACACCGACAAAGGAGAAACGTTGGTCCTTTCGTTCAAGGGGGAAGCGACGTGGGATGGCCTCCTCTCGACGGTCGGAAATATCACGGAAATCCTGGTCGGCGAGATGGGGCGTTGGGTCAAAAACGCCCCGCCGATCTGTACCTCGAACTTTGAAAAACCGGGAGCCGGGGAACAGGCGGTTTGGCGGATGTTCGCGAGCTTCGGCGAAGGGGACCGTTGGACGTTTCCGAAATTCGAGTTGCCGCCGACGATCGACCTGGCGAAGGGGGACGGCCTGCTCGTTTGGGCACGCTGCATCGGCGAGGCCAAGCCGAGCCTCATGCTGTTCGAATCGAACGGTGTCGGCTATTTCGTCGCGCCGATCATCAAGAATGACGGCGAATGGCATGCCGTCAAATTGCCGTTCGAGCGTTTCGTGCATGTCGGCGCGACGGGCTCCGACCCGAACGGCAAGCTTGATTTGGACCAGGTTCGTTCGTTTTCTTTCGGTGCCAACAGCCAAGGACCGAATTGCGTTTTGGAACTGAAAAAGATCGCCCTTTACCAATGACCCGTCCTCGCGGATGGGAGACCTGCCGTCGAGGCGAAATGGGCTTCGCCCCCTGTCAAACCGCAGTCTCGTTGGGCCGCTACCGTACTGAAGACGGGAATTTTATTGATCTTCATGAAAAAAACCGAACCCCGCAAACCGCAGCCCGAAGCTTAAACGCCGGGTTTGCCCCGTGTTCCCGCGTCGAAAACCGGGCGCTGACGCTTCCGGCTGCTGCCCAATTCGATATTTTTTTGTGAAGATCAGTAAACCGGCTGGAGTAGACTGAAGCC
>JAVBSX010000021.1:0-9613 GCA_031556455.1 Thermoguttaceae bacterium
AACCGGCGAAGAGGTCGAGCTCGCCTACCGCACCGCCGTCGGCACCGGGCTCCGGTCGTCGGAGTTGGCGGCCCTTCAGATACACCAGATTGACCCCGTACGACGCCGGATCGTTTTGAGGGCTGCCGGGACCAAAAACAAAAAGGACGTATTTCAACCACTCACCGAAGAGCTTGCCGGGCGACTGAAAAAATGGATCGTGGATAAAAACCCGAATGATTCTGTGTTTCGACATGATGTGCACTCGCTTTGTGCCCGATCCGGACTGAGCCACCCGGCCAGCGAATCGTCCGCCCGTCGGAATCAAAATCAAGTCGAGGCCCGGGCAGCTTTATCACCGCCGAAAGAATCGCGGATTCCTCCGTTTCCAGTTCGAGAATCCGCAGCATCAATTGCCGCTTCTCCTCGCGAATCTGATTGACTCTTTCGGTGGTGGTCATGGGTGCGCACCTTCAGCGCAGATTGGTATTGATTCGTTGTTCGGAAATCAGTATCGTTCGCTTCGAAAGGAGACCTACCTATGAAGATCGATGTCGAAAAAATGAAGTCGGTATTACAAGCGGTCGAGGACCAACCTACCTACCCTTCCGAAATCTATTTCGTCTTCAACTGCAAACTTCACGGCGTCAAAGCGACTCCGTGCGACAATGCGACCATTTACCAATGCGTCATCCTCGAAGAAAATGGCTTTCTCGTCGGTGAAAGTATGGCTCCCGGAAAAGCGTTTCGGGTGGATCGGCTTACAAGCCTCGGCCACGACATCCTTGCCAAAATGAACGACAAAGGCGTTTGGCCGAAGATAAAAGACGCTCTTTCAACCGTCCGATCCGTCGCTGAATTTCTGACGGCTCTTGCGCCGTTTTTTCCGCCAGGCTGGATTGAGACAATAACGCGGAAAATTCGAGGCTGAAATCAAGAAACATTCGGCGTTCCACATCGTCGGAAAACGGAGTTTCGATACGATTGCCAAAGACGGTTTTGAACGGCTTCGTCGTAATAATGAATTGTCGTCCGTTGATGTAGGCAATGACGAAATAATCGTCCAATAGAAAATTTTCGCGAACAATCTGTTCGGGTAGCTGAATTGACATAATAGAATATCCATCTGGGTTTTTGCGCACTTCCAGCGCAGAGGGTTTATTGTTGTAACTGTATTAGATTCCGAACAGGTCGTTTACGAACCGTTGGTAACCCGCTTCGCCGACGATCCGACGAAGCTCTTGGAACCGGGGAAATTTCGGAACGACATGCTCGCGGAGTTCGACGCGAAGCTCCCGCTCTCGATTCGGCTTCTCAACTTGCGGCTCGACCGGCTTCGGAGCCGGGGCTGCTGGAGGAGCAGGAATCGGTTTCGGCGGTTCGGGCTTCCGAGCCGCGACCGGTGGTGAAACGGGAGACTTTGCAGCGGGTTCCGGCCTGGGAGGCTCGGCTTTCGGCGGCGACGTCTTTTTCGTTGTCGATGGGTAAGACTTGCCGTCCTTGCCTACCCTGCGGCTCTTTTCAGGTTTTTCCGTCTTGTCAGGTTCCACATTTGTTGAACCTGAAATCGAGTCCCGGTATCTCTTGATGGTCATGTCGGAAAAGCCGATCAACTCCGCGATCGCGACGTTCGACTTTTGGGTATGCTTTACGAGCATCACCATAGCGTTATGAAGGTCGGCCTTCGTGAGCATGATCCCGTTCTTGGCGTTGGCCCGGACCGATTCCCAAAGCGCGTCGGCCCGCGAGCCTTCCCGAACTTCAGCGACGATCGTATTCAGCTTTCGCCGGATTGCCGCCTTGATGCGGTGGTGCCCGTCCGCGATCCAATACTCGCCGTCCGAGTCGCGGTAGACGATGATCGGCGGAAACGACAGCCGCCCTTCTTCGGTCTCCATGAGTTCGCAATACCGCTGGACCGCTTCCTCGCAGGTCGCGATTCGGATTTGCGTTCCCTTGGAAAGATTCAGCAAATCAATAACGATGACTTCAATCATTGGATTTGCCCTCCGCTTCGGCATTGGCGTTTCGGAGTCTGCCCCAGTCCATCGCCTCCTTGGTGGACGGGTTCTTGCGTCCTTCGAAGTGGGCGAGAAGGAAGTAAACGAACACGCGATATTGATAAGTCTGCGATCGGTCGCCGCTGTGTGCGCGGAACGTCGCACGGAAATTCATCGCCTTCAGTTCCGGCGAGGCGCTCGTCACTTCCTTGTCACCCCAGAATCCGGCGATAAAATCATTGGCCTTCTCGACACCGGCCCGACGGCGGTAGTGGACGACGGCCAAGATCATCGGAGCCGTCATCCTGGTGACGACGGCCCCGACCTTACGCGATTGGAGCAGTTGCGGCATTTCCTCGAAGTATCGCTGCCAGGCCGCCATCGCGGCGACGATCTGCGACGGCGACACCGGATCACTCCCAATCGTCATCCGATTAGGCCTCGTGTTGCAATTGATGTCGCAACGGATCGTGGCCAGCGCCGTGTTGTCGTGTTTCTTCCCGGTCGCGATCTTGACCGACGCCGAACTGCTTCGCCGACCGTGCTGGTCGATGGTCAGGACCGTTTCCCAGTCGACGCCGAAAACGATGGTCGTCTTGATGCCGTCGGGGTATCCGAGACTGCGGAGAGCGTAGAGCCGATGTTGGCCGTTACCAAGTTCAGCCTCTTCCGAAACGCAGAGCGTTTCCGACGACTTCCAGCCGATTCGATCGATCTCGGATGCCAGGGCGCGGACTCGGGTCGGATTGAGATTCCTGTTGTTTGAGTTGAGCGAAAGCAAAAACTCGATTGTTTCCCGGTCGAGAATGACGTTGACCGGCGTCGGGGTCTTCGAGTTGACGAGTTGCGTGAGTTCACGCAGAGTGAGTTTGCGATACATAAAATGTTCTCCTTAAAAAGTGAATGGAGAACACTTGAATCTTGCCCAGGGAAGGGTATAATTCAGGTGTTCTGATGTGATACTTCAGACGTTCTGGGGGTTAATACTTTCAGACATTGCTTTTGGACTGAACCGAGTCGGCCTCGCAAACTTTCTCGGTTCGGTCCTTTTTCTTTTTCAGTTGGGTATTGCAGAGCGGGCACCGTTCGCGGGCTTCGAGCTGCACGATCTTTCGGCGGATATACTTGCAAAACGTGTCGGCGACCCACTGGTTGAATTTCCGACTGCGATTGACATCCATATCCCGAACGCGGGCAGCGTCGAAGTATTCGTCTTCCGTCATGCTGATCGAGACGTGCCTGACAAGCGGCGGATCAAATTTTGATTTGGTCATCGGTTGTTCTCCTTTCGAATCATTAAAATAGGAAAATTGTAATTGTCAAATTTGCACTGCTTGACGATACCGCTTGATGCCATGTGATGCTATTTGACGCCATTTGAAGAATTTGAGGGGAAATTTTCTAAGTGCTTTCCCGAGTACCGTTTACGGTTCTGTCGGAAAAAATTTTCGGGAAAATATCGGAATTACCTCTTGTTACGCTGATTTGAATTTCGTATCGTTCCGTTTTCAATGCCCCGAACCACGGAGGGAGCGATGAATACAAAAGAACAAATTGAGCAAGTAATTCTCAACATGGCCCGATCCGTTCGCGAGATGCCCGACGCGATCGAATATCATTTAGTGAAGGCCGTTACTGCGGAGCATATCGCGAAAAATATCGATGGAGCCACAAAAATTTTGGTTCTCGATACTTTTGAGGAAATGCTGGAGTCCGGACTTGTTGTCGGAAAGTTGATACGGAACGAGTCGGAAATCCATGTTAAAGCGATTACCGCTCTTGGGGAGCACCGCCTTTCGGAGCTTGGTTGAAAACCGACATAAATCGTTCGCAGGCTTGCTTGAGTCGCTCCGGGGTGATTTCGACACCGCCTTTCGTGTACTCTCTGCCATCCCTTTTAGTGATTTCGAGTTCAAGGTAGTATTTGAAATCGGTCACCGTATCGTCAACACGGTTGATTGGGGTAAGGTCGGTGTCGTTGTCATTACTCATAGAGAATGTTCTCCTTTTTGGTTGGGAACACCTTGACTTTTACCACAAGAACGGTAAAGTTAGAGGTGTTCCGGGATTAAGGTTTCGGACTTGGGTTGCGGTGCAATCTGCCAGGATTTACGCAGCCCTTTTTTATTTCTTGCTGATCTCTTTGATTTTTTTTTCGAGTTCAGAGACTCTTCTTTCAAGTTCTGTAACTCGATCTATTCCGGTATAACTTTCGAGCAGTTCGTTTATTATTGCGGCAACGTTCGTTTTGTTCGTTTTGGCAATTTCCTTTATTCGCTCGTAAAGGTCATCTGGAATATTCATATTAAATCTTGCGGCTATTGTTATCACCTCCTTTCTTAATGATGATTATATCATACATACGTCGTGTGTATTGGTCAAGGGAATTTTAGAAAAAATCCAAAAATATTAAAGTCGCCAAAAAAGCATGGCGAAGCAAGAGGTCGGTTCGTCAAAGGATAAATTAAACGTCTCATGGTAATTCTGCTGGCTGGACTTCCGTGCGGAGGGCAATGGTCCGGGGACGGAAGAAGGTCAATAATCGAACCGAAGGGCGGGAATCGACGAAACGCAAAAGAAAAAGCCGCAGATTCCTGCCTGATCGAAGATCGCAAAAATCTTGGCTTAATACACAGTTCCAAGCCTGTGGCCACCCACCGGGTGAAGATGCAGAAAACGGGCTTTCTCGCCCGGACAAGAGTAATGTACGTTACATTCCAACTAAAAGCAAGTCCCCGGAAAAAATTTTTTTGAGGGGTAGATTTTTCGGCGACGATTTTCAATAATTAGAATTCAGATTTTTTTTCTTCACGCACTGTTTTTTCGGGAGGTCGCGACATGGCTGCTTGGTTTTTTTACGATAATAAAGGAAAAAAGACAGGGCCTGTAGCCAACGACCTGATTGTATCACTGGTGAAAGACAAGTTTATTCCCGCTGATACGAAAGTTTTTGCCGAGGATGGTCGTGAAATGCTCGCGAGCGATGTTCAGCCGGATCCGCAGAAACCAAGAAAATTTTTCTTGCAAAAGCCGCCAGAAAAATTACTTAGTCTGGAAGAGCAGATTGAGCTTCTCAGGAAGGCTCAAGCTGAGATGGAAGCCCTATTGCCCCAACCAAATCAAAGCAGAACCAGTCGAAAAAAGTCTCCTCAAGATGAATTTGATGAAGCTCTTGAAGAATTTAAGGCTGCTATGGCAGCAGAGATGGGCGATCAATCTTGGCCAGCAAAACAAGAGCGTCCCAACATTGGAATTTCGGTCGAGCTAACATACCGCGACCAATACGGAGAATACTCGATTGAAAAACTGCATAAATGGATTCGCGATCTCGGCTGGATGAGAGAGATTCCCGAAAACCCAAGAGAAGCCAGGGAAGTTTACATTCGCCTGGCAAGAGAATCGCGGCCGTCTTCGAAACAAATTGAATTTCTTCGCGATTTGGGATATCACGGAGACGCCCCTGAAAACGTCCTTGAAGCCACGTTGCTTATCAACAAGCACCTGATGTATCGGCGGGCGGCTGAAAACAATAAATACCCTGCAACAGAAAGGCAGATTGAATTTCTCGAAGAGATTGCAAAAGAAATAGGTGACGATACGGACATCCGTTCACTGAATTTATTGAAGGGCAATGCGTCCGTGATGATAGATGAGCTTCTCCCAAGATTTAATAAAGCAAGGGAAGAAAGAGAAAAAAGAGAGAGCGAGTCGAGGCAAGAAGAAAAGGAAAAAGAGAAGAGGGAAAGGGATATTCAAAAATTGAAGGAACGATTTGTAAAACAGATCGATAAATTGATTGTCAAAAACAATGGTTCCGACCAAAGGAAACCGGCCGATGATCCATTTGAAGCCGTAAAAATCGTCAATAAAATCGAATGTATTCATGCGAATAAAGAGTATGAACTCATTCTTTTGGAAGATGCTTTGAACAACATTCCGCCGTATATCGATTGCCCCGAAGGGTGCAATATGGGCTGTCGGTTTGAGGGAGTGCGGCAATCCCGGCTTTGACAGAAAGACGTCACATCCCCGGCAACTTGTCGACCGCCTTAAAACAATGGACCATCGGTCTTTTTCCGGTCTTCGAAAACCGGGGCTTTGAGGACAAGAAAAGGCCAAGAAAACTTTTTGAATGCTGTTACACGCCGTAAATTACAGCGTATAAGCGTTCTTCTTTCGGTCTACGGAACCGAAGGTTACTGGTTCGAATCCAGTGGGGTGTATTTATAACTCTATAAATGGGCGTGGTTTATATCAAAACCATGCCCATCTTTCGTTCTTGCAAAGATGGCCGTGTGAACAGATTTGCGCAAACAAACTTGCCGCGATCTGCCGCGAAATACGGCCTCAAACGCTCCCGGCATCGGATTCTTTGTCCGAGACGGCCTACCGAGCAACGCAGCCGAAAAACCGATGCCGAATCCGAGGGGCGGTCTTCGGAACCCATTGATAGGGAATATCTTCCAGCCTTTCGCCGCCGCTGTGTGAACAGAACTGCGCAAACAAAAACGCCGCTTTTTTCACCGATCTGCATTCCGGCGACGTTCCCCGCCCTGACGCCCTGTTTTGGCCCCAGTCGCGGCCCGACGACCGCCTCGGGAAAACGTCCGAGCTGCTCACGGCCGCAACTCCGCGAAACCTGGCGGCGGGCGCAGGTACGTTGAATCCGCTCGTTCAAAAGGATCAATCACCGTTCTATCGAATAAAGTTCGTGAAGACGAATTCTTCCCGTTTCGGCAGTGGAACACCGGCCTCCTCACCGGCCTTTTTGCATTTCAGGAAGTAGCCCATGTTATTCGCCAAAACTCGCATGACTCGCAAGCCTTCCTCGTCTTTCAGAACCTCCGACGGCTCATCGCCGTGTACCATGTTCCAGTAGCAGGAGGAGATGACGGGCATCTCGTGGAGTGTGAAGAATTTGTTGATCTGGTCGAACGTGGCCGTCGTTCCGGCGCGTCGTGCCGAAACCACGGCAGCGGCGGGTTTCAAATAAAACGTCTTGTTACCATTCCCGGCAAAATCGGAAATGAAGGCCCGGCCCATAAAGCAGGCAAGCGCGCCGGTCGCGGCGGCATAGTGTACGGGCGTTCCGAAAACGAAACCGTCCGCTTTTCCGGCGATCTCGCGGAATTTGTTCACGTCGTCGTTAATCACGCACTTCCTCTTGTTCTCGCATTGATGGCAACCCAGGCATCCGGCGATGGGTTTGTTGCCGATCCAGAAGAATTCGCTGTCGACTCCCGCGTCGCTCAGAGCATTGGCCACTTCCTTCAACGCTTGATGAGTACAACCGTTTTGATGCGGACTACCGTTGACCAAAAGAACTTTCATCGCTGATCCTTTCATGTACGAGCGTTAATTGCGAACTGTCACTATTCGTTTTCGTAATTCTTCCGCATACATTCCCGAAATTGGCTTGTGTAGCGAGACGTATTTTCGAGTAGCGCGGATCGCTGATTCTCATCCAACCTTCTCATCGCATCGTTTTCCGCTTTTTCAATTTGAGGAATGACCTCCTCGGCAAATTTTTTGCCTTGCTTCGTCAAATGGATGAACTTGTTTCGTCTATCGGACGCCGATTCGGTCAGCGTGACGAGCCCCTGCTTAAGAAACCCGGTAATAATGGCGTTGACGGTTTGCTTGGGCAGAAACGTCACTTCGCAAATCAGCTTTTGTGTGCATGTTTTGGGATTGTCGAATATGACGTTCAAGGCAAACAAGCTGCTATAGGACATTCCAACGGCTTTGGCATACTCGCTGTAAGAACTCGTTAGTTCGCGCCATAACCGATAATACTCGAAAACCTGTTCCGTAACCGCGTCTTTACCCATGTTCGCCCCTGGTTTCCGGTCGGATCAGAACCAACCGTTGTATTTTCTTGTGTTTCGGTGTTTTTCGTCCCAATCTTAACCGTCCTGTATCGGACTATTGTATTCAGTGATTAAGTTCGTGTCAAGAGCTTTTCGATTTTTGGAGAATCGCTTTCGACCGGCTTGGGGAAAACCTGACGGCGGTCGCCCCTTCCCACCACGACGCCCACGGACCGCCCGTGTCGCGTTCTCCCCGGCGGCTTGGCCTTGGATTCAATTTCGGCCTCCCGGCCCACATCGGCCCCGTTTTCGTGGCGGCGTTTCCCTGACGAAAACCCGACAAAAAGTCGGGAAATCGTCAGGGAGATCGGGCCGCCGGTCGGATAGAATGGCTGTGATTTGGGAGGTCGTTTTCTATGGAAAGTGGGACTGAACTCGGTCCCTTTTTTGAAGAAAATTTTCATGCGAGTCTTCTGGATGAGCCTATGATTCCCGAGGTCTACCTGAAAACGGGATAGGAAAACGGCCTAAAAAGAGATACTGACTTCAGTCCCCCTTTCGCGGAAACCGCAGCCGGATATCCGATAATGCGGTATACTCTCGATGAAACATTTTCGTATCCGTTCACGGTGTTTGAGTCGTGAATCAGTGAAATTGGTGTTGGTGAAATGACGAAAAAGGTGTACAACATGTCGTATGGACGCCAAGGAGATGGATCGCTTCATCGACGGCTCAAAACCGATCACGCAGGGATGGATCAGTTTCTACTGGGGCAAGACCATCGAGGAATACGCGAAAACTCCGTCGCCCACGATCGGCGACGGCATCATGAAGGAATGGCTGGAGTATTTCAAGTCGAAACGGGTGGACCAGTTAAAATGAGTTTAGCGAACAGAATGTCCCAAAACAAATCCAGTCTGAAAGAGCTGATTTCCGCCGACCAGATCGAAAAGCGGGTCGCCGAATTGGCTCAGCGGATTTTCGAATCGTTGCACGGCAGCGTCACCTACGTTTTCGGCGAAGCCCTGAACCGGCATTGCGGCAACATGGAGCAAGTCCTCCGCGCCGTTTCCCAGTATGATCGCGATCTTCGTTCGTCGTTCGAAAAGACATGCAAGGATCGGGAGTACTGAAATTCCGTCGAACAACTGCTTCGCGAGTTGGCCGAAAAACACGGCATCAACGTCGCCGGTTTCTTTTCGCACCTCGAAAAAAACGAGCTGAAATGATTATGTTTTTTACCGTACCCGGAGCGGACGCTTCCTGAAGCATCTCGGCGCCGGGGGCGGATTCGGGTAAAATGATTGAAACAATGTTTTTCGAACAATTCACCGCCATTTTCCATTCCGTGCCATGACCGACATGCGGCAAACCATTCTCGACGCGATGCGGTTTCGCTTCGCCTGCAAAGTGTTCGATCCGAATCGCCCGGTGTCCGACGACGATTTCCGGTGCATTCTTGAAACCGCCCGACTTTCACCCAGTTCGTTCGGATTCGAGCCGTGGCAGATTCTCGTGGTCGAAGACAAGGAACTTCGGGAAGCGATCCGCTCCGTATCCTGGGGAGCCCAGACGCAGTTGCCGAGTTGCTCGCGTTTCATCGTCCTGCTCGCTCGAAAGCCGGAAGCAATGACGCCGACGTCCGATTACATCCAGCGGACGATCATGCAGGAAACGCAGCACCAACCGGACGATTTGCAGAAAGCCCGAACGCAAAAATACGACACGTTCCTGAAAACGGATTTCGGTTACGGCGACAACCAGCGGGCGAAGTTCGAATGGGCTTGCCGCCAGTGTTACATCGCCTTGGGGAACATGTTCATC
>JAVBSX010000143.1:0-12465 GCA_031556455.1 Thermoguttaceae bacterium
TGCCGGGGACGTGCGTGTGCCCCTGGAAGCAGTATTTCGGGACGACGGCGAAGAGCCGTTCCATTTTCCGCTCGTCGTAGATTTCCTCCTGGAAGACGTATTCGTTCAGCGGGTTGCGCGGCGAGCCGTGCACGTAAAGAACGTCGTCTTCGCGATGCAATCTCGGGAGTTCTCCGAGAAAGTCCCAACGGGCTGAGGCTTTCGCGTCCCGGCATTGCTCCAGCTGCGCCCGGGTCCAGAAAATCGCCTGCTCGGCCCCGGCGTTGAACCCTTCCGGATCGAATTGGGCGGCCTGATCGTGGTTGCCCAGGAGGCAGACCTTGACGCGGGACATGACCAGATCGGTGACCTCGATCGGGTTGGGGCCGTAGCCGACCAGATCACCGAGGCAGTAAATCTCATCGACTTTTTGGGCTTCGATATCCTGCAAAACGGCCTGGAAGGCTTCAAGGTTACTATGGATGTCACTGATTATGGCTCGTCTCAAAAGGGCACCCGGTCCAATGAAAAGGAAACGTTGAATAGCGGATAGCTGATCGCTGATAGCGGCTTAGCGGATAGCAGGCGGCGGTCAAACCGCAATCAGCTATCCGCTAAGCCGCTATCCGCTACCAGCTAGAGACATTATGCTTCAGGGGGATGCCCGTGTCGATACCCCTGATTCCTGAAAATCGTTTTTTCGCTAAAATTTTCGTAATACTCAGCCGTTATGGAGTTTTCTGAAACAAAACCTCTCCGTTCGTCATTTCGAGCGGAGCGAGAAATCTCACCCTCGCCGAAAGACTTGGAATTCCGCCTTCTCTCGCGAGGGTGAGATTTCTCCTTACGCTGCGCTTCAGTCGAAATGACGAAAAACCGTTCCGCTGAAGTATTACGGATTTTCAATATGTCGAAACTTTTGGCCCTGGAAAGCACGGAAATGTTCGGGAGCGTCGCCGCCTGGGACGGTTCGCGGCTCCTTTTCGAACAGACCTTGCAGCGGCGCAGCGCCCGGGGGCTGGCCCCCGCGATCGCCGAGGTGCTCGCGGCCGTCGGCTGGCAGCCATCGGAGCTGGACGCGGTCGCCGTCGGGATCGGCCCCGGCTCGTTCACCGGCCTTCGGGTCGGACTGGTGACGGCGAAAATGCTCGCCTATGCGCTCAAAAAGCCGATTTTTGGCGTCGAAACGCTCCTCGCGTTGGCCGCCGGGGTCGGATTTTCAGAGACGACGCCCCGGCCGGGCACGGTCTTTGCTGCCGTCGATGCCCAGCGGGGGGAGGTTTTCGCCCGGCGGTTCGCGATCCCGGCGAATCACGAAGAGCTCCCGGTTGCCGAGGGTGAGGCGGAGCTGTTGCCGCTGGACCGTTGGTGGGCCGCAGGAGAAAAGAGGGGAGGGGAGGGCGGTTCGATGTTGCACACCGGCCCGGTGTTGCAGCGGGTCGCCGATCACGCGCCGCCCGCCGTGCGGCTGGCCGGGCCGGAACTCTGGTTGCCCCGGGCTTCGGTGATCGGCCGGATCGCGATGGGCCGTCTCGAACGCGGGGAGTGCGACGATCTTGGGTCGCTTGGCCCAATCTATTCCCGCCCGAGCGCGGCGGAGGAGAAGAAATTAAGAATGCGATAACGAGCCGGGACCTGTGGTCCCGACTGTCCACACTCGTGTTGGAATATTTTCCCGCTATGAATGAGTCGGGACCGCAGGTCCCGGCTCGTTGTTACAGCATCTCGTTATTGTTATAACGGGAACTTTCGCTATAATGCGGAATTCCGTTATCCTTTTCCGTCCCGTTTCGCGGCAGCCATGCTCACGATCAGCGTTATCATCCCGGTTCGTAACGAAGCACTCCATATCGAGGATGTTTTGAATCACCTGCTGGAGCAGGATTACGACCCGGAACGGTTCGAGATTCTCGTCATCGACGGGGAATCGACCGATGCGACCCGGGAAAAAGTGCAGCCTTACGTCGAGAAGCACGCGAACGTCCGGCTGCTGCACAACCCGAAGCGGCTTTCGAGTGCCGCCCGAAATGTCGGTGTGCAAAACGCGAAAGGTGATGTCGTCCTGCTGGTCGACGGGCATTGTCTCATCGATTCGCGGGAGATGCTGAAAAACGTGGCCGCGGCGTTCGAAACTTCCGGGGCCGATTGCCTCGGCCGGCCGCAGCCGCTTGAGCTTTCCCATGCGAGCCGGTTGCAGCTTGCGATCGCGGCGGCGCGGCGGTCGCCGATCGGTCATCATCCGGATTCGTTCATTTACGCGGGGAAACCTTGCTTGTCCCCGGCGATCAGCGTCGCCGTCGCCTACCGCAAAGAGGTGTTCGAGAAGGTCGGGCTGTTCGATGAGCGGTTCGATGCGGCCGAGGATTGCGAGTTCAACCACCGGATCGACCGGGCCGGTTTGAAATGCTATTTCGTTCCGGACATCGCCGTCCGCTACGTCCCGCGAGCAAGTCTTGGCGGGCTCGCCCGGCAGTTGGAGCGTTACGGCAAAGGGCGAATCCGGCTTGCGCGAAAGCATCCGGAGACGTTTTCCTGGAAAGGCTTTTTGCCGGCGATGTTTTTGATGGGGTTGTTTTTAGGGCCGTTATTTTGCTTCGCTTACCTTTTAGCCGGTTTGCGCGGAGCGGGAACGAACACGCTTTTTTGGTTGCACATTCCCGTCGCCGTCTATTTGACGGTGATTGGCTTGTATGTGCTGATCGTGCTCGGAGAATCGCTCCGAATTGCCGCCAAAAGTCGGAATTTTTCGCTTTTGCCATACCTGCCGGCGGTTTTCGCGACGATTCATTTGACTTCAGGCGACGGCTTGCTGCAGGAAATCTTGTTTCCGGGGGTTCGGATCCGGCCTGAGCCGGAGCAGGGGAGGGTAGCCGAAAAATAGGGAAGGGGAGGGCGTTTTTTTGAGGGGAGCCCCCTGCCCCCCTGAGTTCGCGGCAAAAACGAGCGCCCCCACAACGAGCCGGGACCTGCGGTCCCGACTCGTTCATAGCGGGAAACTTTTCCATTGAAGACGGAGACAGCCGGGACCGCAGGTCCCGGCTCGTTGATTTGTTTGTTGTTTGTTCGTTCGTCCTCGCAATTTCCTTTAACACTTTTCCCATCGACATTCGTGAGTTCTTCGCTGTCCAACGAATATCTCGGTTCCTACCGGCTTCTCAAGGTCGTCAACCTCGGTCAAAGCAGCCAGATTTGGCAGGGGTACGACGATGCCAACCGGAAGTACGTCGCGATCAAAACGCTCCAGGAGAAATGCCTCAAGGATGCCGAGCAGATCGCCTTTCTTCGCCGCGAGTACGAAGTCGCCGGCGGGCTGTCGCACCCGAAATTGGTTCGCGTTTACCAGTTCGGTACCGACCGCGGCGTTCCCTACCTCGCTTTGGAATGGTGTCCGGCGCCGAACCTGAAAGCCTGGATCAACAAAGGTTACGGTCAATACGCCAAGTATCTCCCGACGATTATCCCGGATATGGCCGAAGCGCTCGCCGCCCTGCACGGGGCCGGCTGGGTGCATCGAGATATCAAGCCGGACAATTATCTTTACGGCGAAGAGACCGGATTGAAGTTGTTCGATTTCTCACTCGGCCGGAAAAAACCCGGGCTAATGGGCAAGCTGCTCAAGTTCGGCTCGAAAAAGGTTCAAGGAACGGCGAGTTCTATGTCGCCGGAACAGATTTTGGGACAGCCGGTCGACGAACAAGCCGACATTTATTGTTTCGGTTGCGCGATGTTCGAACTGTTGGGCTGCCGGTTGCCGTTTACCGGCGGGACGATCAACGAGTTGCTGCAAAAGCACCTGGCCGGCCCGATTCCGCCGGTTACCGCCCGCAATCACAACCTATTTCCCGAAATCGGAGAAATCGTCAAACTTTGTATGGCCAAAAATCCCAAAGACCGCCCCAAAAGCAGCGCCGACCTTTTCGCGATGCTTAAAAAAGCGAAACTTTTCAAGAAGCCCCCTTCCGAGTCAGATATACAGTAACGTTTAGCCGAGCGGCGTAGACGCCGGTGTTCCGGCTGCCGCCCGGTTCACTTTATTACGATTAAAAGGCAGGTATTTGCTGTATTTTCTTTCCCGAAAATTCCGATATAATATTGCTATTCTGTGTTATTGACTGGGCAAGATGCGAAAATTTTGCGGATTGCGAAATGCGCGCGGTTTATTGCCGGTGTGCAAGCCCGCCGGTTCGACCTTTTGAATTTTTCTTTGATTGAGCGATGCCTCCTACGGAACAACGATTGTCTTTCGAACGCCCGATTTTCGAATTGGAATCGCGGCTGGAAAAGCTGAAAAAAAGCAACACGACCCCGGGCGTCCGGGAAGAGATTCAGCGGCTGCACAAAGGGTTGCTCGAACTCCAGAAAAAAATCTACGCTTCCCTGCGGCCGTGGGAGACGGTCGAGGTCGCCCGGCACCCTGAGCGACCGCAGACGGTCGATTACCTCGAATTGGTGTTTGATGAGTTCATCGAATTGCACGGCGACAAGTTTTTCGGAGACGATCGGGCGATCCGGACCGGTTGGGCCAAATTGGACGAATTCAAGGTGATGGTCGTCGGACACCAAAAAGGCCGGACGCTCAAGGAACGGCTCAGCTGCAATTACGGCTGTGCCCACCCGGAAGGGTATCGCAAGGCGATCGGGAAAATGAAGCTCGCCGCCAAATTCGGCCTGCCGGTGATCTGCCTGATCGACACGCCGGGGGCTTTCCCCGGGATCGCGGCCGAGGAACGCGGCGTCGCCCAGGTGATCGCCGAATCGATGTTCGAAATGTCGATCCTCCCGACGCCGATCATTTGCGTCGTGATCGGAGAAGGGGGCAGCGGCGGTGCTGTCGGGATCGGGGTCGGCGATCGGGTCGCGATGTTGGAGCACGCCTACTACTCGGTCATTACCCCCGAGGGGTGTGCCGGAATTCTTTGGAAGTCGCACGAGTTCAAGGACAAGGCGGCCGAAGCTCTCAAGATCACCTCGAAGGATCTCGCCCGACTCGGCGTGATCGAGGAAGTGATCGAGGAGCCGGTTGGCGGAGCGCATCGGGATCTGCATTGGACCGCTTCGCGATTGAAGCACTTTTTCCGAAACCAGCTTCGTGAGCTGACAAAGATACCGACAGCCGAATTGGTTGAAACCCGGTATCGGCGCTTTCGGCGGATGGGCGTTTTTCTGGAGCAAGCCCAGAACGAAATTCTTGAGCAACAGGCCGTCGAGATAGAATCTTGAACGTTGCCTCTTTGCGATCGCACGACGAGCCGGGAACTGCGGTCCCGAAGCGTTAATAGCGATAAAACGTAACAACACGAGCTGAGGCAGTCGGGACCGCAGGTCCCGGCTCGTTATATCGCGGATTACATTTCAAATGAGCCGCCAATCTTTGAATCAACCCCCAGAAACCAGCCTAAAAAACAAATGACCGCCCCGATATAACGTCCGATAATGTTTCTTATGTTCGGTCAGCGGGCGTTCGGATGCCGGATTGTGCAGGTTCGTCGCATGCCGTGAATTCCGGGCTCGCCGGCCTCCTTGCAAAGTCGATCATTACAACAGAAGAAATTTTCGAATCGAGCCGCAGCCGCAAACGTCAGCGCCCGGTTATCCAATGCGGCAATGCGGGACCAACTCGGCGCTGACGCTTTGGGCTGCTGTTTGCCGCGTTCGACTTTGCAATCCGCCTGGAAGTTTTGCGAGAAGGCGTTGCCGATCGAAACGCCTTTCGCTAGGATGGGAGGATACGAGATGTTTCTTGCCCACTCACCTTTTTGATCACCTGCTCCTATCGCGAAAACCGCTTACCATGAAAAAAATCGAAGACTATATCGCTTCTCAAAACGACCGTTACCAATCGACGCTGTTCGAGTTCCTCCGCATTCCGAGTGTCAGCGCCGATCCAAAATACAAAGACGATCTGCTCCGGGCGTCCGGCTGGTTGGAATCGCTCCTCCTCGACCTGGGCTTCAAGGCGGAGACGATCCCAACCGACGGCAACCCGCTGGTCTACGCCGAAACCCCGCCGGTTCCGAACGGGAAGGTTTTGCTCGTTTACGGACATTACGACGTCCAGCCGCCCGATCCGCTTGAGCTTTGGAAGACCCCGCCGTTCGAGCCGACCGTTCGGGACGGCAACGTTTACGCGAGAGGGGCGAACGACGATAAGGGGCAGTTTTTGACCCATGTCTTCGCCGGAGAGGCCGTTCTCAAAAACACAGCCCCCCTGCCCTGTCAAATCAAGTTTCTTTTCGAAGGCGAGGAAGAGTCGATCGGCAGTGTCGCTTTGTCGAAATTTCTGGAAAGCGAAACGAACCGTCGCAAGCTCGCGTGTGATTGCCTGATCGTGAGCGATTCCAGTATGCTCAGCGAAAACCGACCGGCGATCACCTACGGCCTTCGCGGGATCGTCGCCTTCGAGTTGTTTCTCAAAGGGGCCTCTCGCGATTTGCACAGCGGCGATTTCGGCGGCACGGTTTTCAACCCGGGGATCGCACTCGCGAAAATGCTCTCCCAGCTGATCGATGAGAACGGCAAAATCACCGTTCCGAAATTTTACGAAGACGTTTTGCCGGTCACCGATTTGGAAAAAGAAGCCTTCGAGAAGCTCCCCTTCGACGAAAAGGATTTTTTCTCGAAGATCGGTCTTTCCGAAGGATTCGGAGAAACCGCCTACACGACCTTGCAACGCCGCTGGGCGCGACCGACGTTCGATATCAACGGGATCACCTGCGGGTACCAGGGAGAAGGATCGAAGACGATCATACCGAACCAAGCCTCGGCGAAATTCACCTTCCGGTTGGTTCCGAACCAGGACCCGAAGAAAATCGCCGAAAATCTGAAGCCGATGCTCGAAAAAATGCTCCCGCCCGGCATTGAAATGGAACTCAAGTACGAACACGGGGCTCCGGGGATGGTCGTTCCGCTCGAAAGCCCTTACATCCGAACCGCCGTCGGAGCCCTTGAGAAAACGTTCGGCGTTCCCCCCGTTTTTACCCGGCAGGGCGGCTCGATCCCGATCGTTTCAGAGCTTTGCGAGCGCTTGAACGCCGAAGTCCTTTTGATCGGCTGGGGCCAGGACGATGACAATTTGCACGCCCCGAACGAAAAGTTCTCGCTCGAAAATTTCCGCCGGGGAACCTTGGCCAGTGCCCGGATCATCAGCGAAATCGCGGGCGGATAATCAACGATTTTCGTTAAGGAATGTCGATTATCGCCTCTCGATACGTAATGTTTGTTTTCGGCAAGGACCTTTCGAGTGTTTCAGAATCCGACCGAAAACATTCTTGGAGTACCAGTTCGTTCAAATGCGGAAACCGGCACAGACAATCAACGATTTGTCGTTGATGTTCCGGCGAAATTTTGTAGGGCTTTTCGTTGGAAAGCCCCGGAAGCGGACAGAGAATTTTCAACGAACGGACCTGCTTCAGTTCGGCTAAATGACAGAGCGAAACGGTATCGACGAGGCATCCGAAAAGAGTAATCGCTCTCAACTTGGGTAGCCCATGCAATCCCAGCAACGCTTTTTCCTCGAAGTCAACGTTTTGGAAATAAACCTCCTCAAGATCGGGCATTGTTGAGATCGATTCGACCGATTCCCGAGGCAACGGCACTCCGGGGTAGCCGATGCAGGTTAACGATGTGATTCCCGATTTCTGGCGAATCATTTCGAATTGTTTGCTTGCGTAAAATCGGGGTGTATCGTACCAAAAAGACGGCCACAGAATTAACTTGCCGGTTTTATGGGCTTCTTCAATGGCTTGGGAAACACGTTCGATTTCCCATTCCTCCCGGTTTTGCAACACTGTGTTATGCAAATAGGTGGCAAGCAGGCACAGCCCGAGTACGGATACGGCGAGCAAGGTCGAGCAGCCAATCATCCATTTCTTTTTTCGCGTCATTTTGTCTTCCTGTGAGGAGATGTGTAAAGACGAAAATACTTCCCAGGGGGTCTTGTTCGCGCTGTTTTGACGTTGGTTTTCGCGGTTGTATTGGAATGTGCCGGGCCTTTGTGGTCGGAAGTTCCCTCCCCTCCCCTCTTTTCAAAGGCCGGAAATCGTCTATACTCGACGTTTTGTATCGATTCTACCTATGCTGCTTTACTTTTTCACGCGAGAAAACGGCAGCGGATTTGCAGAGGGTGAAGCTTTTTTGCCTGGGTGGCAGGTCCGTGTTCAGGCAGGTTGCGGTATATTTTCCGGTATTTTTCCTCCCAGTACAATGACCATTGACAAAAGTTTAAAAATCCGAAAAGGAATTTCCCGTTCCCGAAACGTCTTGACCCGGGCCGAGCGGATTACCCGTCTCCAGGAACAAGATCGTTGGACCGAGGAAGATGGTCCCGTCGGACTCCCCAAGGTTCGCGTCTATAAGGTCGTCTTGAAGAAGAAAAAGAAGAAGAAGGGCGAAGAAGAAGGGGCTGCCGCCGCTGCGACCCCCGCCGCCAAGGGGAAAGCCGCTCCCGCCGCGAAAACCGCGAAAAAATAATCATAATTGAGCCGGTTTCCCGATTTAGCCGGTACCCCATGCTATTGACATTGGGGGCCGCGCTAGGGTCTAGTTCGCAATTCTTTCCCCTCCCCATGCTCTTCCTCATGCGCTACGAAAAAAGTCGCGAAATTTTTGAAAAGGCGCGGCAGTTGATTCCCGGTGGGGTCAACAGTCCGGCCCGGGCTTTCGGAGCGGTTGGCGGAAACCCCACTGTCATGGACCGAGGGGAGGGGGCTTTTCTTTTCGATGTCGACGGGAACAAGTATCTCGATTACGTTCAATCCTGGGGGCCGCTCATTCTCGGGCACCGTCATCCGCTCGTCCTTGAAGCCCTGGAAGCCGCTCTCGCGAAGGGAACCGGTTTCGGTACCCCGGTCGAAGCGGAAAACGAACTGGCCGAACTGCTGATCGCAGCCGTTCCGTCCGTCGAAAAGGTCCGGCTCGTCAATTCCGGCACCGAAGCGACCATGAGCGCGATTCGTCTCGCCCGGGGATACACCGGCCGGGACAAAATCGTCAAATTTATCGGCAATTATCACGGGCATGTCGATCCCCTGCTCGTCGCGGCCGGAAGTTCTGCAGCGACACTCGGCGTGCCGAATTCTCCCGGAATTCCCGAGGGTACGACGCAAGACACCTTTTTGCTCCCTTACAACGACGTCGAGGCCTTTCACAAATTATTCGAGGCCCACGGCAAAGAGATCGCCGCCGTCATCGTCGAGCCGATCGCCGGGAACATGGGCTGTATCGCCGGGAGTTCCAACTTCCTCTACGAATTGCGGCATCGGACCCGTGATTACGGGGCTGTCCTGATTTTCGATGAGGTGATGAGCGGTTTCCGCGTCGATTACGGTGGGGCTCAACGCCGGTTCAGCATCACGCCCGATGTAACGACGCTCGGCAAAGTGATCGGCGGCGGCCTGCCCGTCGGGGCCTACGGCGGAAAAGCCGAAATCATGGACGCCGTCCTTCCCGTCGGGAAAGTCTTTCAAGCGGGAACCTTGAGCGGCAACCCGCTCGCCTGTGCCGCCGGAATCGCGACGCTCCGCTATCTCCGGGACGAAAATCCCTATCCCCAGCTCGAACGCAAGGCCGCGATGCTCGCCGAAGGGCTCGAAGACGAGGCCCGCGACGCCAAAATCCCGGTCGTGCTCGAACAATGGGGCTCGATGCTGACGCTTTTCTTTCTCGGAAACGACCACTCGGACAAGCCGGCCGCCGAACAAAACGCCGCGCTCAGCGCCGGGGGAAACAAGGTCGTGCCCGCCGCCGGGACGAGCTCGTCCGGGAACTGTTTTTCCAACAAAATCGTCGATTGGACGACCGCTTCGGCGTGCGATACAAAGCGGTACGCCGAATATTTTTGGAAAATGCTCGAACGCGGGTTTTACCTTCCATGCAGCCAGTTCGAGGCGTTCTTTATTTCAACGGCCCACACCGAGGCCGACATTCGCGCGACGATCAAGGCCGCCGGGGAAGTTTTCAAGACACTTTCCTGAATTGAACCGGTACCCCGCGTCATAAATTCGGGTATACTGATATCGAGCCGGCTGCGTCAGCTGCCGGTTGGTTCCCGTCTTCAAAGCCCTTAGTTCTTTTTGTTATATTCCCGGCATGTCCGAACGAATCGACCTCCGTACCCTGCGCGATCCGGCTCCGGCGATCACCAAGGCCGTTGAAGCCCTCCGCGCCGGCGAAGCGATCGTTCTCCCGACGGAAACCGTCTACGGGCTGGCCGCCCTCGCGTCCGATTCCGAGGCCATCGAGCGACTGCTCGCCCTCAAGGGCCGCCCGCTCGGCAAACCGCTCCCACTCGCGATTTCCGGCCGGAACATGCTCGAAGAGCTCCTACCCGATTTGGACGAACTGCAACGCCGTCTGACCCGGCGGTGTTGGCCCGGCCCGATCACGCTCGTCTTGCCCGGAACGATGCCCGGCAGTTTCGTCGCCGAACTCCCGCTCACGGTCCAACGGGCGATCATGCCCGAGGGTTGGATCGGCTTCCGGGTTCCGAATCACCCGATTCCCCTCGCGATTTTGCGGGAACTGGGCGAGCCGCTCGTCCTGAGCAGTGCCAACAAAGCCGACCAGGGGGAACTTTCCGATACCGGGGAAATCGCCCGGGTCTTTGGCGGGGAAATCGGCCTGTATCTCGAAGACGGCCCGATCGCGAACCGCAAGCCCTCGACGGTCGTTCAGGTCGAGGCCGGAAAATGTCGGATTTTGCGGGAAGGAGCGGTTGTGTCGGCTTCGATCGCCCGGTTAACCGCGAAAATCATCGTTTTCATTTGCACCGGCAACACCTGCCGCAGCCCGATGGCCGAGGCGATTTGTCGCGGCCTGATCGCGTCCCAGCTCGGCTGCTCGGTTGACGAATTGGAGGATAAAGGGTATCTCGTGATGTCGGCCGGGATCGCGGCGAGCGGCCAATCTCCCGCCTCGGAAACGGCGGAGCGTGTGATCGAGCAGCGAGGGCTTTCGCTCTTGGATCACCAGTCGCAGCCGGTGTCCGAAGCGCTCATCCGGTTCGCGGACCGGATTTATGCGATGACCCGGGGGCACCGGGAGACGATCCTTTCGTATTGGCCCGACGCCGATGCCAGGCTCGAAGTGCTCCGGAGCGACGGCGGCGACATCGCCGACCCCTACGGCGGCAGCTTGAGCGATTACGAACGCTGTGCCGACCAGATCGAAGCCGAACTGCTGAAGCGGACCGACGAACTTCTTTGACCCCCCTCCCCTGCCCCGCTGAAATAACGGCCCGGACCAAGAATAGTGGGCCCGAAACGTAGCGTAGCGAGAGTGAGGGTTATAATGCCACAGCCCCTCACTCCGCTGCGCTCCGTTTCGGGCTGCTATTTCTGATGGGTACGTCGGCAATGACTATGTCGTACCGGTTATGCTGGTTTTGCCGATTTTATGGGTGGCACGGAACAAATAATCTTCCACGGTCCGGTTCTTAGTCAACTCGCGGCATGTCGTTTTCCGATTCCTTTCAATAACGGACAAAAATAGCGGGCTGCTATTGGAGAATTAGTAAAAAAAGGAATTTACCATGCGAAAAATCGTTATCACCGTCATTCTTTGCCTCGTTTCGCAAAATCTCCACGCCGCGGCCGTCACCACGGAATCCGGCGGGGACGACACCGGCTCGTTGCGGCAGGTCGTTCAGGCCGCCGTCGCCGGCGACACCATCGATTTCGATTCCTCGGTGCGGCACATCAAGCTCGACGACACCGCGACCGGAGCGGGCACTAACTTGCAATTCCTCGGCACATCCACCGGGACGATCGACATGAGCGGGCTGGCGAGCGACATTGCGACGTTGCGGCAGTCGATCGTTTCCGATGGCGGGGCGTGCGGGCCGAGTGCCGTGCTACAAATCGATGCCGCGACCGGGCTGCTCATCGCGAAATATGCCGATCAAACGCTGACCGCCGCCCCGATTCTCGACGGGCAAAACGCCCACCAAATCCTCGCGCTCTCCGGTGACAGCGACACCGGTCACACGTTCGAGGCGCTCACGTTGATCAACGGCTACGATGATTACAAAAACCCGAAAACCGGCCAACAGAACGAGCGAGCCTTCGCCGCCGGCGGTGCGATTTTCGCAGGGACCATAAACCATGAAACGGGTATCACAAGCCGCTACAAAATCGCCTCGATCACCGATTCGATCTTCCGGAACAACCGAGCCAAAGCCGTCGGCGGCGATGACGCTTACGGAGGGACCGGAGCCATCGCCAACGCCCCCGCCGACGCCTACGCCTCCGGCGGAGCGGTCTCCAACCAGGGCAATGGAACGATAGAGAAGTCGCTTTTCAGCGGCACCTCCGCACTCGCACCCGGGGGGCGGTTCTGCAGGAAACGCCCCCTCCACCGCCTCCGCCACCTCCACCTCCACCGCCAACGCCTACGGCGGAGCGGTCTACAACGGCGTGTCGAATAACACGATCACCGGTTCGCTTTTCAGCGGCAACTCGGTTTCCGCGACCGGAGGAACGGCCCTTGCCG
>JAVBSX010000089.1:0-4414 GCA_031556455.1 Thermoguttaceae bacterium
TTGGCGAAGAGGGAATAGAGACCGAGCAAGATACAACCGCAAACCAACAGACTGTCGGCGATGTTGAAATTCGGCCAGACCCAGGAGCCGAACATGAAAAGAATCCAATCCCGAACGGCGTAAACCGGCTCGCCGATCTCGTGGTAAGGGTCGGCATAATTCCATTTCAAGCCGGGTAGGCCGAGCCGATCGTACAGGTTGCCGAGAATGCCGGCGGAAATCATTCCCAGGACGATAGCCAGAAACAATCGCTCCGTTCCCCGGAAAAAAAGGAGCCAAATCAGAATCCCCGCGACGGCGACCAACGAACAGCCGGCGAAGAGCGGGACGTTTCCCTGGCCCATGCCGAACAAAGCGCCCTGGTTCAAGCTCGTTTGAAAACCGAAAAACCCTTCGATCAACCAATGGGTCGCGAAGAGCTGCGGCTCGGTTTCGTGTCGGTATTCCCCCGGCATCCCCAAGGCGGAAAAAACCGCATGCTTCGTCCCCAAATCAAGCGACAACCCGACGGCGAGAATCGCGAAAAAAAGAAGAAGGCGAAACGGCTTTTGCATAAGATTTTGAAACCGGTTGAATTTCTATTTCCCTTGTTCCGCTTCGGTCGCACATTTAATACACTTACTCGCGAAAGGGATCGCGGCCAATCGGGCTTTCGCGATTTTCCCTTCGCAATCTTCGCAGGATCCGTAAGTCCCGTCTTCGATTCGCCCAAGAGCGTCTTCGACCTGGGAAAGGATTTCGGACTCCGATTCCATCAGCGAAAGAGTGAACTCCTGTTCGAAATTATCGGTGCCGATATCGGCCATGTGAATCGGCATCGCCGAGAGATCGCCGGAGGATTCCATTCGGTTTTTGTTCAAGGCGTTATCGGCCATGGTCAAGACATCGCCGCGCAACCTTGCTTTCAAGGTGAGCAGCTTCGCTTTGAATCCCGAAAGTTCGTCCGCGGTCAGCAATTTCGTCATAAAATCCTCTTCGAGGAAGGGAGCAGGGAAACGTTGAAAAACAAGAAACAGAACCGAAATTCTAATCAAATCCCCAAACATTGTCAACCTGCGCCGGACATGATTGCGAGAGCGGAACGGATCGACGAAATCATGTCGGCAAAAAAATGACCGGCATCTTTTCCGAGGATTGAAATAGGACCTCTCGCACGGGAAAATACCATTGCTCTCCGCGAAAAAAACGGACCGGAACTTTGAACTCGAATCTCGCGGTTTCGGGGCTTTCGCCGCTTCGCTCAGGAAGCCCCTTGACTCATTTGTAACCGTTTACGGCCGTGATCTCGGAATCGCGAACCGGCCTCGTTTCGAACAAAAACCGGAAAGGAGCGCAGCGCATTGACGGTGTGCTGAGATTGAACGTCGGTTGATATTGAACCCCAACACACCGTCAATGCGCCGAATACGGCTCCTTTCCGGCTTTTATTTTCGGCTTCGACCCGCAGTTCAAAGGTTCGTGAACGGTTACACTCATTTTTTGTGCGGGGCACGGCTATTCCAAAATCTTACGCAAAACCGGCTCAAAGACGTCGGCGTAATGTTCGAACCCGTAATCGTTCGGGTGCACGCCGTCGACGGTCCCGTCGCCGTCCGGAGGACAAAGGCCGTCCCCTTCCAGATAATAAAGCTCCTCGATTCCCCCGTCCAGGAGCAGTTGATACGATTCCCGCAATATCCTTTGGTTTTCGCGATGCCGGTCGCGCCGGGCGGGAATGATCCAGGAATCGGGCGGCATCGCGTCCTCGACCAGCAGGATCGGGGGGGCCGGACGGGCGCGGCGCCGCGCCCTCCCACCCGGCCGGACCCTTTCGCGGATCAGCGGGGGGGTCATGTTCGGGACCCTGTCGTGAATGTACACGGCCGGATCCAACTCCGCAAACGCTTGCGCGAGGGCCGGTTCCATTTTTCCGCTGCCGGAAAATCCGAAATTGAGCACTTCCCGGTCCAATCGCCGCCCCAAAATTTGCGGATGCGCCAACCCCGGTCGCGATGCACAGCCCCCTTGGGTGATCGACGTGCCGTAAAAAAGAAGCGGCTTCTCCTTTCGCGGCGGAGGAATCCGGAAATCGGCGTCCTTCTCGATTCCCAACGATACGGCGTTGACGCCGTTATAGAGCGGAAAATTGATCAGGAATTCCCGCGTGCTGGGAGCGATGTTGTCGACGAGAACCGTGTTGTCCTTGACTTGGAGCGGATACTTCGCCCCGACGAACCGGAACCGTCCGTCGCTTTTGGAATACAAATCGAACCCGCTCACCCCGGAAGCCGGCATGTGCGGCATCGCGAGCGACTCGCTCAGCAATTCGTATTTGATCCGGAATTGCGACGAGTCGGAAACGAACCGAAAGGCGATCCCCGCCGAGTGCCGGGCGAGACCGCGAACCGCTTCCGGCAGCTCCGGCATGATCCGCTTCGGGAAGCGGTCGAAATTCCGGACGCGTTCCTCATCGGCCCAGGCAAGGCCTTCCAAGGGGAGCTTGGCCAAATCGAACCAACGAAAACGCTCATCTTCCGAGTCCGCGGCGGGAACTTTTCCGAGCAACAATTCCTTTTCGGAAAAACCCGATTGCGCGAAAAGCGAACCGGCACAAAGACCGAAAGCCGTCTGGGTCAAAAAATCGCGACGTCGCATGGTCATCGAGTGGGTAAAGGGTGAGAAACAACACGAGCCGGGGGCTGTGCCCCCGACTGGCAACCTTTTGTGTTGTCGTCCTTTCTCGCAAACAGTGCAGTCGGGACCGTAGGTCCCGGCTCGTTACTCTCTTCGAACGGTTGAAAAAGAGACGTTCCAAATTCCGGACTCGGCGCAGAGCAGCAGGATCGGCTCCACTTCTTCGTAACGGACATCGCGGCCGGTCCGGAGAACGACCTCGATGCTTTTTTCCCCCTTCTTCTTTTGCTCGGCAAAGTAGCCTTTCAGCCCTTCGAGCGAGATCGGCGTCGTCCGTAGCAGGAGCGATCCCGGAACGGGAATGTTGAGCACCTCCTTGCGCGAATCGTCTTCGGCCGCTCGTTGGCCGGTCCGGGCGTTCGGGAGCGCCAGTTCCAGCGACGTTTCCTGTTGAATCAAGCTGCTTGAAACGAGAAAAAAGATGATCAACAGGAAAACGACGTCGATCATCGGCGTCAAATTCAACGACACCTGATTGGGACGAAGGAAATGAGGAGACCGCATCGTTGTTATTCCTGGGCGTTATTTCGACCGGCGTCTGCGCCGCTCGGCTAAACGGTTAACCGAAAAAAATCGCGATCTCGCGCTCGGCCGCTTCCGGGCCGTCGGAAGCGTGCACGAGGTTCATTCGGTAGCTCATGCTGTAATCCCCGCGAATCGTACCCGGAGGAGCAAGCAAACCGTCGGTCGGCCCGGCCAACGACCGAACGGCCGAAATCGCGCTCGGCCCTTGCAGGATCATCGCGACGACCGGACCGGAGGTGATGTACGCTTCCAATTCCGGGTAAAACGGCTTCGCGACGTGCTCGACATAATGCCGTTTCGCGATCTCCGGCGTCAGGAACATCATTCTCATCGCCGCGATTTCCAGCCCTTTGCGCTCGAATCGGGCGATGATCTCCCCGATCAATTTCCGTCGGCAGGCGTCCGGTTTCAAAAGGACGAGCGTCTTTTCCATATTGCGTTGCGTCTGTTGATTTGGCCTAAAGCCCATTTAGCCGGTACTCCGGCGTTCCCCGATTTCCAAAAGGCTATTCCCGAATCTGTCCGTTGCCGTACACCACGTATTTGTAACTGGTCAGCTCGTTGATTCCGCAAGGGCCGCGCGCATGAAACTTGTCGGTGCTGATCCCGATTTCCGCCCCCAGACCGAACTCACCGCCGTCGTTGAATCGCGTGCTCGCGTTGATCATCACGGCCGAAGAATCGATCCGGGCCGCGAATTCCCGGGCCGCCGCCAAATCTTTCGTGATGATCGTCTCCGTATGCCCGTCGCCGAAACGGTTGATGTGCTCGATCGCCTCGTCAAGCGAATCGGCGGTCTTGATCGAAAGGATCGGTCCGTGATATTCGGTCTTGAAATCTTCCGGTGTCGCTTTTTTCGCCGAGGGAACCAAAGCGCAGGCCGCTTCGTCCCCCCGCAATTCGATCCCCCGCTCCTGCAAGGCGGCCGCAATTCGCGGCAGGAGCGAAGGGGCGATCTCCCGATGTATGACGAGCGATTCCGCCGCGTTGCAGACCCCCATCCGTTGGCATTTCGCGTTGACGAGCACTTTTTCCGCGATGTCCGGATCGGCGAAACGGTCGATATAAACATGACAGTTGCCGGCGAAATGCTTGATCACCGGCATCTTCGCTTCTTCGGAGACCCGGCGAATGAGGCTTTCCCCGCCGCGGGGAATCGCGACGGTGATCTGCTCCGGCATTTTCAGAAACAGCCCGACGGCCTCGCGGTCGGTCG
>JAVBSX010000105.1:0-3478 GCA_031556455.1 Thermoguttaceae bacterium
GAAAGGTACAGCGTCGGCTCGTACGAATCCTTCTTAACCTGCGGGGCCGCGAAACGGAGTGAAACCGTTTGCGGCTTGTCCGTCGGGTTGTAAAGCCGGACCAGCAGCCCGGGACCGTAGGGGGAATCGGCTTTCGCCGCCGGCTCGCGGCATGGTTTCAGCCGGGTTACGATCACGTTCTCGTTGCCGGTTTGGAGCAACTGGGACGTCGGATCTTCCCGGAGGATTCCCCGCGCGAACCGCTGCGACTTCGCCGGGTCGTATTTCCCGAGATACGGCCGGATATGATACGTCAACGACAACGTCCCGTCCTGTCCCGCCTTGTAATTCGTTTCCCAATGGTTGTTACAAACCCAGGAGTAAATCGTTCCGTTCGGGTCGATGTGATCACGCCAAAGTGACCGGTCGGGATTCGTCGCGCCCGTAAAGAGGATCGGCGAAAATTGGACCAGCGGCACATCGACGGTTACCCAATCGATCCCGTAATCCTCGTTCGAGAGGTTGCAAAACCGCTGCACGCAATAAAAATTCCGGTTCGCGCCCGGCAATTGGTCCTTTTCGACCTGGACCATCGCCCAAGGGGTGTCGATCCGCCAAACGCCGTTCGGGACGTTGAACGGAAAACCGAAGAACGTTCCCTCGGGCTGGCGCTCCATTTTCTTGTCGATGACGTTGGTGATTTCGACCGATTCTCTTCCGGCATTGAGGTAAATAGAGCGTTTGAGAACATTGCAGTTCGGGGCTTCCGATTCGATCATGAGGCAGGCGAAATCGTCCCCGTTTTTCGCGGTGATTTTAACCCCCTGATCGTGCCGCTGTCGGTTTTCGGCGGCGTTGCGACCGAAAATGTAAAGGTAATCGTTCAAGCCGGCGTTGCCGTCGTCTCCGGGGTTGACCAAATCGTTCGCGATTCCTTTCATTTTGAAAGAGGAAATCGCCCCGGATTTTTTGTCGATCGTCAATGTGATCAAATCGTTGCCGATCGTTCCTTTTTCGGCGTCTGCGAAAACATTTCCTCGGGGAGTAAAGCCAAATCCGTCAGGCACCCGGCCCTCTCCGGATTTCTCGGCCAGGGCTTTCGCCTCTTCGGCCCCGCGTTTGGCGTACGCCTGTTTGTAATCATCCTGCTGCTTGACGAAATCGCTGTCCGGCTCGGCAATGCTGTTGTGAGCCCCCCAGGTGTGTTCGTCGTACATGATGATGTCGGTCCAGGCCGAATCGAAATCGGCGACGTTTTTCGTAAACTCTTTCGGTTTATTTTTTGCGAAGCCGAGTTCGGCCCAGAGCACCTCCGCTTTCGCGCGGCGGTTGATCGCGGTCGCCTCGGATGTGCTCGCGGCTCCGTCTTCCCAGTACGGCGTGTAATCTCCGCGAACAACCGGGAGTTGATCGCCGTACCGTTTCTCGAACTCTTTCATAAATTCGCTGTTGCGGGAAATTCTCAGCTTCGGGTAATAGAATTTTTCGTTCCATTCCTTGACGACGTCGGACAGCACCCGGTTCGGCCGGCCGTTGTCCCCTTCGATCCCGTACCGGATCGGCACCAGGTCGAACTGGTACACGCGTTTTTCGTTCGGGTGCACGTCCCATTCCTTGCCGTCGAGGATGCCGAAAATCTGGTCTTCGCTGATCCGGTGTCCCCGCTGTTCCCTATGAAACTGGTGGTAACCGGTGTCGAGCAAATAACACAAGACCCGTTCCTTGCCAGAGGGAGACTCCCAATAAAACGGCTTCTCCCCCCAGTAATAGACGCGGCCGACCCGATGACAGACGTTCGGCCCCATCGTCATGTATTTGACGCCGTTTTTCGCGAGAACGGTCACCAGCCCCCAAGTGTGGCCCGGCACGTCGGTTTGCATCGCGCTGTCGATTTCGATGCCGTATTCCCGGCCGAAGCGGATCGCGCTCCCCATCAGTTCGAACAGTTCCTCGTCGTTGTACATGCCGGTCATCGCCTGAGCATAGAGCACATCGAGATGAATGTCGCGGTCTTTCGCCGCCTTGAAAAACGCCGCCTTTTCCTTGGCGTCGGCCCGCCTGAGGAATTCGTCGACCGCCCACATCCCTTCGGGGTGAAAGCGAAACTTCGCATCGTCCGGATAATCTTTCGTCTCTTCGATGTATTGAAGGGCTTCCCGAAGGTTTTGAACCTGTCGGTCGAGAACCTCGACCTGGGTATGGGTGTAGCCGATGTCGAGATGCGTCTGGTGTATCAGGTGTATCTCCCATTTCCGCTCCGCCGGGCAATCGGCTTCGGCGGCGATCTTTTTCCCTTCGATTTCGAGGCTCACCCGGACGTGCAGCGGCTTCTCGCAACTCGCGTCTTCGAGCGGGAGCAGAACCTCGGCAGCGGAAAAGTGGTCTTTCGTATTAAGCGGGATTCGCAGCTGTTTCGTTTTGACGGCACCTTCGGGCGTGTAATCGACGGTCAGTTCGGCCGGTTTGTTGAGAAAGCCCCCTTGGTAATCGAGACTCACCTTTCGGCCCGGAACGGTTTGGCCCGGAATTTTGTAGATGCCGCGACCCGGGACGACCGTGATCGCATCGATCCGGCCGGTCATTTTCCGAAACCGGATGCAATCGTAAACGAACCAGGAGCCGCTGTTATTGGCGATCGAGAGGACATTTCCCGTCTTCTTGAGGTCTTCCTGCGAAAACGCGAGCGTGTAGGCGACCGTCTCCCCGGCCTTGGAGTTGGTGAGAATCGCGTCGGTTCGCGCATTCGGGAGCGTCGTGAGCGATTGCGTTTTGCCGTTCAAATCGACATCAAGTTTCGGCGGGCTGCCCGGATGCCCCCAGCCTTTGATCGCGAGTTCGTAAACGCCCCCCGTTTCGGGCGAGGCCGTTTCGGAATCGGGCAGATCGAACGTGATCGTGTATTTGTGAGCCTTGCCGCCGGCCCAAACGTCCATTGCCCCGGGATGCACATAGGGCCATTCGATTTGGGTGTTGAGGCAGCCGATCTTGACGTTCGGGTCGTTCGGAAAGGCGTCCGGAAAGCCGGCGTACTGCCCGGCGAGGGCGAATTCGCGCCAGTCGCCGTCGTCGGCCCCGATCGACCAAACCTCGGCCGCCCGGGCTGTCGCCGCGAAACAAAAAAGGAATATCAATAACACAAGGTGGAATAATTTCATGGTTTTCTCCAAACGGTTGGGGGCATTTTCGTGTTCGAGAGGGGACGGAAAAATCTGTTCCTAACCAATATACCCAAGCCGTTGGAGTTTTAAAGAAGCCTTCTCATTTTAACAAGACGATTGCAAAGTCATTGTTAAGCGCGTAGAGACGCGGAGGACGCAGGGCAACATTAGACTTGTTCGGAAACTTTAAAATAGCGAAGCGGGCGAAATTGGCGTTGTCCTGTTGGGGCGATTTATGGTAATTTACGGCGTTTACACCCCCAACTCAGGAACGAGGACGCCGTCATGGAACGCTGGCACAAGGCTTTTACAAGGAACGACAAGGAATTCAAGGAGCTTTT
>JAVBSX010000174.1:0-5885 GCA_031556455.1 Thermoguttaceae bacterium
ATTTTTCTCAGCCCGCGATCTTCGATCAATTTCTCGTAATACGGCGGGTTGTACGTCATCATAAAGAAGGGGGACGAATCGAACCCGTCGATCAGCAGACCGAGAGTATGGTTGAGCGACGGGTTGATCGGCCCGCGAATCGCCCGCAATCCTCGTCCGCGGAGCCAATTTTCGGCAGCCTGAAACAGCCCGGCGGCAACCTCGGAATCGTCGATGCACTCGAAAAAGCCGAAAAAACCGACGCCGTCGCCGTACCGCTCCGTATGCCCGAGATTGTCGATCGCGGCGATCCGTCCGACCGGTTTCCCGCCGCGAACGGCGAGAAACGTTTGAATCGCGTTGTGATCATAAAACGGGCATCGGGCGTAGCCGACCAGTTCCCTTTGATCCATTCTCAAGGGCGGAATCCAATACGGATCGTCTTGATAAACCGACCAGGGCAAATGCAAGAACTGTCGTCTTTCCTTGCCGCGTTCGACGGCGATGATCTTTGTTTCCGGCATGGTTCGTTGAATTCGTTTAGGAGTTGGTCGTTCGCCCACGCAATCCGTAAACGAAAGAAAAACCACGGAAATTGTACTTTGTATTTCGGAGCCTTACAAGCATTTGAAAAGAAAACAACCGGGATGATCGCGCTCCAATAGGAAACCGTGAACGGTTACAAGAAATTTTTATCGATACACTCCGCGACCTCCGCGTCTCTGCGCGAAATTTTGAATCATGCCATTTTCGTGTGCACGAACTGCGAACCGCTTGAGTCCAAGAAAACCAAAACGGAAAATGCAAGGGAGTGCTAAAAACACTCGTTCACATTTCCCGTCTCGTCGTTTTTCAGATCGTATACCGTAGCCGGTAGGAGCGGGGACCTGCCGTCCAGGCAAAATATGCTTCGCCCTTAAAAGCCTGCGGCTTCGTTGAGCCGCTACCGTTTTCTCACGGGAAATTTACTGATCTGCGCGAAAATTTTGATCCGGTTGGCAACGCGAACACTCGCGATCCCTTGATTTTTGAGACTACGCTCCGCTACGTTTTGAAAATCAAGGACCAAATTTTATAAGCAGACCAGTAAACCGACTTGAGCATAACCCGAAGTTCTTATTTGAAGGGGTCGTCGTCCTCGTCTTCGGTCGTACTCTCGTCCGCAGAGTCGGCCTCGTCCGAGGTTGCGGCCTCCTCCGAAGAAGTGGTCTCGGCCGGTTCCGTCGCTTCCTCCTCGGAAGCTTCCTCGAACGTAAACGGATCTTCTTCCGATTCCTCGGTCGCTTCCGTTTCTTCAACGGATTCGGCGGGCTCTTCAACGGAATCGGCCGGTTCGGTTTCCAACGCCCCGAACGGGTCTTCCGTCGTTTCTTCGGGCGCAACGATTTCTTCGTCTTCTTCAATCAGCAACGGGGCCGAAGTCGTGTCGGCGGAATCCGTTTGAAAAGGATCCTCCTCTTCTCCCTCGTCTTCATCTTCTTCAATAATGATTTCCTCCGGGGCGGCTTCCTCTTCAATCACCGGAGGAGGAAGAAAACCGTTCGTCGGGGCCGGAGTCGCCGGCACTTCGATCACGGGCACTGCTTGAGGCTTCTTTTCCTGAGGCGGAGGAGCGACGGCCGGCGGGGAAACAACCGGCGGGGCGGCCAAGGTCGGAACACTGGGAGCCGGTTCCGTTGCTTTCGGCAGGGACGCGGGCGCCGGAGGTGTCGGGGGAATCTCGGGCGTTTCGACAATCGTCTTTTTCGGAAGCGGGGGAACGACAACCGTCGGCTCCTTGGGAATCACCGTTCCGGGAACTTCGGGAACCGTCGGTTTAACGAATTGCGATTTTTCGTCAGCTTTTGGAATGATGGGCGTCGACGGAAATGTCGAGTCCGTCCCAAGCTCGGGGGTAACGACCGTACCGCCGTTTTCGCAAGGGCAATCTTCGATAATCACCGAACGAAAACGGGGCCGTCCCTGCCCGAAAAAGTGCGATTGGTACACCGGTCCGGCGTAGGAATAATTGGAATAACCGTGATATCCCGGTTGTTTGTATCCGACCAGTTTGGAGCTTTCCAAACCGGTTCCGGAATACGACGCCCCCCAGGAACGGTTCGCCCGGAACAATTGGGCTTCGGTCGTCGTCGCACAAAGCCCGACCAACACCAACGCAACGGAAAAAGTTATAAAACGCATTGTTCTCTTTCTCAATCGAAGGATTTGGATTTTTGGATCATTTCAAACTTTTTATACTCAAGCCGGTTGAAAATTCCCGTCTTCAATACGGCAGCGGCCCGGCGAGGCCGCGGTTTGACAGTGGGCGAAGCCTGTCGCCCCTACCGGCTACGGTATAGAACTCAATAATCCTACAGAATATATTTTAGGGGATGATTTTGAACGGGGCAACAAAAAGAAAGCGGATTGCGGTAAATATTGGTGGTCTCGCGAAAACAAACGGAATAACAGGTACAATCCGACATGTCAAATGTTAAAAATTTTAGAGCCTTGGAAAAAAATGTACTCTTTGCAACCATTGCGAGGCGGTTGCGTTTTCCGGATTCGCCCTGCAAGAACGGCATGTCGAAGTTTTGTTGCATTTTGCGAGAAGACAAGGCGAGGTCGACAACCGACCTTAGCGATGTCAGCAAAATTTTATCGTACTGATCCTCGTGTCGCCGAATCGCGAATCTTGTTTTTTTCCGAAAACCGGGTACAATTTATAATTGATTACGAAATGTATCGTTGCCGTCCTTCCGGGCGGCGACCAGCGAAATTTCGGGAGAAAAACATGTCTCAAAAATCGCTTTGCCTGCTCTTCGGCTGCCTGTTCGCCTATGGGCCTGTTTTCGGGCAGGAGGAATACCGGTTCAGCAATGAGAATCCCAATACCGGTGTCTCAGCCGGTTTGATCCCTTGGGAATCGTATGGTCGTTTCGGCCCCCGGTCGATTCGCGGACCGATGATCCGGAACTATTCCAATTCCCGTTTTTCCGACGGCGGGGCAATGTACGATGAGCGAGGACGTTGGATCGGCACCAAGGCGAATTACCCGACTTCCCGATTCAAGGAATATTGGAAAGACCCGGAATTTCAGTATTACGGTTCCGAGGAGTACTACGCCGACCAACGCAAACGAAGTATCGCCGCCGCCGAGGCGAACGCCGATTTTTACGAACAGCTCGATGCCCAACAGCAGCCTCTCAACACGACCAATCGCGGCACCTATCGGCCTGAGCCGATCCCGCAGCCGCCGAACCTGATCGCTCAAATCATTCAATCCCGGGAACAAGAAGCTCAAGGGCCGACTCCTCAAAACGAATTGCAACCGCAACGGGAGGAATTGCAGCGCGAAGGCTCCGCCGGGCAGCGCTCGCAGCGACGATCGAGCCAATGGTTTCGCGATCCGCGAAACGCGGGCCTCTCGCAAGGGCAGCTGGCCGGTCGGCCCCGTTCGGTCGTTCCCGACAACACCGCACGGGCAACGAACGGCGTCCGCGCGGTCGGTTCTGCGGCGTTCGACCCGAACAGCATCTCGCAGACATTGGCCGAATACCCGCTGGGCGCCCCGCAACCGATCCCGCCGGTGTACCAACCTCCGACACAGGAACAGATCGCCGCCGCGAAGCAAAGGGCGATGCAAAATTTTGAGGCCAATTTGGAGGAAATGATCTTGCGTAGCCCCGAAGTGCATTTGCTTGCACCCGTCGAGGTCAAATTCGAAAACGGGATCGCAACCCTTCGCGGAATGGTCTCGAACGAAGAAAGTAAGATCAAGGCGGGGCAAATCCTCCTCACCGTTCCGGAAGTCCAACAGGTCAAAAACTTGATCTCCGTCGCCCCGTGAGCGGGAGCTATTTAGCGGCTTAGCGGGCAGCAGCTTAGCTTGAAGATGCTGCAATAAAAACCAAGATCGCAAACAGGACGCGTCATTTCGACCGAAGCAACGCCCAGGGAGAAATCTCACCCTCGCGAGCGGGACTGAATTCCGAGTCTTTCGGCGAGGGTGAGATTTCTCGCTTCGCTCGAAATGACGATTTCGATACTTATTTGACAAAACAAACAGCGGAAGTTTTAAAAAAACCGAAAAGAAAGGAAAACACCATGATCTTACGCGAGCTGGGGCGGTCGGGCATTCAAACTTCGGTTCTCGGATTCGGCGCTTGGGCGATCGGCGGTTGGCTCTGGGGCGGCGCGGAGGAAAGCGATTCGATCCGGGCGATACACGCCGCATTACATCACGGCATCAACCTGGTCGATACCGCCCCGATGTACGGGTACGGCCGTTCCGAAGAGGTCGTCGGCAAGGCGATCAAGGGCCGTCGGGATCAGGTCGTGCTCGCGACGAAATGCGGACTGCGACCTTCCGAAACCGATTGGCCGACCGGGCAGGGCGTCCTGCATTTTTACGGAACGGACAAAGGAATCGCCCAGGACGGGAAAGGGATCCGCGTTTACAAATATCTCCGTGCGGAATCGATCCGCTGGGAGACGGAACAAAGCCTGAAACGGCTCGGAACCGACCATATCGATTTGATGCAGACGCATTGGCAGGACGAGACGACCCCGATCGCCGAAACGATGGGAACCCTTTTGGAACTGAAAAACGAGGGGAAAATCCGGGCGATCGGCGTCTCCAATGTTACGAAATCGCAGTTGGCCGAATACCTGGCCGTCGGACAGGTCGATGTCGTCCAACAGCGTTACAGTCTTTTGGATCGGGAGGTCGAACGGGACGGCATTCTCGAATTATGCAAAAAGAACGGCGTCAGCCTTTTGGCCTATTCGCCGATGCGCAACGGCCTGCTAACCGGCAAAATCGATCCGGATCGGAAGTTCGGCGAAGGGGATCTGCGCAACGGCGATCCGAAGTTTACTCCGGACAACATCCGGAAAGTGAATGCCGCGCTGTCGGAATTGACGCCGATCGCCCGAAAATACGACCTGACCCCCGGCCAGTTGATTATCGCTTGGACCTTCGCCAAATACGAAAAGATGCACGTCCTGTGCGGAGCCCGGAACGCGGCCCAGGTCGAGGAAAACGTCGTCCCCGGCGATGTGGTGCTCACCGAAGAGGAAATCGCGACAATCGAACACCTCGCGACGAAAATGTAACATTTAGCCGGTACTCCGTGTAAAACCCATGAAATCGTTTGCCCTTGTTGTCGCGTTGTTTTTCCTGTCGCTGCCGTCGCTTTTCGCGCAGGAAACGGCGACCATTGCACAGCCGTTTCGGATTGAAACAGATACCGAAGGCGGCCCGAAGTTCCGGGAGATGCAGTACCGGACCGAAATCTGGTACGATTCCCCGTTTTGGCAGGCGGAGACTTCCTGGTGCCGGATCGGAAAGAATTGGCAGCATTCCGGAGATACGGGCGATTCGGTCCGGACATTTATCGTTCCGGTCGACGGCGAGGTCCAAATCACCGGCGTCGTCAAAAAATGGCATCTCGACGGGGACGGCGTCGTCGCTTCGGTTTTGCATGACGAAAAGGAAGTTTGGCGCAAGGAGCTCGACGGCAAGGATTCGATCGGCGCCGACCCGAATTTTTTTCTGGAGGTCCGGAAAGGGGACCGGATTCGATTCGCCGTCAATCGTCGCGGTGATATCGTCTGCGATACGACCGCTTGGGATCCGGTGATCGCTTATCCCACGTCCGGCGAGAGATTTGTCGCCTCGGAAGGCTTTGCCGAAAAACAGGGAGCGGGCAATTGGTCTTACGAAACGACCTCGCCGCCGGAAACCCCGCCCCGCCCGACCGTCGTCTTAACGATGAGCGAAGCCGATTATCGCGACATCGCCGAGGGGTTGTCGAACGTCCCCGATTTCGACATGCTGCCGCTGGTGCTCTCCGAATGGGTCCGGGACGACCGCGATTTGAACGACCTGCCCGATACGATCCGCGAACATCTCGATCGGATCG
>JAVBSX010000225.1:0-9426 GCA_031556455.1 Thermoguttaceae bacterium
GTGAGATTTCTCGCTCCGCTCGAAATGACGGTGCGGGGATTTTTCGACAAAAAACGATTTGCATCAATTCCAGTAAAATCATCATTCTTAATTTTTAATTCTTAATTCATAATTTTTTAGCAACGCGTTAAAATGGTCTTCCGTTTCCTTTTTCGCCTGATCCTTCTCGCGGCCGTAATCGCCGGGGTTTGGACCGTGCGCAACCGGATCGCCGAATGGGGGATCGTACATTACGCTCACTCGAAAGCCGGTTTGAAGCTGGTCGTCGGCTCGACCCGAATCGAGCCGCTCCAGGGAACTTTGGACCTGAAAGGGATTGAGATTCCCGACCCGACGCAACCGGGGCGGCTGTTGGCCAACGTTGATTCCGTCTCGGTTTCGCTCGATACGGCCGAGTTCCTGAAACGGCAGTACCGCGTTAAAAATACGGAAATTCGCGGCATACACTACAAAACGGACGACGCCGAAGCCGGGCTGTTCGTTCCGACAAAAGTTTGGGACAGGTTCAAGGACCGCTTCCCGGACTGGTTTTCGCAAACGTTGGACACCGATATGTCCGGGGTGTTTTCGTCCGGTTTCGACCCGAAAGCGCTCGGGCAATTGGAGGCGCAATTCCCCTCGGTCCGATTTTCCCGGGAGATGTCCGAAAAATGGCAGGGGCAAGTGCAGCCGCTCGTCGATCAATCCCAAGGGATCGTACAAAAGATCAAGCAGATTCGCGAGCTGTCTCAAAATCGCGATCCCAACGCGAACAAGGTCGAAGCGATCATCGCGCTGTTGCAGGGGACCGAAAATCTCGAAGCGGAAATCAAGAATATCGTCGCGTCCGCCGCGAGTTTGGAATCCCAAGCCAAAAAAGACGCCCTCGGGCTCAAAGAGTTGCTCAAGGCGGACGTTGAAAAAATCAAACAGCTGCGGCCTCCGAAAATCGACGCCGAATTTCTCTCCCAGGTCCTGATCGGTCCGGAGATCAAAGAACGCTTCGCCGCGATTTTGGCGTGGGCCGATTCGGTCGGGGAGTCGCTTTCGGAACAGTCGGATACGGCGCATCCCGAACATTCCTGGTTTGTACGACGTCTCCCGGGAACCGACGTCGTGTTTCCCGGCCGCCTCGGCAAGCCCGAAGTGCTTTTGAAACGGACCTATTTCGACGGCGACGTCCGATTCGGCGAGACGCCGGTTTATTTTCTCGGCCGGGCGTTCGATTTCGCCGTCTCGCCGAAAGAATGGGGCAATGCGACGACGATCCAACTTTGCATTGACGGCGTTCCGCACGAAGAGTCGTTTTTGGGAGATTCCCCGCTCGGTGCCGAACCGCCGGACGCCGCGGCCCAGCTCGATCCGGTCCTCGGCAAACCGCTCGGGGAACAGGCCTTAAAAGAGGCGCTCCTTCAAAAAATGAACGAACCGATCGAGGCGGTTGCCGGGGCGTTTCCCCGGATTTTCGTAACCGCCGTGCTCGATCGTCGCGGGGAAGCACCGGTCGACCGATATTACATCGCCGCCCCACAATATGTGCTCCCGGCCCGGGTTTTGGGAAATCAGGACGGGCTCGCGATTTCCGTCTCGCCCGGGGTTACCCGCTTTTTCGGCGAGGTCGAAATCAACGGCGAACAGCTTTCCGGCCGCATCCGCTGCACGCAAACCGGGATTCGGCTGGTCCCCTCGCTCGCGCCGGGACTTCGGGATTCGGCGTTGGATCGGCTTTTGACCGATTTGACCCGACAAATCGATTCGATCGACGCGGAAATGCTGATCGGCGGAACGAAGACCGAACCGATCGTCGAATTTCGAAGCGACCTTGGGGACAGGCTCGCCCCGCAGATGATTTCCGTCCTCAAAGACCAATGGGATGAATCGTTGCAGCAACTCAATGCCGGGCTGACCGAGGAAACGAACCAGTCCCTACGAACCGTCGGCGGGCTGTTCCGGGAAAAGCTCGACCCGATGCTCGGCGGTTTGAACGCGGACCAAAAATCCCTTTCCGGGAGCGGAGAGGGAGGGACGGTCGATCAGGTCGTGCAAGGGCTGTTTGCCGCGCTTTCTCCGGACGATCAAAAAAAACTCGAACAGCGGCTCCCGCAGGATCGTCGCGAAGCGTTGAAAAATGTCGCCGGCAATGCCCTGCAAGGGGTTTTGCAAGGATTGCAGGAAGGAAACCAGGGAGAAAACCTGGGGGAATCCCTCAAAAAAGGATTGTTTGAAGGGCTTAAAAAAGGATTGAAATGAAACGACATCTTCCCGTTCTTAGCGGCGTCTGTCTTTTGGCGATGTGCTGGGGCTGCGCTTCCTATCGGGCGCCGATTCCGGAATTGCCTTGGTTGACCTCTTCGCCGACGCAGAATTCCCAGCAATTGATTCCGACAAGCAACCATGATCAGCTCTGGGAGGCGATCGTCGAGGCCGTCGGGCAGACCTTTACGATCGCACATGAGGAACCGATTCGGGCTTACGGTAATATTTTGACGGAAGGTCGTTTGGAAACGGAACCGAAGATCGGGGCCTCGGTTTTGGAACCTTGGCACAACGATTCGGTTTCGATGGGAGACCGGGTCGAAGCAACCTATCAAACGATTCGGCGTCGGGCGGTCGTCCGGGTTACTCCCGAGGCGGAAGGGTTTTTGGTTCAGGTCGTCGTCTATTGCGAACTGGAGGATTTGAAAAAGCCGATCCAATCGAACGTCTCCGGCTCGTTTTTCCGCGCAACGACGCTCAACGACCGCATCGTCGAAAACACGCCGGACCTCACCGAATCGAACGGCTGGTTCCTGACCGGACGCGATCCGGCATTGGAACAACGTCTGCTGGGCCAGATCCTGTATCGTTTCAAAAATCCCTCGACACTCGTCCGCTCCCCCGAGGGGATTTAGGACAAAGATATACGAGCCGGGAACTGCGGTCCCGACTGCACCGCTCACGAGAAAAGACAACAACACAAAAGGGAAACAGTCGGGAGCACAGCTCCCGGCTCGTGTTTCTCATTGCCCGATCATCATTTGTCCAACAAAAAGGCTTCGACGTCGTTCGCGGTGATCACGCCGTAATTGACGGCGCCCAACCAGCCGGACATGATGATCCCGACGCTGCCGGAATGGTACAAGCCGGCGATTTTTTGGTGCAACTTCCGGCTGACGGCCAACCCTTCGTACTTCGTCCCGAAACTCGATCCGCCCCAATGATCCGTGTACCGCTCGAAGGTGCAAGGAGTCGCGGCCTCAAGATAGGCGATCTTCTCCCGGACATTCGGGACATAACGATCGAGATGGGCGAGCGTCGAGTCGATCAAATCCTCCTTGCTCTTGCGATAATCTTCTTGCGAAAGGCCGTTCCAATCGGAATGGTTCGCGTTGGTGCTCGCGACGATGTAATACCGGTCGGTCCCAGGCCGCGTTTTTGGGTAGTAAAACGAATAGGTCCGACTCGTGATGTTTCGGCTCAGGAGCAGATCGGTCCGGAAGGCCGGGGCACTCGAACTGAACAGCAGGTCGCCGCACTTTTCGATCTCGAACGACTCTCCCGATTTCAGGGCCATATAAACTTGCGTGCTCGAATTGTTGAGCCGGACGGCGTTCGCTTCGTCGACAAAATCGGGATCGAACGCCTCTTTGCCGACGAGACTGAAAATCGTCCCTTTCAGGTTGGCGTTGGAAAGGACGACGCGGGAGCGAACCGTTTGACCGGCCCCTTTTCCGCCGACGATGCAGCCGCCGACCCGACCGTTTTCGACGAGAATTTTTTCCGCCGGGCTGCTCAGGGCGATTTCGACGCCGTTTTTCAAAAGCTCCTGCCGCATCAGCCGGATCAGCAGATCGGTCCCGCCTTGAAAAGTGAAAACCCCTTTCGACATGAAGTTGGAAAAGACGATCCCGTAGGTCAGCGCCGGGTCTTCCAACGTCGAGCCGTTGGCGTAGGTGATCGGCTCCATTAAGAGACGGACGACATCGTCCCGGCCGGGAAAAAACTCCGCGAACAGTTCCCGGGTCGTCAGATTCTGATCGTCGTAATGCGACATGTTCCGGGCCTTGTCGAAAAAGGCGACGACTTTTTCGGCGGGAATTTGAAAACGCTCGATCAGCAGTTTCGTGAAATCCTCCCGGTTGAACGTCGTTTCGAGCGAAAACTGGGGGTTGTCGAAACGGATACGCGGCAGCTGGACGATCCGATCGGCGATCTCGCTGTTCCAATACCGCTTGCAGCTTTTGATCATCCCGACGGGAAATCCGTGCAGCGAGACGTCGAAAATGTGACCGCCCGCCCGATTGAACGTCGTCGCCAGCCCGCCGAGTTTGTAATGCCGCTCCAAAAGCAACACCGAATAGCCGGATCGACCGAGAATGTTGGCGGCGGTCAATCCGGCCAAACCGCTGCCGATCACGATAATGTCGTATTGGGATTTCATAAGAGAAAGGGCTGTTTTTCAAAACCGCGAACATACCGAACAAGAACGGTAATCATAGACGATTTCGCGCAAAAAACAAGCGCTGTCTTTTTCGCGCGATTCGCCGAACGGCACGAGGATTGCAAAGTCGAAAATTTTCGATTTTCAATCAACCGACAACAGCCGAGAGGTCATTTCGAGCAAAGCGAGAAATCTCACCCTCGCCGAGAAAGTCGGAGTTCCGACCCACTCGCAAGGGTGAGATTTCTCCTTACGCTGCGCTTCAGTCGAAATGACGGCCTCGTTTTTCGAGTGGTTCCAACGACTTTGCAATCCTCGTGCGTCGAGCGGTTGCACCTTTCGACCCGAACGGATATATTCAAGAATCGTGATCGTCGCGGACAGGGTTTTCTCTGTCCTCTGTCCTCTGTCCTCTCAAGTATGTTCTCCGTCTCGCGCGAATTCACGTTTTGTTACGGTCATCGGCTGTTGGATTACAACGGCAAATGCGCCCACCTGCACGGGCATAACGGCCGGATCATCATCACGCTCGAATCCGAAACGCTGGACGGGCAAGGCATGGTACTGGATTTCACCGATTTGAAACGGTCGCTCGGAGATTGGCTGGACCGAACCGTCGATCATCGCATGATCTTGCGGAAAGACGACCCTTTGGTTCCGATTTTACAGGAACAGGGGGAACCGCTTTTTCTTATGGACGAAAGCCCGACGGCCGAAAATCTGGCCCGACTGGTTTTCGAGTTGGCGAAATCCCAAGGGCTGCCGGTCCGCAGCGTGCAATTCTGGGAAACCGACAAGTGCAGCGCCGAGTACCGGGAATATCCGGATTCGACGCGGTAGGAAAACCGTCGAATCGTCATTCGAAAAAACAAAATCCGGAAAGGAGCGCTGCGTATTGACGGAGTTCTCCAAGAAGCGGAGATCAACACACCGTCAATGCGCCGGGTACGGCTCCTTTCCGGCTTTTGCTTGAGAGAACACGCTAAAACTCGCTCAGCCCGGTCAGATAGGTATGACAATGCGGGCAGATGTGGTAACCGACGTCGATATCCCGATCGCAGTTGGGACAAATTTTAGAAATGGGCAAGGCCGAGGAATTGATATTGCGGCTGACGACCGTCGCCGGACGTTGAATCGTCGTCGCCTGCGTCGCCAAAGTCGTCGTACCGGGGGAAAACGACCCGGTGCGCGGCTCGGGGGTCCCAAGAATATCCAAAACGGCGCTCTCCGTCAACCGATCGGACTGGACATCCGGAATCTGAACCGCTGTCTTGCAGACGGGGCATTTTCCCGTCCTGCCGGCATTCGATTCTTTCGCCGTCAGATGATGCCCGTTGGGACATTTCAGGTGAATGGCCATGAATTTTGTTCTCCTTTTCGGATAGAACACCGCCCACATCACCCCACTCCGATGGGGGAGACCTTACATCAAAACGCTCAAACTCCTTCTAAATCCGCGAAAAAACGGTAACGATCCGACAAAAGCCGCAGGTTAATCGGGGGGCGGAGCTCGGTGCTCCTACCGGGAAACGGCAGCCAACACCATTCCCTTTAAACATGCGATATCGGAAAACGTTCCGCTAAAATGGTTATTGATAGATACGAAAATTTGAATGAGCCCGCAACCGGCCCCAAGTATTATCCGCCAAAAACAGCATCTTGTGCCGAAAAAGTTTCATCATTTTCGAAATATTTGGCAAAATCCCCAGATTTTTATTACAAAAAATCGAAAAAAGACCACCGAACATCATGATTCTACCCTTCTTGGGAAAAAAGGGGAATAGGCGAAAAGAAAAAAACCGGATTTTGGCGGAACTTTTTCGCGATTGATCGCGAAATCATTTTGCTTTCGGAAGGTTTCCCGGTTGGAACTGTTCCGCCGTCAAAAATTGCAACATATCCTTGGACGGCTGGTCGGCTCCGTGCAGCGATTCCTGCCAGGGAATCGTATAAACGAGCAGCATTCCCGAATTGATCTCGGCGATATAGACCACCGATTTCGCGACCGTCCAAAGGCTCGTGCCGCGTCTTTCCGAATCCAACTCACCGGTCACCAGGGCATAACGCGGGACGGAGGGGAACGTGCTCTCTTTTTTTCGGAGTACTTCGGCGAGATCCTGATTGATGTTGCGTTCGAAGAGAGCTTGAAATGTGCCGGACCGTCGGGACAGAACGCCCGCGGAAAGACGGCCTGAGTTTTGATCGAAGGAGTAGACGGCTTCCACATCGGGTGCGACGTAACCCGTTGCCAGAATCAGGTTGTCGGTTCGGTCGGTCGCCGAGCCTGCGATGTTGTTGTCCGAATGTTCCCCGCGAAACAAAAGCAGCCCGAGGAGCAGGAGAAAAAACAAAAGAAACACCGGGTCCGTTCGTTTGAAGAATTGCATGGGATCATGAGGGCTTATGCCTATGAGAAACGGTCAAAAAACACAACGCGAAACAGAGCCGCGTGCTGTGCACGCGGTCTATCGAGTCGGTGCAGAGACTTATCTCTTACAAACTGATCGCATTGACGGGGCATTCGTCGACGCAAGCCCCGCAATCGGTGCAGATCTCGGGATCGACCGAAGCCTTGTCTTCGTTCTTTTCCTGTTGGAAAATGGCTTCAAAGGGGCAGGCGGGGACGCAATTACCGCAAGCGGTGCATTTTTCTTGATCGACGACAGCGGGCATGTTTATCCTTTCTTTGGAGTGGTGAGACGTTCCGTCCGGCAAACGACCGGCGGTTAAGACAATTATATACGATGAAGCGGGTTTTTTCTAGCGGACGACTTTTCGGATCGTATCCAGGATCAATTGAAAATCGACCGGCTTGCCGATATGTCCGTTCATTCCGGCGGCGAAGACGGCCTGTACGTCCTCCTTGAAGACGTTGGCCGTCATCGCGATGATCGGCAGGCTCGCGGCGTCCTGATGCCCGGAGGAGCGAATCGCCCGCGTCGCCGTGCAGCCGTCCATCACCGGCATCTGCATGTCCATAAAAATCAGCGAATAATGGCCCGGCGGGGAGGCGACGACTTTTTTCAACGCCTCGGCCCCGTTTTCCGCCTCCTCGACGATCATTTTCGTTCCCTGGAGGAACGAGCTGATGATTACCCGGTTGATTTTGACGTCGTCGACGACCAAAACCGTCCGACCGCTGAAATCGGGGACATCGCCCGCGGTTTCCTTTTCGGCCGCCGCCGGTTGCTCTTCCGACCGGTCGATCACGAACCGAATCGAAAAGCTGAAGCATGTCCCTTCCCCCAAAACGCTCTCTGCCCGAATCCGACCGCCCATCAGTTCAACGAGATATTGGCTGATCGCGAGCCCCAACCCGGTTCCCCCCTGCCGCCGGGAAATTCCGTTATCGGCCTGCTCGAAAGGAGTAAACAGCCGCTCCATAAACTCCGGGGTGATGCCGATGCCGCTGTCCGTAATCGCGAAATGCAGCGTCAACGAATCCTCGTCGCGGGAAAATTCCGAAATCTCCAACCGGACCCGGCCGTTTTCGGGAGTAAATTTGATCGCGTTTCCCAGGAGGTTGATGAGAACCTGCGAAAGCCGTATTTCGTCTCCTGACAATCGGGGATCGTCGACCTCACGATACTCGACCGTCAGGGATTGCGATTTGTCGCGGGCCAACGGCAGAAGTCCGGCGAACACGGATTCGATCATCACGCGGAGCCGAAAGGGACTCTCGACCAATCGCAGCTTGCCGTCCTCGATCTTCGAAATGTCGAGGACATCGTTAATCAGCCCGAGAAGGTGTTTCGAGGAAAGGCCGACTTGCCGGATGCAGCGGTCGATTTCTTCCGAATCGCTGCTTCGCTGGGCGATTTGGGTCATGCCGATGATCGCGTTCATGGGCGTGCGAATTTCGTGACTGAGATTGGCCAAAAACCGGCTTTTGGCCTTGCCCGCCCGATTGGCCTGTTCGATCGCCTCGCGGAGCCCCATGATCCCGCTCATCTGTTGGCAATAAACCATGAAAGGAAAGACCAATTCCTTCGGAATGAAATCGTAAACCTCTTTGCCGGCTTCCGAGACCCCTCCGAGCAGCAGCCGGGTGATCTGCCGGTCGTTATTGAAAATCGGCATAAACACGGCTTCGGCCAATCCGAGTTCGGCCCAAATCGGCGTCGTAACCGGGGACTCGCAGATCGCCCGGTTTTTCGAAACGTCCCGGCCGATGCCGTGCTTCTTCCATTCTTCCGCCGGGAAGGAAAAGACGGTTTGTTCCGGTTCCAGGTTAATACTGCTCAAGAGAATCAGCTGCCGGTCGGCGAAACCGACCTCGAACAAGGCGCCTGCTTCGAGCTGGAGGACATCGACGATCCCTTCGACGACGATTTCTTCGAACTCTTTCGGCTCGGTCGCGACGAAGGCCCGCCGGGTGTACTCGTGCAGGCGGGTAAACATATCGAGATTGGCGTCCAACTTCTGCTGGGCGTCGCGCAGGTTCTGCGCAATGAGCTCCGAAAGGGCGGTCGTTTGACGGATCGCGTCGAGTTCCGCTCTTAATTTCGCGTTTTGTTGCCGCAGTTCGTCGATTTCCCGCATGAGAGGATTAGAGGACAGACGACAGAGGAAAGAGAGTCGCGACCTGAGGTCGCGGTTTGTCCCTATTCGTGTTGATACTTTTCTCGCCGTCAACGAAACCGCGACCACAGGTCGCGGCTCGTTGTTCGGCTTTTTCTGTTATTGTTCATTCGTAAAATTACCGCACGAAATTGGTGGTCGCCGGGGCGTCCGGTTCCGGTCGGGCAACCTGGTCCCGACCGTGTTCGGCGAGTTTCAGGACCCAGGCGAGGTTTCGGCCCAGGGTCCGCACGATCCGAAGCCCTTCGGGATCCTGGTTGATTTCCCCGGGAGCGAAACCGTGAATCACGTTCCAGTAACACGATCCGACGGTCATCATTTCGGAGATTTGAAAATACTTGTTCAATTGGTCGAACGCCGCCGTCCCGCCGCTGCGGCGCACGGCGACGACCGCGGCGCCGAACTTGAGGCGGAACAGGTCGCCGTTGGTTCGGGCGACGAAAAAG
>JAVBSX010000060.1:0-6411 GCA_031556455.1 Thermoguttaceae bacterium
TTTTTTCGCACGTCGGGCCAAAACGGAACAAACCGTCGCGGCGCACAGGGAATAGACGAGCCAGCCCGCCGCAAAAATGTGGTAGAGCAGCAGGTCTTTCTGAAGGGCAATAAAAACATGGTAATTGTAATTGACCCATCTGGGAACATACGACACTCCACCGACCCGGGGGAAACAATATTCTTGTAGGAACGGCAGCAAACCATTCAAGACGAGCGGCTCCCATTCGATCATGCCAACCGTCAACAGGCCGGTTCCGAAAAAGAGCGTCGAATACGCCGAATACCGCCGGCCTGGTTTTCCCGAAATCCAAAGCGCGGTCAACGCGATGAGGACGAACTCGATTCGCGCGATCAAATGAAAATGACCCAAATTCAGCGGCTCAACCGGCCGTAAGAGTTCCATCCCGAATGAAAAGATCGGATCATCTGCCGAGATGCGCACGAATCCCAACCCGACGGCCCCCACCATCATGGTCAGCGGAATCACGGCCCAAAGAAACAGGGCGTCACGCAAAACACCGCTTCGGGCAACCGGGGACGCATCTTCCAGGTCCCACGCCGCAAGCTCGTACTTCGGCGGCGTCGTTTTGAGAGCCGTTTCGTCCCGCGAAGCGGCCATGCCGCGCGAAACGAGCCGGAAAAAGATGAGTTGGATCACGATCTGGACGGAAAAAAACCACACGGATGTTCCGTAGATCCAAATGGCATGCTCCTTGATCCCTGCCTCGGCGGCGATGATATTGACGAGTCGAATTGCCGAAAACACGGTCAGAGCGATAGCGACGACAATAAGCCCGGCAACGATGTTCCGCTTGACTCTCAGGCCCTCGGTCGTCAAAAAATATTCTTGGCAACGACCGATAAAACGACGAACGTTATCGAGCGGGCTGTCGCCTTCCAATGGTTCCGGCGGCTGCCGCTCTTCGTAGAGCAATTGCCGCCAACGCAAAACGACGTACAACACGAAGGCGAAAAAGAGGCAGAAAATAGGAAGTCCCCAAACGAATACTTCCAGTTCGCCGGGATAGGATTGGAAACAAAGAGACAAGAAAATCGTCAGAATTTTCTGAAAACTGTCTGCAAGATAAACGAATGGCGTCACAGTGAACAAGAGTGTTCCAATCATTGCGTTGCAAAGCCAAAGCAGCAGGTTGAAATCAAGGGCCGCTTCGATCACGAAACGCCGTGTCCGAAGCGTCGGCGAGTTTTTGACCGCGTACCAAAAGGCGTAAAAGCAGGCCGCCGCCAGGGCGATCATCATCGTCGAATCAAAGAGCAGGAAAACGAGGCTCCCCAAAATAGCCAGCACGCTTCCGGACCAGCCCAACGCCGAAACGCCCCCCAACATGCCGATCGATTTCGACGTCGCCGAGCAGCCCGCCGAAGCCGCCAGCGGAAGCGCCGCGAGAACGGCCAACGTAAACGCCGTGTCCGGTCGGGTCGATTCGAGTGCCGATTCGACAAGCCGTTCCAACTCTTTCTTCAGGTGTTGCCGACCGCGATGCAGCCGCTGCTTGACACAGGTTTCCGTCAGTTCGAGCGTTTCGGCGACTTCCCGCACCGAGCGGCCCTCGCGGTAATAGTGAACGAGCGGCTCGCGATATTGCTCCGGAATGTCCGCGAGAACCGACCACGCCAAATTCGCCTGCTCCTGCCGCTTTTCGTGTTCGTCCGACGCCTCTGCTTCGATCGGTTCGAGGCCGGGCCGGTCGACCGGAGCGGCGGCGTGCAGCGGATCGCGACGGTTGCGGTCGAACCATTTTTTGCAGAGCGTCCGGGCGATGCCGCAGAGCCAGGCCCCGATTTTGTCCGGCTCTCGCAGTTCGCCGAGCTTATTCCAGGCCGTGAGAAACGTCTCCTGGGCGATGTCTTCGCTCTCCTGCAACCGGCCGGTCATGCTGAAGGTGACGGCACAAACCTTGGCCTGAAATTGCGTGACGATCCGCGCGAACGCTTCCCGGTCGCCGCCCCGGCTCTGCTCGATCCAAAGATTGACGTCGCTTGACATGGTTTGCTCCCGTCGGTTGGCACGTGTTCAAGTGTACTCTATTCTCAAGTCCCTGAAAATCGCCGCCGGTTACGAGGAAAAAGGAATTCTTTTGATGAAAGTTGCGAAAAAATTCCGCCCTGAAAGGGCAGTGCGTCATAGCCCAGGGCAAAGCCGAAGGCGTCGCCCTGGGTGTAAGCCCCCCTAACAATCAGCCGCCCTGAAAGGGCAAGGGATGAACGGCTTGCACTGCCCTTTCAGGGCGGAATCGAATTTTACGATTCTCTCACCCAGGGCGTTGCCCTGGGCTATGACGCACTGCCCCTTCGGGGCGAAGATTGAGCGGTGCAGACCGTGTACAAGGTCCGCAAGTTGCGCTGCGCTACATATGCGGCTCTTTTTCGTGCTGTCAAGATAGTGAAACTTTTCCGGGGGACGGGGTCATTGCGGTTAACGGTGGGCCGGAACGGAAAGTCTTCCCGAAAAAACGCCGTTCTTCATTTGCTTTTCGCGAACGGCGGTGTACATTTCCCCAGCAAGATGAAGGGAGACACCCTTTTTCAAAACCCATTCCCCCCCTTGGGTTTTTCTTTCCCCCGCCCTGTCCCTGATTTTATTCCTTGACGGAGATAAAAATGAAAACAATCGTAAAATTTTCCTTGTTGTTGGCCTTTGTCGGCCTTTTGGCCGGTTGCACCTCGACCTCCGATTGGTGTCGTCGCGGTTCGGTTTGGCCGTTTTCTTCCCGACCGGCCGCCGCCGCTCCGGAAGAATTCGTCGTCCCGAGCCAAGGCTACTGCTCGCCGCCCTGCACGCCCGCGCTCTGTAACGATCCTTGCTCCGGCGGTTCCTATTCCGGCGGCTACAGCCCCGATCCCGGCCCGCAGTTCGTGCAGTAACGGCGATTCGAGGCACGATCGAATGAGACGTTAATGATATGTCCTAGAGTTGGAAATTTCCTTTGTCCGCGAGAGGGCCCGCGTGTTCTCCCCGATTCGAATCGGAGCGGATCAGGGAACAGGATTGAAGAACTTGGTCCATCATATCTTGCAGCTGCGAAACGAGCGAAACAATTTCAAAACGACACGATTCCCAGGTTTCGTTCGTATCTTCGGTTGCGATCTTTTTCTGGAGCCCGTCAAGTCGGTCGCTTAGCGTTTGAATCGATCGGGCGATATCGGAAATCGCCCGGTCGGCTCCGGGCCCGGAAGGAATGATCGCCTCGAAATTCTCGCTCAACGCCGCCCATTTGCTGCGCATCCAACGCAAAAGAGATCCCCGGCCCAAAAAACCGACCGGTTTCGTTCCCTCGACGATCACGACCTGTCGGAGAGAAACGCGGCAGAGGAAATCGAAGATGACCCGCAACGGGGTCGTCGCGGGATAGGAAATGACGTTGGGAGTGACCAGATCGCCGATTTGCTCCCCCCATCGGGCGGCATTGCCGAGGAGCGTGATAAAGTTCTTTTCGGAAACCATCCCGAGGAGATTGCCGTCCTGATCGACGACCGGGAGCGATTCGATTTGCGTTTTGATGAAGAAATCGGCGACGTTCGCGACGGTTTCGTTGGAATCGACCGTGAGCGTGACCGGCATCATGATGTCGGAAGCGAAGACGCCGTCGAAAAGATTGTGAACGGTTCGCAATTCTCCGGCGCTCTCGGAATCCTCGGCGACGGTCTCCGAAAAGCAGATGCAACGGTTGCGCCCCGATTCCTTGGCGAAGAGCAGGGCCTGGTCGGCCCGTTCGATCAATTGATCGAGAAAGACCGTGTCGTCCATTCTTTCGGCGATCCCGAAGCTGACGGTGATCCCGATTTCCAACGCCTCGTGTTTGATCGGAAATTTTTCGAACTGCTTGCGGATCCGTTCCGCCCAGTTCCAGGCGGTTTTTTCGTTGCAGCCTGGGAGTAGGACGCAAAATTCCTCGCCGCCGTAACGGCAGATCACATCGGAAGTTCGCGAAAAACCCCGGAGGATCGAGGCCATCTCCCGAAGCACCGTGTCGCCGGCGAGGTGCCCGTGTATGTCGTTGACCCGCTTGAAGAAATCGCAATCGAACATGATCACGGAAAGCGGAAACTTGTTCTTGATCGAACGATCCCAAATCACCTGGGCGTAATCGTAAAACGTAACCCGGTTGAGCAATTTGGTCATCGCATCGTACTTGGCGGCGAATTCCAAATCCATTTCCAATTTGCGGGTTCGCAAGGCCGCCTTGAGCCGAGCCCGGATTTCGACCCGGAGGTCGGTGATGCTTTCGGCCGATTTTTCGACGAAATCATCGGCTCCCGCTTCGAGTCCTTCGATCAGGTAGCTTTTTCCGGCCTTGGCCGTCAGCATCAGAACGTAGGTGTAGTGCGGCAAAACCTTGCGGTGGTGCAATTGGCGGACCCGTCGGCAGAGTTCCAGACCGTCGAACCCGGGCATCATCCAATCGGTGATCAGGACATCGGGGCAGTCCTGCAGGATCATGTACAGCGCCTGGTTGCCGTCCTCGGCGGTGCGGATTTTGTGGCCGCCCTGTTCCAGCAGATGGGAGAACAATCGCAAGATCGCGGGATCGTCGTCGGCGATCAGAATATTGGCCGATTGCAGGATCTCTTCATCATTCGACATAATGCATCATCTCTTTTCAAAACGACGAAAACAGGAACGCCCGCGAAATTTTCGCACCAGGAATCTTTTCGATTTCCGACAAAAAACCAACTCCTTATTTTACCAGAAGAAAAAAAAAAGAGAATGCTCGAACACAAAATATTTGAGGGTACGTTGCATTGTTCGGTCGGCTCTTTTAAACTCAGGTAGTGATATCCAGAAAAAATTTAAACTCTTTTTGAGAACATCGCAAAAAGGTCAGACGTCGGTTTTCGCTCCTCGGCCTGTATGGCCGGTGCATAACAGCCCAGGGCAGAGCCGAAGGCGCCGCCCTGGGGGATGAGGCCCCTCGATAGCAGCCGCCCTGAAAGGGCAAGGGAACAACAGGCTTGCGTCGGCCTTACAGGCCGATGGGCGGGTGGGGCGTCCCGCAACCCAGGGCGGCGATTCGCTTTGCCCTGGGCTGTTATGCGCCGCCCTTTCAGGGCGAATTACGAAGTCATCAGAGTTCATGTTGCAGAAATACATCATCAATGCCGACCGAGAATAAAAATCCGTTAACCTCGACCATGGAAGATTACCTCGAAGTGATCTATCATCTGGTCAACGCTCACGGTTCGGCTCGTTCGAGGATGATTTCCGAGCAGTTGGGGGTCCACAAATCGACCGTGACGACGGCCCTGCAACATCTCGCGGCCCAGGGGTTTATTCAATACGCCCCCTACCAGGAAGTGACGCTGACGAAAAAAGGGCTGATCGAAGCACGCGGGGTGGTGCGACGGCATGAGATTTTTTACCGCCTTTTGCACGATTTGCTCGAAGTCGGTCCCGAAGAAGCGGAGGAATTGGCCTGCGAAATGGAGCACGCCCTGCCGCCGAACATCGTCGACCGTTTCTCCGAACTGGTCGAGAACGCGCTGAAAAGAAAGAAGAACTCGACGGCGTAAACTGCGCCGAGTACGGGCAAAAGGGCGTGCGGCGCACAAATCCGGTTCGGGATTTTCCCTACTTTCGTTCCCGATCTTTTTCCATTTTGATGAGGTTCCCTTTGGGATTGAATTCGACCCGGCTCATAAAGCCGTAAATCAAGAGGACTCCGCGGCCGGAGATGTTTTCGATATTCTCCGGCGCCCGAGGATCCCGCAGGGTATGAGGGTCGAACCCCGGGCCTTCGTCTTCGACCTGAACCCTGATTAAATTGTCCGAGAGCGTACAGGAAAAGTGGACGTTTTTCGCTTCATCGTCCTCGTTCCCGTGATGCACGGCATTGGCCAAAGCCTCTTCCAAGGCGAGTTCGACCCCGAACAGATCGTGATCCGACCAAGGGCCGCCCCGCATGTGCTCCAAGACTTCCTGGATCAGCGCATGAGCGATCGTCATATCGCTGGGAAAAGAACATTGACGCGACCAGGACGTTGCGGACACCACGGACATCTCCGAGTTTGGACGTAGGGACATGGAATGAAGGGGGGCCTCGCACGGTCGGACCCCACCGAACTCAGGAGTTGATCGTCAAGCTCCGGATCGCCTCTTCCTCGGTCTTTTTGATTTGGAATACGGTGTCCAATCGGGTGATGCGAAAGGCTTCCATGATATTGTCGTCGATGCAACACAAGATCAGGGCGGCACCGGTCTCCTTCGCCTTTTTGTTGAGCGTGATCAAAGCCCGAAGAGCGGACCTGGACATGAAGAGCACCCGTTCGAAATTGACGATCAGTTTCGAGCTTTTTTGGGCTTCCAATTGGTCGAGAAGCTGATCGCCCCACTCCTGGATCACGAGATCGTCGTTCAATTTCATGTCCCGGCACACCGCGATGGTCACAT
>JAVBSX010000094.1:0-6144 GCA_031556455.1 Thermoguttaceae bacterium
AACCGCCTTCGGCCCCCGCGATTCCCGTCAATGTCACCAAACTGCCGTTGGCGCCGTAGTCGAAGTGAACCCCGGTATTGTCATTCAAAGAGTTGAAGCCATCGATGAAATTCAAAGCCGCGGAGCGATCGAAATCGGCTCGCAGGGAACTGGCCAGCAAGATCATGGCCGCGAAAAGAACGATGATTTTTTTCACATGAATCTCCTTAGGTATCGGTAGGTCTGGTGAGAAGAGCAAGACAGAGAAGAAACCGATTATGGATTCCCCGGTCAATCACGCCTGTAACATCCGCGTCTCTTTCGTCTCGTGGGGCGGCTTTCCGAGACTCGTCTGCGGGCATTGCTCGCTTAATTCCCTTTACACCCACTATTATATGCAACTTTTACACCAAAGTCAAAATTAAGGTCAAGAAAACGCCAAGAAGACTTGCTTATCACAAATTATGCCTGCCGTGATCGCCTCCAATGTCTATAATTAACAACACAAAATTCGTGTTTTGAACGATTCTTTTATCAAAATCAAACACCAGTCCGGACAACGTGTTTTATTTTGGTGCAGCATGATCGCCAAGCCGATCCGTGAACGAAATTCGATCGGCTCAGGACGCGATTTTCGGGGCTTGTCGTTCGGCGGGGAGATTCCACATCATTTGATATTTGTTTGTTTACCGCCAAGAGAACTGCAAAGTTGAATTTGTGAGAAGATAGAGAAAAGAGGATGCGTCATTTCGAGCGGAGCGAGAAATCTCACCCTCGCCGAAAAGGCAGGAATCCCGGCCCTCGCGCGAGGGTGAGATTTCTCCTTGCGCTACGCTTCAGTCGAAATGACGGGACTTTGCAGTTCTCTTGGGCGTTGCCGCCCGCCGTCTCGGCGCCGACGGGCAAGGCGGGTACAATCAGGTCTGAAAACCCCTGATTTGAGGAGGAGAAAAACATGTCGGAAATTCTTTGTACTTATCCCGGCGACGGCAAGACGTTGCTCAAGCATTTGGAAAACGGGGCCGTGATCGAAACCGACCTGCCGAAAAAAGTCGGCGGTGAAGGCCGCTTGTTCTGCCCCGGCGACCTGTTCGCCGGTTCGGTCGCGGCCTGCCTGTTGGCGACGATGGGCGAAATGGCGAAGCATCGCGACAAGTCGCTCGGCGCGACGAACATCACGGTCAACGCGGAGTTTACCGGCAAGCCGGAGCATGTGACGAAGCTCACGCTGAAGGTCGCCTTCGACGAATCGATCGATGAGATCGACCGGAAAAAGTATCTCGCCGCCCTCAACGCCTGCCCGGTGCGTAACAGCATCGACAAGGCAATCGAAATCGTCGTTACGGCGTAGGGCTGCAACGCACGGATATCGAAATGAATGCGGTTTCACACGAAGGCACGAAGGTCGCAAAGGACTTGAAATTCCAATTTTCCTTCGTGATCTTCGTGCCTTGGTGTGAAACAAAAAACTTTTGATCATTTACGCGACGATCATTTTAGATCAAATCAAAATCAAGGAGTAAATATTTTGCAACGATTCATCGTCATTTCATTCGTGTTGTTGCTTTCCGTCCCGCTTCACGCCGCCGATTGGATGCAATGGCGCGGCCCGAATCACGACGGCGTTTCGACCGAAACCGGGCTGCTCGATTCCTGGCCCGAAGGCGGCCCGAAGCTGCTTTGGAAAACCGAAGGGCTCGGCGAGGGCTACTCCAACATGTCCTTCGCCAACGGAATGATCTACAGCCTGGGGGACCGCGAGGACGGTTGCTACCTCTACGCCTTGGATTTGAACGGCGGGAAGGAACGCTGGAACTTGCGGCTTGGCGACGCCGGAGCCGGCAAGGGGAATCCTTACGCCTTTCCCGGCCCGCGATGCACTCCGGCGACGGACGGAAGCCGCGTTTTCGCGATCGGCCAGTTCGGTGATCTCCTCTGCGCCGACGCCAAGACGGGGAAGGAACATTGGCGGCTCAACGTCGAGGAGCAACTCGGCGGCGGGGTGATGTTGAACAAGGGAGACAGCGGCATAACGTGGGATTACTCGATGTCGCCGATCATCGACGGCGACCGGGTCGTCCTGCCGATCGGCGGGAAAGACGGCACGGTGATCGCATTCGAGCGCGACGCCGATGCGTTCAAACCGATCTGGCGGTCTTCGGAGGTTCCCGACCGGGCTCCGTACGCTTCGGTCGTTCCCGTCACGATCGGCAGAATCGCTCAATACCTGCTGTTTACCGACAAACGCGTCGCGGGTCTGGACGCCGCGTCGGGCAAGTTGCTCTGGTCGGTCGATCGGCCGGGCAAAGTCGCCGTTTGCAGCGATCCGGTTTACCAGCTTGACGGCGAAAACACCTGCTACGTGATGGTCTCGAGCGGTTACGGAGTCGGCGCGAACGGTATCAAAGTGGTCGCGCAGGACGGAACATTCCAGGCCGAGGAAATTTTCGCGAAACCGAAACTGGAAAGTCACCACGGTGGGTTGGTTCAAATGGGCGGGCACTTTTACATGCTGACCCAGCGGGAGCTGGTTTGCATCGATCCGAAAACAGGCGAAACGCTTTGGAACGACCGCAGCGTCGGCAAAGGCTCGATCTTGGGCGTCGACGGCAAGTTGATCGTTCGCTCCGAGGGATCGGACGGAACGGTCGCGTTGGTCGAGGCTTCGCCGGACGGTTACAAGGAATTTTCGCGGTTCGACCAGCCGGACCGTTCGAATAAATACAGTTGGACCTACCCGGTCGTTTACGACGGCAAACTTTACCTGCGCGACCAGGGCTTGTTGCTGTGTTACGAATTGAAATGACCGCAATCGATTGGGAACCGAAACAGTATTTGAAATTCGAGCAGGAGCGGACCCGGCCGAGCGTCGATCTCACCTCGCGGATTCGCCTCACCGCTCCGGGCCGGATCATCGACATCGGCTGTGGCCCGGGCAACAGCACGCGCGTGCTCAAGAGTCGCTGGCCGCAGGCGGTGATCCTCGGATTGGATTCGTCCGAGGCGATGCTGCAACAAGCGCGAGCGATGTCCGAGGAAATCGAATGGGTTCGCGGCGATACGGCGAACGATTTGAGTTTCCTCGGAAAGTTCGACATTGTGTTTTCGAACGCCGCAGTGCATCACATGTCGGACAAGCCCCGGGTGTTGGCCCGATTTTTCGATCTGCTGAATCCCGGCGGGGCGTTGGCCGTCCAAGTTCCGAACACGCGCGAACTACCGTTTGCCTTGGAGTTGCAGAGGCTGGTCCGTTCCGAAAAGTGGAACGGTTTTTTCAAAGTGAACGAATACCCGGACAAGTTTCATGGGTATGCCTATTACTATGACATTCTTTGCGGGTTGAGCGACGATTTGGAAATCTGGCAAACCGATTACATTCAACGGCTGGCCGATCACGCCGGGATCGTCGAATGGTACAAGGGTTCGGGGCTGCGGTACTACCTTTCGATGTTGCCGGGCGAACCGGAGCGGGCGGGGTTGCTCTCGGACTTTGAACAGGCGTTGGAAAAAGCCTACCCTTGCGAAAAAGACGGCACGATCCTGATGCCGATGCGACGTCTGTTTTTCGTCACCTATCGTTCTGCGTTGCAGTGAGGTTGTTTTCTCCCATCTGGCGGAAAACCGCGGCGTACGGATCAAGGGTTACTTTAACCAAAGTTCGAGCGGCAGGAGTTCGCGGCCGTGCATCTCCAAACGGATGCGATCTCCTTCAATCGGGCACTCTGTGCCGGGGCTTCGCAGCAAGTCGGTTTTGAACGCTTTCGCGACCGGCAAAAACGTCCGAAGCGAAAACGCGACGCTCTTGTTTTCCATCTCCTGCAAAATCAGCCGCAGGCCGGTCATTGTCTCGCCCGGCTGTTTTTCTTCGCCTTCCTCGAACAACGGTTCGATTCGGAGGATTTGCACGTTTTTCGCTTCGAGTGCGAAAAACCAGGCGTTCGGTGCTTTCGGACAGGGGATCATCGCATTCGCCCTGAGGTCGGACAGCAAGAATTCGCTCGCCGCCTGGTGCGGATGCGGAACGTCGACGGCGATGCCGAGTCGGAATTTCCGGCCTTGTTCCCCTTTCGGAATCAGGATCGTGTCGAGCCGGTTCTCATCGAACGAACGGTGATACGGCAAACCGCCGGTCAAAATCGTGATCGAACCGTTCTCATTTCGCAGGTCGAGAAACTCGGGTGCGAGCAGCAAATCGGCATCCGTCGTGAACGCTCCCCCGTGTAACCCGTTCCGGAGGCTTAACGTCGAATCGGCCCAGGCGAATCGGGACGCGAAATAGGAATCCCACGGTTTTTCTCCCGGCTCAATCTCGGGCGTGATTTCAATTTCGATCTCAATCACAGGCGAAAGACGCCGGATTTCAAACGTTTCTCGGAACTTTCCCGCAAGGGTTCCGTCCGGACGAACGAGTCGGCCGCTCACGCTAAGTCGGCCCCGGACCGGGCCCGGGGATTCGATCTCAAAACGGTCTGCGGCCATAATCGAGTACCCGCGCAGCGGCCCATGTTCGTTGCGAGGGTCGTTCTTGCGATCCGCTTCCGGGGAACGAAAGCCGATTTGATGGGCGAATCGGTTGCCGCGGGCTTTGGACGAGGTGATCGACCGCAGTTCCCCAGTCGTCGCATCGATCCGAGCCTCGAATAATTCGTTGCGAAGAAGGTAGGAGGTTTGCTTTTGGATGCCGCTGCCCCGTTTCTCGAATTTTTCTTCGACGATTTCAACGAGTGAGGGGGCTTGGACCGGCTTCGGTTTTTTGGAGAAAAGCCTTTGTTTGAGCGTCGCGAACGCCCCTGATTTGCGGGCCGAGGGCTTCTCGTTCGCGGATTGCGCGACCTCGGCGCCGGGGCCGATCCAATGGTATCCGAACGGAGGAAGTTCGAGGATCGCTTCCTGCCGAATTTGTCCCCGGTATTCGAACCGTCGTGCAAGCAAAACCTTGCCCCCTTCGTTCGGCAAGCGGCTCAGATCGGAAACGTCGACGCAAACGGTTCGCGAAAAACCGAGCGGGTTGACGACGAGCAGTCCGATGATTTTTTCGATTTCGCGGTCCGAAAGTTTTTCGATATTGGCGATCGACTTCCCGTAAACCGCGAACGCGAGTTGCGAAACAAGTGTCTCTTCCGCTTCTTGGCAAAGCTTTTCGTAAGCAGGTCGCTCGATCGGATTTTCTCCGATCAGTCGATTTTCAATCGTTTCCAAAAGAGGGGCGAAATGCCTTTCCAGATTTCGACGGATCGCATCGTCGTCGGCCTTGCCTCGCAAAATCGATGTGCAAAGCGTTCCGAAAATTTGGAAGGCCGCGATCTGAAAATGCAGTCGGTAATAATCGACCCAATCGGAAACCGGTCCGGTTCGCTCTTCTCGAACGGCTTGGGCGAGAGAATTCGTCCAATATTTGGCAAATCCGAACGATTTGGTCGAGCCGACATATTTCGTTTTTTCGAAGTAATCCGAGAGTTTCGGAAATTCCCCGAGTACATCACCGTACCGGGCCGAACGGACGAGGTCTTCCAACCAACGGCTTTGTTTGAGCGGGTGATGCGCGAGCACGAAGGTCGAAGCCGAATCGCCGCTCATCGAATAGCCCATTTTTTTCGGCAGTTGAAAAAACGTTTCGTGCACTTCGGCGTTGAGCGGAAATTTGAGTAAGGCTTCGATTTTCGTTCCGTCGATACCGGACCAGGTGATCTTGCTTTGGTTTTCCTTGAGGACTTGCCAACCGTCGCGGGGCGTAAAATGCACCGCCCCTTGATACCCGGCCAATCGCAAAAGTTGCGGCAGAATCGGGCTCAAGCCTTTGCGAAGCCGACCGAATACCTCCGGCCGGGAGCCGAGATGTTCCCGGTAATAGAGAATTCCCTGGACGATCCGGTCTGCGACTTCCAACATCGGGAGCATCGAGAGCGGCCCCGAGTCGATGTCGTCGCCGATGATTTCGGTCGTTCCCTCGGCAATCGCTTTTCGCAGGGTCGCGAGGGTTTCCGGTTCGGATTCGACGATTTTCCGAAGCAGTTCCGTCGGCAAGAACAGGTTGACAAGCGGGGAACGTTCGATTTCCCGCCGCAACGGTTCTCCGAGCTGCCCCTCGGAAGGGAGGAGCAAATTAAGCAGGTACGACTTGCCGGGGTAAAAATACTCTTTCGATTGGCTGAGCAACTCGAAAGC
>JAVBSX010000121.1:0-2783 GCA_031556455.1 Thermoguttaceae bacterium
GAAACGGTGCTCATCTCCGGGGAAAACGGGACCGGAAAGGAAATCGTCGCGAAGCTGATTCATGCTCAAAGCCCTCGGGCCGGCGGCGCTTGGGTTACGCTCAATTGTCCGGCCCTGTCCCCCCAGCTTATGGAAAGCGAACTTTTCGGACATAAAAAGGGCGCGTTTACCGGAGCGGACGCGGACCGGATCGGGCGGTTCGAGTTCGCCAACGACGGGACAATTTTGCTTGATGAGATCAGCGAGATCGATTTGAGCCTGCAACCGAAATTGCTCCGCGTGTTGCAGGAACGGTCCTTCGAACGGGTCGGCTCAAGCGAAACGGTTCCGAGCAACGCGCGGGTGCTCGCGACGACCAACCGAAACCTGACGGAAGAAATCGCCCGGGGCCGCTTTCGCGAAGATTTGTATTACCGGCTCGCGGTCCTACCGATCACGGTTCCGCCGCTTCGTGAGCGACGGGAAGATATTCCGGAATTGATCGAATGGTTTTTGCGACAGGCGAACGAACAACCGGGCAAGGCTTCTCCTCGATTCGAGGACGGCGTGTTTGAAATTCTGTTGAACTACGATTGGCCCGGCAATGTCCGGCAACTGAAAAACGTGATCACCCGGGCGAGCGTATTCGGGGAAAATGAATCGGTTGGAACCGCCGACATGCGACGCTGGCTCTCGATCGACCCGGAAGCGGAACCAACCGGCTCGCGAGCGAACCAGGCAGCCTCTTTTTCGAAGACAAGAGTTTCGAGAGTCGTTTCGGCGACGCCGAATTCGGAAACTGTCCGGATTTTTTCCGGCAAGTACTCGCCCGAAAACGGCTCTTTCGAGATGCGAAAAAGCGAACTGCCGCAAGAAATTCGTCGCGAATGGACGGTCGGCATGTCGCTGGAGGAAATCGAGCGGCAGATGATCGAGGCGACGCTCGAACATTACCAGGGGCATCGGGCGAAAACGGCCCAGACGCTCGGCATCGGCGTTCGGACTTTGTTGAGCAAACTACGTCAATACGGATACGGACCGAGAGAGAAATTGAAAATTGACAATTGAAAATTGACAATTTTTCATTCATTTTCAATTATCAACTTTCAATTTTCAATTATCCAACGGCATCATGATTCGTCCTACAGCACAATTTCGAGCGATTTTCAATGCGACGACGGTTCCCGTGTTGGAGCAAGTTGTCAATTTCAACGAAGCCCGGCAATCGCTTTTGGCGGGCAACATCGCGAACTACGACACGCCGCTTTACCGGGCGAGGGATTTGGATGTCGGCTTGTTCAAGAAGAAACTGGAAGGGGCGATCGAGCGCAAACACAAACCGCCGGGCCCGAATTACACCCGGTACCCGTTCAAGAACGAAAGTTCGGTGATGGGGGACGTTTGGCCCGACGACCGCCCGATCCTGTATCATGACAACAACAACGTGGGAATGGAATTCCAGGTTACGGAAATGGCCAAGAACAACATCGAGTTCAACACCGCGCTCAACATCATGCGGCACCAGATGCTGCTCCTGCAAACGGCGATCAGCGAAAGGCTTTAAAAATTGAGAATTGAAAATTGAAATTTTTTTCCTTCATTTTCAATTCTCAATTCCCCCCTACATTCGTCCGGCGGCGCGTTGGAGTTGGCAGCTCGCGAGAATCGCGTCGTAAATCGCGTTGCAGCGATTGACCGCCGCCTTTGTTTGCAGTGTCTGGGCGTCGAGCACTTCCGTGTGATTGACCAGCCCTTCTTGGAACTGCCGGGTTACGACCCTCAGGTTTTCGTTCGCCTGATCTTCGCCGATGTTGGCGACTTCGATCCGGCTTCGGGTTTCCTGCTCCAAAATCCAAGCCGAGCGGACTTGCAGGGCGATCTGCGAACAGGTCTCGTTCCAAATTCGCGCGGCCGCTGCCGAGTTCTGGACCGCCGCCCGGCTTTTCGCCCGGCTCGCCCCGCCGTCGATCGGCGTCCAACGGAGCCCGACCGATCCGCTCCAATAGGATTCTTCGTCCAGATAAGAATTTTGCATATACGTATGCCCCCCCATCGCGACGATCTGCGGCAACCGGTCGGCGTTGGATGCCCTCGAAAGCGACGCCGAAGCCTGCGATTGCGAGGCGATTTGCGTCAATTCCTTCCGGTTGCGGATCGCTTCCTGGGTCAAGACGTTCAAATCACCGCTCAACGGCGGGACCGGCATCTCTTCGATATCGACCCACGAATCCAATTGCCGGCCCATGTATCGGTTGTAAGCCGATTCGGAAATCGAAACCATGTTTTCCGCTTTCAACCGCTCCTGCGCCGCCGCCGAATACGCGGCTTGAGCGGCCAAAAGAGCGTTCCGAGTTACGACTTTTTGCCGAAGCTGTTTTTCGACGTCGTGTTGGTGTCGCATGAGCGCATCTTCCGAGGTTTGGGCGATCCGCAAAAGCTGTCGTGTCCTTAAAACGTTGAAATAGGAATCGGCGACCTCCATTTTCAGGTTTTGAAACGAACTCGCGTAACCGGCGCTCGCCGCATTCAGTTGATAACGACTGGCCGCGACCATCGCGTTGATTTTCCCGCCGGTGTAAATCGGGACGCTGACGTTCGTCGAGGTTGCCGCGAACTGCTGGTCGCTCAGCGGCATGTTGATGTCCTGGGGAGCGCCGGGAAGTCCGATCACATAAGCCGGTTGATCGGAAAGAGCCGTATAAGCGGTATGATTGGAAAGAACCGGATTACGGGCCGATCGGGCGAGTTGAACTTCCGCACGGGCGGCTTCGACCTGGTGCGCTTCGGCACGGAGACGATTGCTG
>JAVBSX010000199.1:0-4722 GCA_031556455.1 Thermoguttaceae bacterium
CGGGCGTCCCGCCCGCACCTGGGTTGGCAGGCGTCTCGCCTGCAAGGGGTTGTCGAATTTTTCCCACTCGCAAGAGGCCCTCGCAAGCGGATTTCGACGATGCAAAGGGATATCCGATCGCTCGCTGTGCGGGCGGGACGCCCGCGCTCCAAGTTTTGCGTGAACGCTTACCTTTTTTCAAAATTCAGGCATATTCGCTACGGGCTTAAAACGGGATTGCATTGAAAAATCGGAGGGAGTATATTTGCCGTACATTCTTACTGATACCGGCATATGCAACTTCCTCTTGAACGATTTTTAAAATACCTTCAGGTCGAGCGAAACGCCTCGGAACTGACCCTCAAAAGTTACAAGGGAGATTTCGAGGCGATCATCGAATATCTGGGTGATGCCCGCGGCGGTCGGATTCCGGAGCCGTCGGAAATCACGACCCTTGAACTGCGCGGTTACATCGCCGCGATGCACGAGGCCGGTTACGCCAAAACGACGATCTCACGTCGGCTCGCCTCGCTTCGCAGCTTTTTCAAATTCGGGCTGCGCGAAGGTTGGGTCAGCGAAAATCCGGCCAAGCCGCTTCGCAACCCGCGAACGGCCCGGACGCTCCCTTATTTTCTTTCAACGCGGGAAATCGAAACCCTGTTGGAAGCCCCGCCGCTTGCGGACATTTTGGGTGTTCGGGACCGGGCGATTCTCGAAACGATGTATTCGGCCGGTGTTCGTGTCGCCGAGCTCGTTGCAATGAACCTCGGCGATCTGAGCAAAGCCGAGGGAATCATCCGGGTCCGGGGCAAAGGGAAGCGCGAACGCTTCGCCCCGATCGGCTCCCACGCGAAAAAAGCGATCGAGCATTGGTTCCCGATTCGCTCGGAGCTGCTCGCGAAAAGAAGAAAAACGATCAAGGATTCGCCGGAGCAGCCGATTTTCTTGAACCGTTTCGGGACGCGGTTGACGACCCGAAGCGTGGGCCGGATGTTGGAAAAGTATCTGAAGATCACCGCGTTGGACAAACGGACGACCCCGCACACGCTAAGGCACAGTTTCGCGACGCACCTGTTGGACCGGGGGGCCGATATCCGAAGCGTCCAGGAATTGCTCGGTCACAAAAGTCTTGTAACGACGCAAATCTATACGCATTTGACCACCGCCGGGCTCTTGGAAGTTTACGAAAAGGCTCACCCGAGAGCAAAATAAGATTGGAGCGACACTCCGCCTTCGTCATTTCGACTGAAGCGTAGCGTAAGGAGAAATCTCACCCTCGCGAGCGGGTTCGAATTTCGGCCCTTTCGGCGAGGGTGAGATTTCTCGCTTCGCTCGAAATGACGAATCGAGGGGATTGGTTCAAAAAAACAAACGGCTCGCGTGTTACGAAATTCGCGAACGGCTGTACTCTTTGCATCTTACAATTTCGGGATCGTCGCCGGTCTGTGGTTCGGCGATTGGGCCTTGATCTCCGTCGTCCGCGTTTTTTGAACGGCGGGTTCCGGCGAGGATCGCAGCGGCCGCGGCGCCTCTGTTTTCGGCATTACGACTTTCGAGACCTTGGTTTTTGTTTTTTCCGAGATCGGTGATCGGACTTCGGTTTTTTCGGGCCGGAGTTCCGTCATTGCCAAATGCCTTTCCGTCGGCGTTTTTTTCGCCGGCTGCTTTTCCGCGGGCGTCTGAACCGCCGTTTCCGGCAAGGGGGATTCCGTTTTCGAATTCGCGAGAAACGGAGGAACCGTCGTCTTTGGGAGCTCCGACTTGATTACCGGTTCTGGGATCGGTTTTTGAAAAATATCGTTTTCGACATACATTTCCCCGATCATTTCCTCTTCCTGCAAGAGTTCCCGTTTCGGTTTTTGAGCGACGTTTTGCGGCGAGCCGAATCGAACGCCGTTCGACTTTTTCGCCGAAAACGTTTCTTCCGATGCCGGGGAATTCAATTCCGAGAGTTCGATAAGAACCGGCGTGCCCCGAAATTCGGACCGAGCCGACCGCGTTTCGTGCGGGTTGGACGATTCCCAAAGGTCGGCCTCCGAGTCTCTCGTCCCGGATTCCGTTACCTGGGGAACGGATTCGCTCTGCTCCGTTTCGGACTCATCTTCGGTCGCGACGATAATCGAACGAGCTCGTTTTTCTGCTGGTCTCTCATCGTCGATTGCGGCTTTTGAAAGCGGATCGGCCTCGCTGAACGGATCGGCCGATTCCTCCTTTCCGGATTCGGGAGGCGGCGGGCTTTTTTCCGGGGCAACGGGCTTGTTCGATTCGCTTGGTTTTTCCGTCGAAAAGAGCGAATCCTCTTCCAACGTCGATTCGTCAACCGGGATGTCGTCCCAGGTCTGGTCGTTCAACGAGATCGATTTCGGCGTTCGTTTTTTGACCGCGGCGGGTTCGACCGTGTTTGTCGTTTCCTCACCTCCGGATTTCCAATCGGCGGTATAAAACGCTTTCGAATCGACTTCCGCCTCGGAAAGAAAGCGGGCGTGCACGTCGATCAACAGGTCGTCCTGTTCCTTCAAGTCGGTATGCACCTTGATGATCCGGGAAATTTGCTCCGCCTTGCCCTGGTGCGAACTCAAGGTTACGGCAATGATATGAATGTTGCTGAACTGCTCGGACGGCGAAAAACGGAACCGCGGGTCGCTCGAACTGACCTTTAAAACATGAAACGCCTGGGCCGCCCGGAGAACGAGGTATTTCGTAACCGTCTCGCCCGGGGAAATCGAGCCGAATTGGAACGGCGAGGGCTTCGCGACCAACGGGTCCATAACAACGCCGTTAACCGGCAGTTCGATCGCGTGAGACGTCTTTTGTCCCTTGGAATCGAGCACCCCTTCGTTGGTAATGAAGCGGAGACTGTCCCGAATGTAGCCGGGCGGAGCCTTCTCGCTGAGCGTAACCGTAATCTCGTAGGTCACTTCCCGGGAATTCCCTTCGGATTCGATCGGAACCGCCCGGGCGGAAATGTAACTGTTGTTCCGCTTGATTTCGAGGAGCCGCCAATCCGGATTGCCGGCATATTGGAGTTTGACGACCCGGGCAACGCTTTTCCCCTCGCGGACCGCCCCGAAATCGACCGTGCCCGGATTGAGGACGATGTCCTGCCGGATATAAACGGACACCTCCAATTGAACGTAGGCTTCGCTCGGCCGATCGAAGCGGACGGTGAGGGTCGCCGATCGTTTGCCGATGTGTTGGCCGGTCGTATTGACCTTCGCGATGATTTCCCCCATTTCGCCGCTTTTGATCGTCTGTTTGGTAAAAGACGGCTCGGTACAACTGCAGGAAGACGAAACCGAAGCGATATGAATGTCGCTTTTTTGGTTGTTTTTAAAAACAAAGTGATATTGCGAATCGGACTGGAGCGGAACCTTGCCGAAATTATGACTTTTGATTTGGAACATGTCTTCCGCCCAATTTTGTGCGGAGGCCGAGCCGGTCATTCCGAGGAAGACCAAAGATAAAATTATCGTAAGGCATAATTTGCAAGACAAGGTTTTCAAAACTCGACTTAACATGTCAAGAATCCCCGGATTTTGTTCGAAATTTTCCCAACAGTCCGCAAAAGCGGCACTGTTCTTCAAGTCTTATTCGGAAAATCGGGAACCAAAATTTACGCGAATAATCGGAAAAACTCGAAAATTCCCTTTATATGTTAAAGTTTAACACGCGAGGCGCCCGCAAAGTCAGGGTACTTTTTTTATTTACAGCAATGCGCCCAGATTGACATATTTTGTGCAAAAATCGACGCTGACGCCGCCACAACGGAGAGAAAACCGAACGGGAAGTATCGAATTTGCTCTCGGGACTCGCGTCTTCATTCGGGCGAATCTTTTTCTCTCGGCCCCATCGCCGCGATATGGGGATGGGGGACCATGTAATTTCCCCATTCGGTCACTTCACCAATCTCGGCGGGACGAGGATAACACTTTGCCTGTTCGGTCAATGCGAGTCGAACCGCTTCTTCCTGACTCGGATGAGACACGAACCAAATCGCCCGATAAGCCGTTTCGCTTTGCGGGATACAGTTCCAGCCGGCCCAGGCCGGGACCGACGGATCCAACGGTTGTCGCAGGACGCAACGCCAACAAGGCATCATTTCATACGATTCTTCTTCATTCTCTTCATTTTCTTCGACTCCCCAATCGACTTGGTCCTGATAGTATTTGTCCGGAACTTCCCCGTGAACGAATAAAAAATCGAGATACCGCCCGCGAATCAGGTCGTCCGAGGCCAGTTCCTCGACGTTTTCCCAGAGCAGCGCAAAGAGATTGACGTTATGGCCGAACAGGAAGGCGTCTTCCGCTCCGGCCGGAATTCCAATATCCGAGAGCAGCTTCGTTTTCCATTCCCCTTTTCCGGTTTTCATTTCAAGGAGTGTTTTGAAAAGCTCCTGGGATTGATCCGTGATCTCCCATGTCCGTTCATAGGCTTCGAGCGTGCTCCGCGATTCTTCGTACCGCTCCAAATGAAACAACGCGATCGCTTTTTGTGCATCGAAGAGCGGGTTGGAGAAATCTTTGGGCAACGCCGATTCATAAAGGAGAAACGCCTCGTAAAATCCGCCGTTGAGCGCGATCTGCGTCCCGAGCAGGAGGATGCCGCGATCACGGCCCCCGGCCCTCAGATACAGATCGACGACGGCCAAAGCGTCTTTCGGCCGCTCGGCCTGTTCGTAAAGAACGGCCAACCGGTAGGCGGCGTATTCGTTGAGCCGATGTATCTGGCATGCCCGGGAAAAAT